>NZ_CP059060.1:1811649-2113591 GCF_014217875.1 Synechococcus sp. LTW-R
CGCCCATGGCGTTCTCCTGCGTTTGCGTTGGATCAATGATGCAGTCCCCGGGCGGGGAGCTTCGAGGTGAGAGTTCCACCCTTTGCCCCGGATGCGTCACCGCTGCCGCAAAACCCAGGTCGCTGCTTGGGTCTTGCAGGATGTCAGATCGCAGGATCTACCTATGCTTTGACGGAATGGGGGGCGTCTGTGTTCTTCAAACGTTTCCAGCTCTCCCGCGACATCGGCATTGATCTCGGGACGGCGAACACCCTGATGTACGTCAGCGGCAAGGGGATCGTCCTGCAGGAACCCTCCGTGGTGGCGATCGACCTGGAGCGGGGTGTACCCCTCGCGGTGGGTGATGAGGCCAAGCTGATGCTGGGCCGCACCCCTGGAAACATCCGCGCGGTGCGCCCGCTGCGCGATGGCGTTATCGCTGATTTCGACGCCGCCGAGCAGATGATCAAGACCTTCATTCAGAAAGGGAATGAGGGCCGCGGCATCGTGGCGCCCCGCTTGGTCATCGGCATCCCCAGTGGTGTCACCGGTGTCGAGCGCCGCGCGGTGCGCGAAGCCGGCTTGGCGGGGGCCCGCAATGTTCATTTGATTGAGGAGCCCGTCGCGGCCGCGATTGGAGCGGGTCTACCGGTCACCGAGCCGGTGGGCACGATGATTGTCGACATCGGCGGCGGCACCACCGAGGTGGCCGTGCTGTCCCTGGGCGGAACAGTGCTCAGTGAGTCGGTGCGGGTTGCCGGCGATGAGCTCAGCGATTCGATCAGCACCTATCTCAAAAAGGTGCACAACCTGGTGGTTGGTGAGCGGACCGCTGAGGAGATCAAGATCCGGATTGGCTCCGCGTTCCCCGACGACGCCCACGACGAGTCGACGATGGATGTCCGGGGTTTGCACCTGCTCTCGGGCTTGCCCCGCACGATTCCCGTGCGCGCCGGCGACATCCGCGAGGCGATGGCGGAACCCCTCAACGTGATCGTAGAGGCGGTTAAACGGACCCTGGAGCGCACGCCTCCGGAGTTGGCGGCCGACATCGTCGATCGGGGCATCGTGCTGGCGGGCGGCGGTGCTTTGGTCCGCCGCATCACCGACCTGATCAGCCACGAGACCGGGATCTTGGTGCACATCGCCGACGACCCCTTGCTCTGTGTGGTCAACGGTTGCGGCCGCGTGATCGAGGACTACCAGCGCCTTGAGCGGGTGCTCGACACCCCTGACTTCAGCAGGCTGAGCGCGTGAAACCGATGGCTGGCCGCATTCTTCGTGTCCCCCTGCTGCAGAAGCTGCTGCAGGCCTGGCCCTGGTGGCTCCTGCTCGCGGTGTTGGCGGGGGTACGCCTGACCAAGGGGGCCGGCGTCCTCGATGCCTACGCTCTCCTCACCCGTCCGTTTTGGCCGGGCCCAGCCCAGTCGGAATGGCTGCGCTCCGCCCAGCAGTTGGACCAGCAAACCCGGCTGCAACAGCTCGAGAGCGACAACGCCCGTCTGCGCGGTTTGATTGCTCTGGATCAAGCCAGGGGTGCGCGCGTCTCGGCTCCGGTGATCTCTCGTCAGGCCTCCGGTTGGTGGCAGCAGTTGGAGTTGGGTCAGGGCAGCCTGCAGGGGTTGCGTGCTGGCTCGGCTGTACTGGCTCCAGGCGGGCTGATTGGTCGCGTAGCCAGCGTCACCCCAACCACCGCCCGTGTCGCCCTGTTGACCAACAGCACCAGTCGCCTGGGGGTCTGGGTCCCGCGGGTGAAGCGCCATGGATTGTTGATTGGCGGCGATACGCCGCGGCCGCGGCTGCAGTTCCTCGATAAAGACACGGGGGTGCGTCCTGGGGATGTGGTCACCACGTCACCGGCCAGCACCTTGTTGCCTCCCAACCTCACCATCGGCGTTGTGCAGAGCGTCGATGAAGAGTTGGTCCCGGCCCCGGATGCCGTCGTTCAGCTGAGTGCCCCGATCGACGCCGTCGATTGGGTGCAGTTGGTGTCCCGTTAGCGATGGCTGGTTTGCATCGCCATGGCCTCAGCGTGGGCTCTGCCTTGGTTGTCCCGGCGTTGACCTTGCTGTCCCCGGGCTGGTTGAGCCTGAATGGCGTCTCCCCCAGTTGGGCCGTGCTTTGGCTGTTGCCCTGGGCCTTGGCGGATGGTCCCTTGTCCGGGGCGTTTGCGGGTTTGGCCTTGGGGCTGCTGCTCGATGGCTTGCACGTCGGACATGTCACCCAGCTGCCGGCTCTGGTGCTGTTGGGCTGGTGGTGGGGCCGTTTGGGCCGGCGGGGCAGTCCGATTGAGCGCAGCTTCAATTTGGGACTGCTGGCGGCCCTGGGCAGCCTGCTCTTGGGGGGCAGCTTTCTGTTGCAGTGGCAGTTCCTCGGCGTTTTGCCGGAGGGTGGCTTGCAGCTGCTGGCGGCTCAGGCTTTGATCACGGCCTTGCTGGCTCCCCTGATTTGTTCGCTGTTGCTGCTGCGTTGGCGAAAACTGCTCTCCGCCCGGGGATGAGGAGACCACAGCGTCTGGCGGGCGCCTTGCTGGCGGCCATGGCCATGGCCGGCGTGCTTTCGGCCTGTGCCCCGGCGCGTCGCCAGGCCACCGACCGCCAATCGATCCAGTTTTGGACCTTGGATTTGGCCCCCAAATTCAATGGCTACCTCAACGACGTCATTGCCCGCTGGGAGCACCAGAACCCCGGCTATGACGTGGTTTGGACCGATGTTCCCTGGGGCTCGGTCGAGCGGAAATTGCTGGCGGCGGTGTTCGCGCGGACAGCCCCCGATGTGGTGAACCTGAATCCGCTCTTCGCCGCCAATTTGGCCAGCAAAGGTGGCCTCCAGCCCCTGGAGCCGTTGTTGCCCGAGGGCTCTTCAACGACCTATCTGCCGCGGATCTGGCAAGCCGGCCAAAGTGCCGCGCCCGACGGGCAGCCGCAGCAGTTCGCCATTCCTTGGTATCTGACGGCCCGCATCACCCTGGCCAACACGCAGATCCTGAGTGAGGCCGGCTACAGCGAGCCTCCGCGCACCTGGGCCGAGGTGCCCGCCTACGCCGAAGCCGTGAAACGCCGGACGGGTCGCTACGCACTCTTTGTCACGGTCGTTCCCGAGGACTCCGCGGAACTGCTGGAGTCGCTGGTGCAGATGGGGGTGACGCTCCTGGACGGGCGTCAGCGGGCTGCGTTCAACACGCCGGCGGGGCGACAGGCGTTTGCCTTCTGGAGCGATCTCTATCGCCGCGGCTTGCTGCCCCGCGAGGTGGTCAGCCAGGGCTACCGGCGGGCGATTGAGCTCTACCAAAGCGGCGAACTGGCCCAGGTAGGCAGCGGCGCGGAATTCCTGCGCAGCATCCAAACCAATGCGCCCCAGGTGGCCGCGGCCACTCGTCCCTATCCGCCCCTTACCGGGGCCAATGGTGCCGCCAATGTGGCGGTGATGACCCTGGCCATTCCCCGCCAAAGCAAGGTGGCGGAGCCGGCGACTCGCTTCGCCCTGTTCCTGACGGATGCCAGCAATCAGGCTCGCTTTGCGGAGCAGGCGCGGGTCCTTCCCTCCTCCATCGGTGCGCTGCAGAACGTCAAGGCGGTCTTGGAGGCGGAGCAACCGGCGACGCAACCGGAGCAGTTGGTGCGGCAGGCCCGCCTGCTCTCGGCTCAAACCTTGTCCTCAGCCCGGGTGTTGGTGCCGGCTAGCCCTGGCGTGAAACGGCTTCAGGCCATCGTCTACACCCAGCTCCAGCGGGCGATGTTGGGCCAGGCCAGCAGCGATGCGGCCTTGGCGGAGGCTGAGCGTCAGTGGAACGCCTACGCGGCGGGTCGCTGGCCCTAGTCCGGCCTTGAGAAATCCTTAAGACTGAGGCCGCTTAGCTCAGGTCGCCTGCAAATGGCTATCGCCAGAAGGGGTCTGAGAGTTAACGTTGCGCTTCTTCACGCTGTGTAGTGCATGCCGCTCGACGAGCAGCAACGACAGAGTGATGCCTCATCTGTCGAGGCTTCGTCAGAGCAGCGCGCCACCGTGATGGTGGTGGATGACGAGCCGGCCGTGCGTCGCGTACTGGTCATGCGTCTCCAGCTGGCCGGTTACAAGGTGGTCTGCGCCGAGGACGGCGAAGAGGCGCTGACCCTGTTCCACAAAGAGCAGCCCGACCTGGTGGTGCTCGATGTGATGCTCCCGAAGCTCGATGGCTTCGCGGTTTGCCGGCGCCTGCGGGCCGAGTCCTGCGTGCCGATCATTTTTCTTTCGGCCCTGGATGCCATTGCCGAGCGGGTGGCGGGCTTGGATCTGGGGGCTGACGACTATTTGCCCAAGCCCTTCAGCCCCAAAGAGCTGGAGGCACGGATCGCCACGATCCTGCGCCGTGTGGGCCGCGGTTCGGCCACCAACGAGCCCCGTGACGTCCCCGCCGGTCAGGGGGTGCTTCGGGTTGGCGATCTGGTGGTGGACACCAACCGCCGTCAGGTCACCCGCGATGGTGAGCGCATTGGTCTGACCTACACCGAGTTCAGCCTGCTCGAGCTGCTGTTCCGGGAGCCCGGACGGGTGGTTCCCCGGGCCGAGATTCTCGAACAGCTCTGGGGTTATCCGCCACGCCGCGCCGCTGACCTGCGGGTTGTGGACGTCTATGTGGCCCGTCTGCGGGGCAAGCTCGAGCCCGATCCTCGCAATCCCGAGTTGATCCTCACCGTGCGCGGTACGGGTTACGCCTCCCAGCGCATGGGCGAGAACGCCCCGATGGCCGCCGCCAGCTGATCCTGCAGGATGGCCGAACGCTGATTGATTCGGTCCTTTGTCTGAGCTGCGCGAGACCCGCCTCGAGAAAGGCAAGGCCCTAGCGGAGTTGGGCCAGGGTCCCTACGCCCTGCGCTTTGAGCCCAGTCACCGCACCGCTGAGCTGCAGCAGGCCCATGCGGACTTGCCCAATGGTGAAGAACGGGACGTGGCCGTTGCCGTGGCCGGCAGGGTGATGACCCGCCGCGTGATGGGCAAGCTCGCCTTTTTCACCCTGGCCGATGAGACCGGTCCGATCCAGCTCTTCATCGAGAAGGCGACCCTCGGAGACGACTTTGGTCACCTCACATCCTTGGTGGATGCCGGCGACCTGATTGGGGTCAGCGGCAGCTTGCGCCGCACCGATCGCGGTGAGCTGTCCGTGAAGGTCCAGAGCTGGCAGATGCTCAGCAAGAGCTTGCAGCCCCTGCCGGACAAGTGGCATGGCTTGGCCGATGTGGAGAAGCGCTATCGCCAGCGCTACCTCGACCTGATCGTGTCGCCGGACACCCGCGAAACCTTCCGTCGCCGGGCCGTGGCGGTCAGTTCGATCCGCCGCTGGCTGGATGAGCGTGGTTTCCTTGAGATTGAAACTCCGGTGCTGCAAAGCGTGCCGGGTGGCGCCGACGCGCGTCCCTTCGAGACCCATCACAACGCTCTGGACCTGCCGCTGACCCTGCGGATCGCCACCGAATTGCACCTCAAACGCCTGGTGGTGGGCGGCTTTGAGCGGGTCTATGAGCTGGGCCGGATCTTCCGCAACGAAGGCATCAGCACCCGGCACAACCCTGAGTTCACCTCGATCGAGGTGTATCAGGCCTATGCCGACTACAACGACATGATGGATCTCACGGAGCAACTGATTGCTCACGTGTGCCAGCAGGTCTGCGGGACGACCCGCATCAACTACCAGGGCACGGAGATCGACCTGACGCCCCCTTGGCGCCGGGCAACCATGCACGAGCTGGTGCTCGATGCGACCGGCTTGGACTTCAGCGCCTTCAGCAGCCGGGCTGAGGCGGCCGCGGCGATGCAGGCCCAGGGCTTGGCCGTTCCGGAACTGGCGGACTCGGTGGGACGTCTGTTGGTGGAAGCCTTCGATCAGAAGGTGGAGAGCACCCTGATCCAACCCACCTTTGTGATCGATTACCCGGTTGAGAACTCACCGTTGGCGCGGGCCCACCGCAGCAAGCCTGGTCTGGTGGAGCGCTTTGAGTTGTTCATCGTCGGCCGCGAAACGGCCAATGCCTTCAGCGAATTGATTGATCCTGTCGATCAGCGCCAGCGGCTCGAAGCGCAGATGGCTCGCAAAGCCGCCGGTGATGACGAGGCCCAGGAGGTGGACGAGGACTTCATCAATGCCCTCGAGGTGGGCATGCCCCCGACGGGCGGTTTGGGCATCGGCATTGACCGTCTTGTGATGTTGCTGACCGACAGCCCGTCCATCCGCGACGTGATCGCCTTCCCCTTGCTGCGTCCTGAGGCGCGATCGGGCGCAGTGCCGCCTGCAATGGGATAATCGAACCTAGTAGGCAATCTCCCCCATTCGGGGGCTCGAGATTCGATGAGTGGCGAACGCGTCGGCTTCCGCTTTAAGCACGCAGATGCTGTGGTGAAGCGCAATCCCCAGGGCCGCTCCCGCCGGGGTTGGGTGATGGAGCCGGTGGAGCAAACCACCAGCCGTGGCACCAAGATGCCCGCTTATCGGATTCGCTGGCGCGATAGCGAGCGCCCCGAGATCGTGCTGCAGCACATGCTGATCGCCGATCCCGATCCCACCCCTCCGCCCGAGGGCGTGAGCCTGGTTCCCCCCGAACCCAAGAAGTGATTTGTAAGGGCCCCGCTTAGGGGCCTTTTTCATGCCCAGCCCTTAAGGCGATAGAGCGCTAGCCCCAGGTGTTCCTTGAGGGCCACGCTGCTCAGGTACAGCGCTCCTGCATCGGGCAGGAGGTCTTGAATGAAGGAGCTCGCCGTGGGGCGTCCCAATCGTTGTCGCTCCGGCAATAGGAAATCGCAGGCGACTGGAATCACCGTGAGGCCGCTGCGCTTCTCAAATGTGGCGAGCGAGCGCGGCAGGTGAAATGCGCTTGTGACCAGCAGCACCGTTCTCCAGCCCCGCGCTTGGGCGAGTTGGCCGATGTCGCGGGCTTCTTCGGCGGTGGTTTTCGAGAGGGGGTTGGGCAGGATCCGCTGGCTTGGTACTCCGAGTTCCTCGGCCAGGACCTTGGCGGAGAAGGCTTCGGCGGGGGCGGGATCCGCCGCGGTGAAGCTGATCTGGGCACCGCTGGTCACCAGGGTGCCCGCCTTCTTCTGGCGCATCAGCCGCACCCCTGTCAGTAGGCGATCTCCCCCTTCGCTCACTTCAACCCCCCGCCTCGGTGGCAAGGCCGGCTTGAGGCCGCCGCCGAGCACGACGATGGCGTCGGCGTTGGGGATCGCCTGTGGCGTGAGCGCCGCCGCCCGCTCCTCCAGGCCCCAGATCAACTGTCGGCTGGTGACTGGCATGGCAAACAGCCAGACCATGGCGATGCCTGAGGCCCCTAGGGCGCGGCTGAGTTTGGCTCTGCGGTCACTGGTGAGTCCGGCGAGTTGCAGCAGCAACCCCAGGCCTAGGGGATAGACCAGCAACGGCAGCAGTTTGGAGAGCAGAAAGCCCATCAGAGCCCCTGCCGCCGGCGCAGCTCTTCAAGGGCCTGCTCCGTTTCAAAGCGGGCCCAGGCCGAATCCAGGTCTTCGCTGCGTGGGGCTGGCTGGTGCAGGTCTTGGCCGATGGCTTCCAGCTGTTGCCAGAGCTCACGACCCTGTTGCATCAGCTGCTCCAGGTGCTGCTGGGCCCGTTGGGCCAGGTCCTGGGCACCGGCGGCCTGGGCCTTTTGCGTCCGTTCTTGCCACTGCTTGATCTCCGCAGCCAGCTCGAGAAGCTGGCGCCGCAGCTGGGCGGCCTCATTCAGCTGCTCTTGCCGGAGCCGCTCGCTCTGTTCGGGATGGGACTTGAGGAAGGCCTCGAGCTGTTGCTCGAGTTTTTGCTCCAGCTCATCCCACCAGGACCAGGAACTCATGCCGAGGGGGGTCGGGTGATCAGGGGCGCTTCGATCTCCTCCTGCAGGGGAGTGATCGCCGCCTCCCGCGAGCGCAGCAACAACTGGGTGAGCCGGGCGATGGCGCCCTCCCCGAGGTTCTGCGTGGTCAGCTGTTCGAAGGCTTCGCCGTAGAGCTCCTCGAGCCGCTCAATCAGGCCTTCCCGCAGTTCCCGGGAGGCTCGCCGCTGATCTTCCCTCGCCATCGCACGTCCTTGAGGGCGTTCAGTCTGCCTGCTTCAGCAGGTGCAGCGATAGGTCATTGCGGGGATCACTCCAACGGGCCTCGCTGGTCCAGCCCGCCCGCGCGGCCAGGTTCAGAAAGGCCTCGGGGCTGTACTTGTGGCTCGTTTCGGTGATTAAGGACTCTCCTTCAGCGAAGTGCCAGCTGCGGCCACAGGCCTGCACGGTTTGATCCCGCTGGCTGATTAGGGCCATTTCGATGTGGCTGGCTGCGGCGACCCAGCGGGCTTGGTAGCGGAACTGATCGAGGTCGAAATCACAGCCGAGGTCGCGGTTCAACCGCTCCAGCAGGTTCAGGGCGAAGCGGGCGGAGATACCGGCTGCATCGTCGTAGGCCGCCTCGAGCCGCTCCGTTGCCTTGGGCTGGTCGATCCCGATCAGCAGTGTTCCATCAGGACCAAGCAGACGCCGAAATTGCCGCAGCAGGGTCTCGGCGGCTGTGGTGGTGAAGTTCCCCAGGGAGCTGCCGGGGAAGAAACCCAGGCGCCGCTGCTGCAGCAAGGGGTGGCTGGGGAGCTGCTCCAGTTGGCTGTAGTCGCAGCAGATACCCACCATCGGCACGTCTGGATGGTCCTTTTGGAGCCGCGCGCAGGCCTGGGCGAGATGGTCCGCGCTGATGTCGAGGGCGACGTAGGCCGGCCGCTGCAGCGCCTCGAGCAGCGGTCCAACCTTGCGGGCGCTGCCGGCGCCGAATTCCACCAGGGTGCCGTCCCCAAGGGCCGCGGCCATGGCCTGGGCCTGGTCCTCAAGCAGCGCGGTTTCGGTCTTGGTCAGGCTGTATTCGGGCTGCTGGCAAATCAGGTCGAAGAGGCGCGAGCCCTCGGCGTCATAGAGAAACCAGGCGGGCAATTGTTTGGGGGTTTGGCTGAGGCCCTCAATCACCAGCTGGCGCATGTCTGCGGCGGCGGGATGCAGATCGAGCAGTTCGGGGGTGCCGCTGCGATGCAGGGTGCTGGTCATGGCTGGCCCCCCATAGCCAGTCGAATCCCGCTGGCCATCCAACGGCTGTGGGGCGGGTAGAAGTTGCGGTAGGTGAGGCGTTCGTGGCCGGCTGGGGTCAAGAAGCAGCTGCCCCGCAGCACGAACTGCGAGCTCATGAATTTGCCGTTGTATTCACCAATGGCCCCTGCGGCGGGCGTAAAACCCGGATAGGGCCGGTAGGGGCTGCCGGTCCATTGCCACAGGCAGCCAAACACCTTCTCGAGCTGCCCGCTGCCGGCCGCCAGTTCCCATTCGCCTTCTTCGGGGAGGCGGGCCCCAGCCCAGCGGGCGTAGGCATCGGCTTCAAACCAACTGATGTGTCTGACGGGAGCGTCGGGATGGCGTGCCCTCCGGCCCGCGAGGCTGAACTCCCAGTCACCGCGCCAGTAGCGCGGCGCCTGCCAGCCCCGTTCTTGCACCAGGGCCCAGCCCTCACTCATCCAGAGGTCGGCGCGCTGGTAGCCCCCATCGGCGATGAAGGCGGCGTACTCGCCATTGGTCACCAGCCCATGGCTGATCGCGAAGGGGTCCAACCAGATCCGGTGCCGGGGCGCCTCGTTGTCGAAGTGGAAGACCTCCGAGTCAGGCTCCAAGCCGATCTCCACGAGGCCCCCCTCGAAGCGGTGCCAGCCCTGGGGACTCGGACTGCTCCAGCTGGCGTCGTAGGGCGCGTCGTGGAGTGGGTTGGCGGCTGGTTCGAGCGGATTGCGGCTGAAGCCGTCCAGGAGATCCATCAACAGCAGCTCTTGGTGCTGCTGCTCGTGCTGCAGTCCGAGTTCCACCAGGGCTGCGGGAAGGTGATCCAGTTCGGCCATCAGGGCCTCACTGACCCGCTGGCGCCAGGCCAGCACCTCGGTGATCGAGGGTCTGCTCAAGAGGCCCCGCTCCGGCCTGGGGTGCCGTTCGCCGACGGCCTCGTAATAGCTGTTGAAGAGGTAGCACCAGCGGCTGTCGGCGCAGGCGTAGCCCTCCCTCTGGCTCAGCAGGAACTCCTCGAAAAACCAGGTGGTGTGGGCCAGATGCCATTTCGCGGGACTGGCGTCCGGCATCCCCTGGAGGCAGAGGTCCTCGGCTTCCAGGCCTTCGATCAGGGCCTCCGTGGCACGGCGGATCTCCTGCAGCCGCGGCAAGACGGCGGCAGCTGAGGTCGACACCATCCCAACGGCTCCTGCTGAGCGGACCCTAGAAGCCCAACCCTGTTGCATCAACGCTTCTACGATCACTGCAACGCAGGGACGGGCATGGGCGCCAGCACTCCGGGGATTGCATCCGGCTTTGTCGGTGCGGTGGGCCAGACCCCGCTGATTCGTCTGAACGCCCTGAGTGCCCTGACCGGCTGCGAGATCCTCGGCAAGGCTGAGTTCATGAACCCGGGCGGGTCGGTCAAGGACCGGGCGGCCCTCGGGATTCTGTTGGAGGCCGAAGAGCAGGGCGTCCTCAAACCTGGCGGCACCGTGGTCGAGGGCACGGCGGGTAACACCGGGATTGGCCTGACGCACCTCTGCAATGCCCGTGGTTACCGGGCGGTGATCGTGATCCCGGAGACCCAATCCGCGGAGAAGATCGGTCTGCTGCGTAGCCTGGGGGCCGAGGTGCGCACCGTTCCCGCCGTTCCCTACAAGGACCCCAATAATTACGTCCGCCTCTCGGGCCGCATCGCGGAAGAGATCCCGGGGGCGGTCTGGGCCAATCAGTTCGACAACCTCGCCAACCGCCGCGCCCACTACCGGACCACGGGTCCGGAGATCTGGGAGCAAACCGGCGGCCAGGTGGATGCCTGGGTGGCTGCCACGGGCACTGGCGGCACCTATGCCGGTGTGGCGCTCTATTTGAAGGAGCAAAAGCCACAGCTGCGCTGTGTCCTGGCGGATCCCCATGGCAGCGCCCTGTACAGCTGGGCCACCAGCGGCGAACTCAGCAGCGAGGGCAACTCGATCACGGAGGGCATTGGCAATAGCCGCGTGACCGCGAACCTGGAGGGAGCTCCGGTGGACGACGCGGTCCGGATCCACGATCAGGATGCGCTCCAGACGATTTACGACCTGCTTTGGCAGGAGGGTCTGTTCCTGGGCGGATCCGTCGGCATCAATGTGGCCGCAGCCGTCGAGACAGCCCGTCGCATGGGGCCGGGCCACACCATCGTCACGGTCCTCTGCGACAGCGGAGATCGCTATCGGTCACGGCTTTATGACGCTGAGTGGCTGAAGGGCAAAGGTCTGCAGCAACCTGAGCGCGCGGCCTGATCCACGTTGGTGGAAGACGATCCGAGTTTGGAGCCGGGAGCGCTTATCGGCGGTCGCTACCGCTTGGAGCGTTCCCTGTCGGATGACCGCTGGTTGGCCTTGGATCAGGCGGCTGCCGATGCGCCGACCCATCTCACTGTCCTGAGTGAACTGACGGAGGAGCAAGGGGAGGAACTGAGCAAGCGCTGGCTTCAGCTCCAGAGGGTCTTGCATCCCCAGCTGCCTCGTTTTGGGGATCTGATCAACACCGGTGAGGCCCTCTGGCTGCCTCGCCCCTGGCAGGAGGGAGAGACCCTGCAGGCCCTGCTGGATGCCGGCGAGACCTTCTCGCTGGAGGACGTCTTGGTGTTGCTGCGTCAGCTGTTGCCGGTTCTGGCCCAGCTGCATAGCCAGCGTCTGTCCTGCGCGGATTGGTCACCGGCTCACATTCTGCGGCGATCGCCGGATGGTCTGACGGTTCCCTTGGCGCTGGAGCAGCCAGCCCCTTGGGATCCCCAGCGCGATCTGCTGGCCATCGCTGAGTTGGCCCAAACCTTGCTGGCGGACCAGGCCCCATCCGCCTTGGCCTCGATTGGGCCGCTCCAGGCCTTGAGCAGCGATCAGCCGGCGTTGCGTTTCCCCTCTGCCGCCGCTGCCCTCGCCGCCTTTCAACAGTTCACGCCTGTTGCCACTGCGCCAGCGGTGGTGCGCCATTCGACCCCGTCCCGAAGACGGAAGCGTCAACAGGAGCAGGACGCGGAAGGTCGGCTCTGGCCAGTGGTCGTTGCCCTGGTCCTGGCCGCGCTGGTGGGGACGGCGGTGGGTTGGTTGCTGTTGAGCCGAGGCAAGGTCACGGGCCCGACGGCGCTCCCGAGTTTTCGGCTGCGTTCGAGCTTGCCGGCGGCGGAGATCAACCAGCGCGAGCAGCTACTGAATCGCCTCCGGGCCCTGCAGGTCGATCGGCGTTGGTTCCTCAAGTTGGTGGACGCGAGCTTCCTGGAGCGCGGCGGCCGGCTGCCCTCCGATAGCCAAGCGGATGCTCCCCTGCGCAAGGTCTGGAGCGAACTGGCCGAAGACTGGCTAAGCCGTGTGGAGCAGCTACCCCTGCCGCTACGCCCCCGCTTGGGCAACCTGACGGCCACCGATTGGAACCGGCGCCAACAGGGCCTTGTGGCCCAGGGGCTGAGTCCGGAGGTGGTGCAGAAGCTCGTCTCGGGCAGTGCCTTGAACCTGCTGAACGGACCCCAGGCCGCTGAGATCCCCGCGGAGCCCTTTCGCCAGCTCTGGTACGCCGCCGCCGAGCAGGCCCTTGGCAACCTGCAGATCGAGTTGATCAAAGGGCAGCGCAACAGCACCAAAACCATCTCCGCCAGGGTCCCGGCGGGTGGTGCCCGGGTCTTCCCGATTCAGGTGCCGTCGGGCAGTCGCCTGGTCCTGG
Source organism: Synechococcus sp. LTW-R (assembly GCF_014217875.1). Classification (NCBI taxonomy): domain Bacteria; kingdom Bacillati; phylum Cyanobacteriota; class Cyanophyceae; order Synechococcales; family Synechococcaceae; genus Synechococcus; species Synechococcus sp. LTW-R. Next base: position 1,824,348 of record NZ_CP059060.1, read on the forward strand.
GGGTCAAGGGCTCCCCGTTGATGCAGATGAGTGTGTTCGCGGCGGATGGTCAGCTGCTGGAAGCCCGTGGTCCGCTGCGGGTGGTGAGCCTGGGGGAGGTCAAACGCTCCCCAGTTCAGGTCTTGATCAGCAACGACGGTCTGTCGTCGGCGAGCCTGACCCTCTCCCTGCGTGTGGATCCAACTCAGTAGCGGGAGATGGCTTTTTTGGCGTCCTTGATGTCCTGCTTGCGCCGCTCCTCTTGACGCTTGTCATGGAGCTTGCGGCCCTTGCCCACGCCAATGGTCGCCTTGATCCAGGACCCCTTCAGGTGGATGTTCAGGGGAATCAAGGTGAGGCCCTTCTGGTCCACGGCGATCCGCAGCTTGTCGATCTCCTTGCGGTGGGCGAGCAGGCGACGGGTTCGGAGGGGTTCGTGGTTGAAGTAGGCGCCGGCGTGGGTGTGGGGTGAGATGTGGACGTTGTGCAGTTGCAGCTGCCCTTTGCGGATCAGGCAGAAGCCATCGCGCAGGTTCACTTGGCCCGCTCGGATGGACTTGACTTCGGTGCCCATCAGCTCAACGCCGCACTCCAGCGTTTCCAGAATTTCGTACTGATGCCGTGCGAAGCGGTTGTCCGCCAGCAGTTTGTTGGCGGCTTCCCGAAGGGCCTTGGCGTTCTTTTTGCCCCCGCCCTTGGCCATGGCGCTGTGATCCAGGTCCACCGACCCTAGGGATGGACCCGCTGGCCGGCGGCCGTCCCCTGCCGATACCCTCGGGCGATGGCCATCGTCTCTTCGGGATCAACAGCGCCGCGCGAGCCGGCCCCGAGGTTGGTCGATCCCGCTGTGAGCGAGCAAGAGAAGCCGCTGCAGCGGGAAGATTCGCTCCGGCCTAAGCAGTTGGCGGATTACATCGGCCAGAGCGAGCTCAAACAGGTTCTTGGGATTGCGATTGAGGCCACCCAAGCGCGGGATGAAGCCCTCGATCACGTCTTGCTCTATGGCCCCCCCGGGTTGGGCAAGACCACGATGGCGATGGTCTTGGCCGAGGAGTTGGGGGTGCGTTGCCGCATCACCAGTGCCCCGGCGTTGGAGCGCCCCCGTGACATCGTTGGATTGCTCGTGAATCTGCAGCCCCGGGAGCTGCTGTTCATCGACGAAATTCACCGCCTGACCCGGGTGGCCGAAGAGTTGCTCTACCCGGCGATGGAGGACTTTCGCCTCGATCTCACCGTCGGCAAGGGCACGACGGCCCGCACCCGAACGATTCCCTTGGCTCCTTTCACCTTGGTGGGGGCGACGACGCGGGCGGGTTCGTTGAGTTCTCCGCTGCGGGATCGCTTTGGTCTGATCCAGCGGCTGGAGTTCTACGGACTGGAAGACCTTCAGGCGATCGTGCAGCGGGCCGCCGGTTTGCTTCAACTCGACTTGGCGGAAGAGGCGGCCCTCGAGGTGGCCCGCCGTTGCCGGGGCACCCCCCGGATCGCGAATCGCCTGCTGCGTCGGGTGCGCGATGTCGCCTCTGTTGGTGGCCATGCGCGGGTGAGTGCCGAGTTGGTGCAGCAGGCCTTGAGCCTGCATCGGGTGGATGGCCGCGGCTTGGATGCCAGCGACCGGCGTCTGTTGGACCTGCTCCACAGCGGCTATGGCGGTGGACCGGTGGGCCTCGACACCCTCGCGGCTGGCTTGGGGGAAGACCCCGTCACCCTGGAATCGGTGGTGGAGCCGTTCCTGTTGCAGCAGGGCCTGTTGCAGCGCACCCCCCGCGGGCGCGTCATTACCCAGGCCGGCATTGATCACCTGCAGGATCAGGCGGCATGACGGCACTGTTCGCGCTTCTGCTGGCGGTGCAGCTGAGCCTGCCTCAACTCTTTGATCAGGCCCTGACGGCCAGTCGCGAGGGGGCCTTCCCCCAGGCGCTCGACCTTTGGAATCAGGTGCTGGAGCTGGCTCCGGAGGACGCGGCGGCTTGGAGTAATCGCGGCAACATCCAGCTGGCCCTCGGGGATCCCGAGGCGGCCATTGCCGATCAGACCAAGGCGATGGAGCTGGATTCCAGCAACGCTGATCCCCATCTGAACCGCGGTACTGCCGAAGAAGCCCTGAAGCAGTGGGACGCCGCTGAAGCCGATTACCGCTGGATCCTCGAGCGTGGCCCCGATGCCTCGGCTCTCTACAACCTGGGCAATGTCCAGGGTTCCAAAGGCGATTGGCAGCAGGCCCGGGACAGTTTTGAGCAGGCCTCCCAGGAACGTCCCGGCTTTGCGATGGCCCGCTCCAGTGCGGCCTTGGCGGACTTTCAGTTGGGCGATCTGGACCTGGCGGAGAAGGAGTTGCGCAACATCATTCGCCGCTATCCCCTCTTTGCCGATGCCAGGGCCGCATTGACCGCCTTGTTGTGGCGCAAGGGTGAATCCGGGGAAGCCGAGAGCCATTGGGCCTCGGCTGCGGGCTTGGATCCCCGTTATCGCCAGCCAGAATGGCTCTTAGAGATCCGGCGCTGGCCGCCGGTTCCGACCCAAGCGCTGTCTGACTTTTTGGCCCTGAGCAGCTGATGCCCGATCTGCTCTCCTGCGATCAGCTCAAGGCGGATGTCCAAGCCGCCCAGCAGGAGCTGCTGGCCATCCGGCGGCATTTGCATGCCCATCCGGAACTCAGCGGCAACGAGCACCAGACCGCCGCGTTGGTGGCCGGTGAGCTGCGCAAGTTGGGCTGGAGGGTCCAGGAAGGCGTTGGCCGCACCGGGGTGGTGGCTGAACTGGGTTCAGGCAGTGGTCCCGTGGTGGCCCTGCGGGTGGACATGGACGCGCTGCCGGTTGAGGAGCGCACGGGCCTGCCCTATGCCTCGTTGAATCAGGGCTTGATGCATGCCTGCGGCCACGACATCCACACCACGGTGGGGTTGGGGGTGGCTCGGATTCTTGGGCCCTTGGCCGAGCGGCTGGGCGGCAAGGTGCGGTTGCTGTTTCAACCGGCGGAGGAGACCGCCCAAGGGGCAGCCTGGATGGTGGCCGATGGGGCGATGCAGGGGGTGGACGCTCTGTTTGGGGTGCACGTTTTCCCGAGCCTGCCGGTGGGGACGATTGGGGTGCGCAGTGGCAGCTTGACGGCGGCGGCGGGCGAGTTGGAGGTGGAGGTCTTGGGCGAGGGAGGCCATGGGGCCCGTCCCCACCAGAGCACCGATGCCATCTGGATTGCGGCACGGGTGGTGAGTGGCTTGCAGGAGGCGATCAGCCGCAGGCTGGATGCCCTGCATCCTGTGGTGGTCAGCTTTGGCCGGATTGAAGGGGGGAAAGCCTTCAACGTGATCGCCGATCACGTGCGCCTGCTGGGAACGGTCCGTTGCCTGGATCTAGACCTCCATGCCCAGTTGCCGGGATGGATTGAGGAGACCGTCCAGGCCATCTGTAAGGGCTATGGCGGCGAGGCCCGGGTGCGCTACCGCTGCATCTCGCCACCGGTTCACAACGACGCTGAGCTCACCCAGCTTCTGGCGGATGAAGCGGTGGCCCTGCTGGGACGTCCCCAGGTGGAGTGGCTTGAGCAGCCATCGCTTGGGGCTGAGGATTTTGCGGAGTTGCAGCGGGAGACCCCGAGCACGATGTTCCGTTTGGGTGTGGCGGGACCCAATGGCTGCACACCGCTGCACAGCAACACCTTTGCTGCCGATGAGGCCTCAGTGGCCGTTGGCGTCGAGGTCCTGAGCGCAAGTCTGTTGCGCTGGTTGGAGCGGGCCGCGGCATGACCCCCATAAGTCGACTCGGACGAGATCTGCTGGCGTGCTCCACCCTGCTTTTGGTGGTGCTGGGGCTGCTCGGCGTCTTACTGCGTCAAGGTCCGGATCGCCTGCAGGCCCTGCCGGCCCTGTTGATCGGCTTGGCTCTCTTGCTCCAGAGCGCCTGGAGTTGGCGTCGCCGGCGCCGCTCGATTCTCGGCATCCTCAGGGACGAGCAGTAGAGGCAAACTGGGCCGATGAACGTCGACGAACTGCGCGAGGCGATTGCCTCGGACAACCCCGGCAAGGCGCGTCCTGCGCTGGCAAGCCTGGTTCATGCCAGTGCCGAAGAGGCGGAACCGCTGCTGCTGTTGGGGCTGGAGCAGAGCGACATGATCTTGCGCCAACTCAGCTGCTCAGGCTTGGGTCACAAGCCCACGGCCGCCGGTTGGGAGCCGCTGGTACGGACCTTGAAGCACGACTCCGAGGTGGCCGTGCGTGCGGAAGCGGCGAACGCCTTGGTCAGTCACGGTCTGGATCGGGCTTGGCCCTTGCTGCTGGAGTCGTTTCAGTCCGAGACCGAATGGCTGATTCACTGCAGCATCCTCTCGGCGGTGGCCGAGCACCCTGAGATTGCTCCGGAACAGTTGCTTGAGTTAGCGCGGCTCGCCGTGGCCGAAGCCGATGGGACGGTGCGCGTCGGCGGCACGGAAATCCTGGGTCGCCTGGTGCGGGAAGGCAGCAGCGAGGCGCGAGAGGTGCTCCAGGGTCTGCAGCAGGACAGCGATCACCGCGTTGTCGCGGCAGCCTTGAATGGGTTGCAGGGTTAATGACAGAAATCATGTCTGCCTTGACGCGCTGCCTACAGCAGGAGGCCGCTGCCATCGCCGATACGGCGTCTCGCTTGAGTGTTGAACAAGTCGAGGCAGCGCTCAAGCTGCTGCAGCATTGCAGTGATCAGGGCCGCAAGCTGGTGATCAGTGGGGTCGGGAAGAGCGGCATCGTGGCCAGGAAAATTGCCGCGACCTTCTCATCGATTGGCTTAACTGCGATCTATCTCAATCCCTTGGATGCGCTCCATGGCGACTTAGGGGTTGTCGTTCAAGACGATGTTGTTTTGCTGCTCTCGAACAGCGGTGAAACCGAGGAATTGGTGCAACTGCTTCCTCACCTGAAACGCCGGGGTGCGCCGACGATTGCTTTGGTGGGTCGTCTTCAATCCAGCTTGGCTCGTGTCAGTGACGTGGTGCTGGATGGCTCCGTTGATCGCGAGGTCTGTCCGCTCAATCTGGCACCGACGGCGAGCACCGCTGTGGCTATGGCCATTGGTGATGCCTTGGCAGCGGTCTGGATGGAGCGCTCGGGGGTGTCGCCTCAGGATTTTGCCCTCAATCACCCGGCTGGCGCGTTGGGTAAGAAGCTCACGCTGACCGCGGCAGATTTGATGGTTCCCGTGGCCCGCGTGCGGTCATTGGCACCAGCGGCTCCTTTACAAGAGGTCATTGCCGCTTTGACGGATGCCGGTGTGGGCGCCTCATGGGTTGCTAGCCCGCAGGACGCCACTCAGCTTGTCGGTTTAATTACGGACGGCGACCTGCGCCGGGCGCTGCAAGAGGCTGGATCTGGGGGTTGGGCCCACTTGCAGGCGTCCGATCTGATGACCGTTGATCCGATCACCGTTCCAGCCGCCACTTTGGCTGTTGATGCGATGGAGCTGATGGAGCGCAATCGCCGTAAGGCGATCGCGGTGCTGCCGGTGGTGGCGGAATCGGGCGAGTTAGAAGGGTTACTGCGATTGCACGATCTCGTTCAAGCTGGGTTGCGTTGATGTGGGCTCGATGGCGCTGGAGAGGGCTTACGAAGCGCTTGGCAACGATCCAGCTCGTGCTCCTCGATGTGGATGGTGTGCTGACAGATGGTTCCCTCTTCTATGGACCGGAAGGTGAGCTGAGTAAATGCTTCAATGTGCGAGATGGACTAGGGATCCGCCTGCTTCAGAACGCCGGTATCGAGGTGGCTTTTCTGAGCGGCGGCCGCGGCGGCGCCACAGAAGTGAGGGCCCAACACCTAGGGATCCGTCACTGCCTTGTTGGTGCAATGGATAAGCCCCATGCTCTGACTGAGCTGTGTCAACGCGTGGGTGTGGGTCCTGAGCAGATTGTCTATGTCGGAGACGATCTCAATGATCTGGCCTTACGGGGCAGAGTGGGTTTGTTGATTGCTCCGGCGGATGCCGTACCAGCCTTGCGTCGTCGCGCTGATGCGGTGCTCATTCGCAAAGGTGGCCATGGAGCGGTGCGAGAGCTCGCTGAACGCTTGTTGAAATCCCGGGGTGAGTGGGAACAGCTCTGCCGGCAGGGCTGGCGTGATCGCAATGACTGATTGCGATTAGAGCTCTGCCGAAGCGATTACCCTAGCTTGTTCGAGTTGCTCAGCGGTATCAACAGACAGCGATTCGTCTTCTACTTGAAAGGTGCCGATCTCAATGCCGGCTTCGATCAACCTGAGCTGCTCCAATTTCTCAATCTGCTCAAGCGGTGAATTAGGTAGATCGTTCCACTGCTGAAGGACATCTGCCCGGTAGCCGTAGATCCCGACGTGTCCCCAGTAGCTGGCATATTCTCCCCAGTGCTTGGGATCGACCCCGCGCACATGCGGAATCGCCGAGCGCGAGAAATAGAGGGCCCGACCATCTGCTGCTAACAGGGTCTTCACCACATTGGGATTGTGAATGTTCTTGGCAGACATTCGATACACCGGTGTTAATACCTCGGGTGTGGGATTCCGATTGATGAAGGCATCAGCCATCGCATCAATCACGCGTGGATCGATGAATGGTTGATCGCCCTGGACGTTGATGATCAAGCTCGATTTTGCTGATCCACCCCATTGGCTGATCAATTGCTCGCTTACCGAGGCGATGCGCTCACTGCCTGAGGCGCAGCTGGGGCTTGTGAGAAGTGCCTCAAAGCCCCAAATTTTGGCTTTTTGTAGCAGTTGGTCGCTGTCGGTGCAGAGCACGACTGCAGAGGGTCTGTTGGCTTTGGCGCAGCGTTCGAGCACTCGCTGCAGCATCGGCTTGCCGCCAACGTCGGCCAGCACCTTGTTGGGAAGGCGGCTTGATTCCAGGCGAGCTGGAACGGCGACTAGACAATTCATTATTCAAACAAGCGGAAGGCTTCATCACGGGCAACAAACCACTCAGCAGCGAGCGTCCCACCCATGGTCCGCTGGGCCTGAAACCAGGGACCTCCGAGGGTCCAGTGCAGCAGTGATGCTGATTCAGCCTTCGCTGGCTCCTGAACGGCAACCAGGTGGTTCCAGCCATCGGGAAGTGCCCCGATCTCGTGATCCCCGGCTAGCCAGTGGAAGCGGTGTAACTCGAGGCCGCTGGCGCTGTTGACGTACTCGGGCGTGAGAGCGGCGCAGCGGCTGCAGTTAAGCAGCATCAGAGAGCTCCAATTTTTTTTCGGGTAGACGCTCTGAACTTCACCGAGAAACTTCGTGGTTTCGCCGGGCACATGCTCGTGCTGAACGCACTGCACGCTGAACTGCTCATCGCGCAATGCCCAAAGCTCGGCAATGTCGCCGCGGGCGAGCATGTCGCAGTCCATGAAAATGGCCCAGCCCCGATAGCCCATCAGATGGGGGACCAGAAAGCGCGTGAAGGAGAAGGCGGTGCTCTGTTTGGGATCACGGGGACGCCAGTAGAGCTGCTGCGCTTCGAGCTGCGGGGTCACGAGCGGCGTGATCGCTAGGGGCACACTGCTGTGCTGGCTCAGGCTGTCAATCAAGACGTTGGTCGCGGCTCGCTCACGCGGGTCAACGCCAATGAAGATGGGGATAGGCCTGCTCATTTCTGGAGATTAAAGCGACTCTCCCAAGGTCTTGATCACTTCTCGTCCCTTGGTGACAAAGGTCTTGATTGCCTCGGGATTTGCGGGCGGGTGTTGCTTCTGGGCGATTTGCCTGTAGAGATCCGCCACGCACCAGGCTTCTGTTTCAGGGTCATGGCCAAAGCGTGGGATCAGATGGAGGTGGAGATGCCTGGCGCCTTCTCCAAATGCGATGGCATACACCCGATCACAGCCGGTTATTGACTGGACAAGCCTGGAGGCTTGCTGCACGGCTAGACCCCATTGGGATGCCTCGAGATCGCTGAAATCCACTGGCCCACTGACATGCCTGGATGTGTCGAGGAGCAACCAGCCAATGCGTGGAGCTGGGTTTGGGTGGTGTCTCAGCACCCAGAGCTCATTACGGCTGATCTCAAAACGCTCTTGGCTAGCTGAGTCATTGTGCTGAAGGCACACGCCGCAGCACTTTTCAGGCAGAGTGAGTTGCATTGGTTTCCTCAGCTCTGATGAGTTTTACCTTGATCGCTGGCCCCTGTGTGATCGAGAGCCGTGAACTGGTGCTCCAGGTGGCGGAGCACGTGAAGGAGATTACGGATCGCTTAGGCATCGATTACATCTTTAAGGCCAGTTTTGATAAGGCCAATCGCAGCTCGGGGGGGGCATTCCGCGGACCAGGCATGCAGGAAGGTTTAAAGATTCTTGCCGAGGTTAAAGAGCGGTTTGGCTTACCGGTGTTGACGGATATTCACGAGAGCATCCAGGCCCCACCTGTAGCGGAAGTGGTCGATGTATTGCAGATTCCTGCATTCCTCTGCAGGCAGACCGATTTACTGCTGGCCGCTGCTGATGCTGTCAAAGGAACAGAGAAAACAATCAACATTAAAAAGGGGCAATTCCTGGCCCCCTGGGATATGACCCAGGTTGTGAACAAGCTTCGGGATGGCGGAGTAAAGAATCTCTGGCTGACCGAAAGAGGAAGCTCTTTTGGTTACAACACATTGGTAGTTGATTATCGCAGCCTGCCGCAACTAAAAGCAATGGGATGTCCTGTGATCTTTGATGCAACCCACTCGGTCCAGCAACCCGGAGGACAAGGAACTAGCAGCGGCGGGCAGAGAGAGTTTGTGGCACCGCTTGCCCGTGCGGCGGTTGCGGTGGGTGTCGATGGGTTGTTCATGGAGGTTCACCCCACTCCGGATCAGGCCTTGAGCGATGGACCAAACATGGTTCCACTCGCCCGACTGGAGCCGCTGTTGAAACAGCTGATGGCTGTCAGGGAAGCGATTGGTTCCGAGAGTGCTGTCAGCACCCTATGAGGCATTGAGCTAACTGGCCTTGCTAGGTTGAAGGGGTCACTAGGGGTGCCTCCCGTTGAGGGGGCTGAGATCAGACCCTCCGAACCTGATCCGGGTCATGCCGGCGCAGGGAAGTGAGAAGAGACACTCAGGTTGCGCCCCCGCCCAACGCGATAGCGGTTATGCGTAGCGCCTGGATCGAACAGCGCAAAGGTCAACCCAACGTCTCCCAGATGCACTATGCCCGCCAAGGGGTGGTGACTGAAGAGATGGCCTATGTGGCGAAGCGGGAGAATCTTCCCGAGTCGTTGGTCATGGAAGAGGTGGCCCGCGGCCGCATGATCATCCCGGCCAACATCAACCACACCAACTTGGAGCCGATGGCCATCGGCATTGCATCCAAGTGCAAGGTGAACGCCAATATTGGCGCTTCACCCAATGCTTCTGATGCCTCCGAAGAGGTGAAGAAGCTTCAGCTGGCCGTGAAGTACGGCGCCGACACCGTGATGGATCTCTCCACGGGTGGCGTGAACCTCGACGAGGTGCGAACAGCGATCATCAACGCCTCGCCAGTCCCCATCGGAACGGTGCCTGTGTATCAGGCTCTCGAGAGCGTCCATGGCTCGATTGAGCGCCTCTCGGAAGATGACTTCCTGCACATTATTGAAAAGCACTGCCAGCAGGGCGTTGACTACCAGACCATCCATGCCGGTCTGCTGATTGAGCACCTGCCCAAGGTCAAGGGCCGCCTGACCGGGATCGTCAGCCGCGGCGGCGGGATCCTGGCCCAGTGGATGCTGTATCACCACAAGCAGAACCCCCTCTACACGCGCTTCGACGACATCTGTGAAATCTTCAAGCGCTACGACTGCACCTTCTCCCTAGGCGATTCGCTACGTCCGGGTTGCCAGCACGACGCCTCTGACGCCGCTCAGCTGGCTGAGCTGAAGACCCTCGGCGAGCTGACCCGCCGCGCTTGGAAGCATGACGTTCAGGTCATGGTTGAAGGCCCCGGTCACGTGCCTTTGGACCAGATCGAGTTCAACGTCAAAAAGCAGATGGAGGAGTGCAACGAGGCCCCCTTCTATGTACTCGGTCCTCTGGTTACCGACATCGCGCCCGGTTACGACCACATCACTTCAGCGATCGGTGCAGCGATGGCCGGCTGGCACGGCACGGCCATGCTCTGCTATGTCACCCCGAAGGAGCACCTCGGTCTCCCCAATGCAGAGGACGTGCGCGAAGGCCTGATCGCTTACAAGATCGCTGCCCACGCTGCTGACATCGCTCGTCACCGTCCCGGTGCCCGCGATCGCGATGACGAGTTGAGTCGCGCTCGTTATGCCTTCGACTGGAACAAGCAGTTCGAACTCTCCCTTGATCCCGAGCGGGCCAAGGAGTATCACGACGAAACCCTACCTGCTGATATTTACAAGCAGGCCGAGTTCTGCTCGATGTGTGGCCCCAAGCATTGCCCGATGCAGACCAAGATTACCGAAGAAGATCTTGAGGGTCTAGAGAAAGTCCTGGCGGAGCAACAGAGCAATAGCGAAGTCGCAGCCATCTAACTCCAGCTCCCTGTTCGAAGCAATCAGCCCGGTCGCTAGCCCGGGCTTTATGGCCAGATCACTGATGTTGCGCACCCTCCATGATGCGGTTAATTATTAAACAAACGTCACGGTGGGGTTGGGTCAATTATTGCGTTGAGACCGACTGCAGAGAGCTTTCGCTTAGGCCGCAACGTTCTTGACAGGGAAGACTCATCTGTCTATTAGGACAAGGCTGAGGACGGAAATTCTGAAGCGGTCGACGAATACCGTGTCGCCCTCGAGGGCTGTTTGCTCGTGTCAGCGGAAGCCACTTCAGCTGGGGCATTCATGTGTCCGGATCACTGTTTAGTGAGAAATTGCCCAGTGAGGTTTCCTCAGCAAATACCGTGTAAAGCTAACAGATCTGCGATGAGAATTCGTTAATGCAAGCACACACGTACAGCGCTTGCTCAGACGTAACTGTTGGCCCAATGGGCAAGCTCAGGCAGTTGTCATGGATAAAGTTAGAGACAGGGTACATCTCTGGATCTATGTGTAGTCCGGCATAGGCCTTTTGTTTGTAAGGAGGCAATGGATAGTGCTTCATTGTCTGTATATTCATTCCACGCAGGTAATCTGAAAGCTGGTCACTAAATGGGCAAAGAATGACAAACAAATGCCAGGCATGGTAATATTCACTAATTGGTTTACCGGGCAATCGAATATTGACGCCCTCCTTGATGTTTTGCATATAAACAGATGCAATCATGTTGCGATGATTGTTGTCAGCATTTAAATAAGGTAATTTGCAATTCAGAAAAGATGCCTGCAACTCGTCAAGCCTTGAGTTTCTTCCAGGTATATCATTATAATACTTTAATTCGGAACCATAATTTCTTGTAAGTCTAGCTTTCCTTGCCAAGATGTCGTCATTTGTGCTGATGGCTCCTCCATCACCTAAGCATCCTAGATTCTTTCCGGGATAGAAGCTGAAAGCCGCCGCATCTCCAAGGTTTCCACATCTAACTCCATTTGCTGATGCGCCATGAGCTTGAGCTGCGTCTTCTAAGATCTTGAGAGAATATTTATTCGCAATCTGTTTAATCTTGTTCATCTCACAAGGCAGCCCATACAAATGGACAACCAAAATTGCTTTTGTCTTATCAGTAACTCTTTCCTCAATTCGTTCTGGATCTATATTAAATGTAGATATATCAGGTTCGACGGGAATTGGTACAGCACCAACTCGCGTAATTGCAAGCCACGTAGCAATGTAAGTGTTGGCAGGCACAATTACTTCATCTCCAGCGCCAATATTCCAGCACTCTAAGACAATCTCCAGTGCATCTAATCCATTGCCAACACCAATACAGTGCTTAACGCCTAAATAGTTCGCAAAGTTATGCTCAAAACTCTTTAACTCGTCAGATAAAACTATCCATGATTGTTTTAGGAACTTATCAAATGAATCCTTGAAATGGCGGTCGAACCGGCGATTGATTGATTCAAGATCTAAGAACTTGATCATGGATTTATCGTACATCTAAAACCTCTCCGAAATAACCATTGCTTTTTAAGTTCTGGCGAACTTCAGAGGGTAAGTGCCATGCTAAGTTCAGAATCTTGCGCTGAGGTGTTTTAAGTTCATATAAATCCTTCTCCGGATAGATTGGAATCCTTGTCCCTGGAACATAGTAGCCAGTCTTGATCGAACCTTTAATTTCATAGACTGCCGAGATCTTTGATTCATCAAGACCAAGCATCTTTACCAGAATGGCGGCTCTTCCAGGAAATGCCTTTGCAGGCATTGGGCCGCCCTTAGACACTTCTTCGTCAATCATTTGACTGGTCTTTTTAATCCAATGATCAATATCTGAGTTCATGCTCTTTAAGCCATCGAAGAAATGATCTTCTTGGATATGTTTGTTATGCTTTGGCATTTGACTTATGTGAACCCTTATGTTTCCGCCATACCTACTAACAAACTCAACATCTGATATGTTCATGCCAAGAGACTTGGCGATAAACTCGAATGACTTGTGGCTATATGTTCTAGGATGCTCATGATAAAAGGTGTCAAACTGCCCCCTTGATATGATATCCCCAAGATAATGATTCTCGATTATAACTATCGTCTTTTCGTTAGAAACGAGCCTCAGATTTGCAATTAATGCTGGCAAGTCTTCTATGTGCGCAAAAACGTTGGTGAATGTTATAAAGTCAAAGTCGCCAACTGTTCTTTTTAGTTCTGAGGCGACAGAGTCATCAAAATATCTGTTGACTAAATTGTGGTGGTCCGATGCATCTCGAATTGCGCCAGTTGGGTCTACTCCATAGGTGATGCATCCTTTCTCCCTGAAAATATCTAGCAGGCTTCCATCGTTGCAGCCAATATCCAGGACTTTCTTGTTTGCTAAGCTTCCGTACCTTTGCTCTGCGCCGTCTACAAGGCCTCGCATACCATCTGTCACGCTCTTAGTTACTCTTGCGCGATAATGATATTCCTGATTGAACAACGTCTTTTTGTTTACTTGATACCTTTGATGGGCTGTATTGCATTCGCTGCAATATATTATGTCAATTGGATATTCGATGCATCTTCTCTGTTCTCCAATCTTGACTAGATCATCGCATAAAGGATGCAGTCCCAAATTTAAGGCATCAAAAAGTTGGTCATTTCCGCACACTTCGCATGAAGTAACGAAAGCCAGCTTTTCCAATTGGTTAGGTTGATATCCTGTTGACATTAGCACGCCAAGCAGATTGATGCTCTAATCCACTATAGAACACACTGTCATGCGCAGACTAGTATGAAAAAATAATAAACTCTGATTGAACAAGAGTGCAAAGAACAAGCGCTAAATGTTTCTGAGGCCATACTCTCGATTCAGATGAGTCAGGCGCATACGAAGAAAGATTGATTACGTGATCTATGCTCTATGCCAATTTGAATCATAACGTTCATTGATCTAATAATCGGATTACTCTCGCCGGATTCCCTGCAACAACTGTATGCGGAGCGACTGACTTTGTTACAACGCTTCCTGCCCCAACGATAGAGCCCTTTCCAATCTTTATACTTGGCAAGATAACAGCTCCCGCACCAATACTGCAACCTTCTTCAACTATTGTCATCTCAGGCTCTTTATATTTTCGGCTTCTCGGGTAAGAGTCGTTGCAGAATGATACCCCAGGTCCTATGAAAACATCATCCATAATCACAACTCCTAGCCAAAGAGACACTCCTGTCTTGATAGTAACTCGGTTGCCTACAATCGCTCCACTCTCAACAAAACACCTATCACATATGTTGCAGTCAGCACCAATTATTGCTCCCGACATGATGTTGACGTAAGACCATATGCGCGACCTTTCGCCGATTTGCAAAGTCTTAATCACAGAGTGACGACCTTTGTAAATACCTTTAAGCCGCAACCGCAAACCTATGAGCATGATATTATGAGATTCATAGATAATAACCCGAATGGATCAGGCCAATGCAATAAAGCTGCTGTCAGAAGGCAAAATGAGCACGCTCTGCTTGGAGTTGATGGACTATGACTATGATCTTTATGCTCAGGTAAAAGAGAACGAAGGACAATATAGCTATCTTAAATACCAAGCCACGATAGAGTCGACTGTTGAAAACTATCTATACACTAGACTTGGTGGGTCAGCAGAACCTGCGGCTACTTCGTTAGCAAATAATCGTCTAAATACACAAGCTTCTGACAAATCAAAGTATTTCGGAAAAACAATAATCCTCTTGCATAACCCAAGTATAGACGCGCATGTCACGGTGCTTGTGTCTATGCAGAAGGCTTTTTTTGATGTGTTCAATCCGGACGACCTATATATAGCCGTCTTGTATAAATACACTGACTATACTCCATGGAAGGATCTGATTGAACTTCGAGGATTTACTTGCATTCCTCAACATGATGGTAATGCAGTTGAAATGCTGGCAGAATTACGTGACGTCTACCGACCTAAGCAATACATATGGTGGGGGCCTCCCGTCTACCAATGGCTTGGCCCTTTAATTGATCCAGGCGCCATTCATCGGAGCGTGAGCTTTAAATATGATATCCCTCAGTCGCCGCGCTTCAATTCACACCATATTGGCTATGGAAAAAACTATGCATGCAAAATCAGTTCGGAAGTTCCAATTTATGGCTTCCACCAGCCAATTACTCGTTCATCGATTCCAGATATTTCACCTTTCCAGCTTCAAGAAGCAGCATTTCAGTCTGAAATGTCTTTGAGAAACAATCCGCTGAAAACACGATCCAGAATAAATATTGGTGTAATTGGACGAGCCGAAAAAATCGCTCAGCCAAGCTATCTAGATTCAATTGTGCAAATACTTCGTCAAGATAATAGGCTTATCTTTCACTGGACAGGACAGCACGAACGCGAAATATCGACCTATTTTGAAAATCATGGCCTGGGACATAGACATCAGTTTCATGGTTGGGTCTGTTCCTACGACTTTCTTTGTGAACTCGATATCTATCTAGATACTTTTCCTTTTGGCACTGGTCAAAGCCTTGCGCTGGCTGGGTATATGGGAAAGCCGATCATTTCCATGGTCTCACCTTATGAAGCTAGCTTCACTAATCTCTTCAACTCCTTTCTGGTGGAGCTGCTTACAGTGAAGTCAGCCAAAGACTATGTAGCTCGCGTTCTTGACATATGCGCCCAAAAGCATGAAGTGCCCAATGGTCTTGAATTGCACGATCAATTTAGCTTATGCTTCGATGATCAATCCCTGATTGATCTCCCGGCTCAACTTGCTCTGTAATGGCCTTTAACGGACACTTCTTGACCATTGTTAAAACATATATTGACTTGATCAACAGTAGAAATGAACCAATGCATCCAACGCGTGCGCTTTTTAGCGTAGGCTTTCCTGACATCATTTCCAAACAAGGTTCCCTCGATTGTCACCTCGAACAGAACTTAAAACCCTTTGAGACTCATAGCCCAGAAACTCTTAGGTGGCATGGTCTTCCTGATGATAATCTATATACCACTTTCAGCATGCCAAAATTTTGTGCCAGTGAAGGATGGGATTTTCAATACCTAGACATTGCCCCGGGCACCGGTGACAACTCTTCATCATTTCATCAGCTCGATCTTAATCATGACCTAGATCCGTCTTTGTACTCATCTTGTGACATACTAATTGATAGCGGCACTGCTGAGCACTGCTTTAATATAGGGAAGGTATTCGAAAACTACTTCCATATACTTCGACCTGGAGGCTTTGTGTTGCAATATATTCCCTTCTTGTCGCCGAATCATGGATTCTGGAGCGCCAATCCAACTGTTTTTTATGACTTAGCAAGCTGTAATCCAATCAAGGTCTTCTTGTGTGAAATGCAGTCATTTGCCAGCTATAGAGACTATTTCTCGGGCAACTATCACCGCATCTCGTTTTCCCCTGTCAATAGGTTTGTATTGCCTTCTGATCTAAGCCTTGATCTGACAGTGCTCATATTTGCTGTATATAAAAAGTACAAAAAAAGTCCTTTTAAGTATCCTATGCAGGCCAAATATCGCTCACAGTAAGCCGGTTGGCCGCCTCGCTTGTGCAAAGAATGCTCCATCTCATTTTCAGAGCCTAATTCCTTTGCTGATATGTCTAGCCTTTGCGTTAAGCAAGCCTTGGCTTTTCTCTGGCTAGCCACTTGGAAGGACGCGAGTCGATCAACTAATTAGACCCTGACTCGCTGCTTACCCCTTAATTGCTAACGATTCTTTGGTTGCCTGATGGCATTACGTTCTTAGCCTTCTCACAGAAATGCTCCCTTAGCACGGAAGTGAATGATAGCTACTACGTATGTCTGCTATGATTTGCTTACTCTCTGGTTTTGTTGGCATGAGTGTTATTACAGATGCATACCGCATAGAGCAGAAAGCATTACATGAAAATCCCTTCTATGGAGTTGCCTCCAAGCATTACGCCCCACTTGTAAGTGAGATAATAAAAAAGCTAGGTATATCGTCACTGACTGATTATGGTGCCGGGAAGAAAAGGCTTTTTCAGTCCTTAGTTGATATCGGTATTGACCTTAAAGAATACAATCCATATGATCCAGCTTTTCCTGAGTACGGCAAACCAATGCCCGCGCAGCTGGTCTGTTGTATAGATGTGCTTGAACACGTTGAACTGGACTGCTTGGACGACGTGTTATCTGAAATTCATGCAAATATGCAAAACTACTGCTTCTTGACTGTTCACACGGGGCCAGCAATGAAGCATCTCTCTGATGGCCGCAATGCTCATATCACTCAGGCACCATCATCATGGTGGCTTAAAAAGCTTACAGACTATTTCGAAGTTCTACAGCTTCAAACCACTACTAAGTTTGGAAAAGGTTTTTGGATAATAGGGAGCAAGAAGAATGGAGCGCTGAAGGTAAACTCGCATGAAAAGTTCAACGCCCCAGCTGCCACGAAATAACTCCTACAAAGCAATTGTGCCTTTCTGGTATTGATTGATGGTCTTCATGCTTACTGTTCAAACTGTGTGGAGATTACCCGTATAACATATCGGAAAGTGTTTCTTTGGGTTTGGATTTGTGCGTTCTCTTGAGGCGGCTTTTATCGGCCTTTGCGTTTTAGTATGACTGGAGATTTCAGTCCTTTCGAGATCTACGCGGGTTCATCCGCTGTCGCGGTTGTAGCTTTCTTGTGCTACAGATAAACATGCTGAATTCACCTCTCTAGAATTAATTTCCTTGTAGCCCATAGGAAGCTTGTAGGAGGTCAGTCTCGGCGTCTCGCTTGACGAATATAGCGTAAAGACTGACCATGAAAAGTTCGGCAAATATGTTTTCAGGAGGTAGATGCAACTTGTATGCTTGCTTTATTGGGGGCTGATACTTTCTACGATTAGCCCTAGACCTTCGCGGAGATTGTACTCTGGCTCTATTTATGCTGGTGATCGACGTCTTTTAGGCATGAAACGTAGCATTCCCTCTTTGTCGTGAGAGTGTTCTGTGGGCCTTTTGGCAATATAGCGTGCAAGGTCTGGCTGAAATATAGAATCACCTCCGCATATCATAAGTACCTCTTTGAAAGAGTGTGCCGGGCATTGCTCCGGGGCTTTTATTCCGGACCATCGATGTCTTGCAGCACAGGTGCGGTTGAATTTCCCAAAAAAAGCCCCGCCAATAGCGGGGCTTGAGGGCATCAACGTGTTGATCTAGTTGATCATCCCAGAGCTTTCGCTTTGGCCACCACGTTCTCGACGGTGAAGCCGAACTTCTCCATGAGCAGAGGGCCAGGTGCGGAAGCACCGAAGCGGTCGATGGAGACGGTATCGCCTTCGAAGCCGGTGTACTTGTGCCAGCCGAAGCTGCTGGAGGCTTCGACCACTAGGCGCTTGCGGCAAGCGGCGGGAAGCACGCTCTCGCGGTAGGCGGCGTCCTGTTCTTCGAATAGGTCCACGCAGGGCATGGAGACGACGCGGACGTTCTTGCCTTCAGCGCGCAGCTGGGCGGCGGCCTTGACGCAGAGGTCGAGCTCGGTGCCGGTGCCGATCAGGATCAGGTCAGGGGTGCCGTTGCTGTCCTCAAGGATGTAGCCACCCTTGGCCACGTGGTCAGCGTTGGAGTTGCCCTGGTTGGCCATCGCCTGACGGCTGAGGAACAGCACGGTGGGGCGGTGGCGGTTCGCCACAGCCACCTTGTAGGCACCGCTGGTTTCGTTGCCATCTCCAGGGCGGATCACCAGCATGTTCGGGATCGAACGCAGGCTGGCCAGGGTCTCGATCGGCTGGTGGGTGGGGCCGTCTTCACCCAGACCGATGGAGTCGTGGGTCAGGACGTAGATCACACCCAGTTCGCTCAGGGCGGATAGGCGCATGGCGCCCACCATGTAGCCAGCAAACACGCAGAAGGTGCCGCCGTAGGGAACCAGGCCGCTGCCGTGATAGGCGAGGCCGTTCAGGATCGCGCCCATGGCGTGCTCGCGCACACCGAAGTGCAGGTAGCGGTTGCCCTCGGCACCTTTCTGGAAACCGGACTCACCCTTGATGTCCGTCAGGTTGGAGTGGGTCAGGTCGGCGGAGCCACCGATCAGCTCGGGCAGGTTGGGGCCGATGGCATTCAGGCAGTTGTAGGAATGCATCCGGGTGGCCACGCCCTTGTCGTCAGGGGTGTAGCTGGGCAGGTTCGCGTCCCATCCCTGGGGCAGCTCACCGCGCAGTTGACGCTCGAACTGAGCGGCTTCGGTGGGGTACTTGCTGCGGTAGTCAGCCAGGGTGGCGTTCCAGGCGGCTTCGGCGGCGGCGCCACGCTCGATGGCCTTGCGCCACTGGTCGTAGGACTCCTGGGGAACTTCGAATTCGCCGTAGTTCCAACCCAGGTTCTGGCGGGTCGCGGCGGCTTCGTCAGCACCCAGAGCAGCGCCGTGCACACCGGCGGTGTTGGCCTTGTTAGGGGAGCCGTAACCGATGGTGGTGGTCACCTTGATCATCGAAGGACGATCGGTGACGGCCTTGGCCTCTTCAATCGCCTTGGCAATCGCGCCAAGGTCGGTGTTGCCGTCGGCGACGTGGATCGTGTGCCAGCCGTAGGCCTCGTAGCGCTTCAGCACATCTTCGGTGAAGGAAACGTTGGTGTTTCCGTCGATCGTGATGTGGTTGTCGTCGTAGAGCGCGATCAGCTTGCCCAGGCCCAGGTGACCGGCCAGGGAAGCGGCCTCACCGCTGACACCCTCCTGGTGGCAGCCGTCGCCCATGATCACGTAGGTGGTGTGATCAACGAGCTTGCAATCAGGCTTGTTGAACTTGGCCGCGAGGTGTGCCTCGGCCATGGCCAGGCCGACGGCGTTGGCGATGCCCTGACCCAGAGGACCGGTTGTGACTTCGACGCCGGCGGTCTCGAAGGTTTCGGGGTGACCAGGGGTCTTGGAGCCCCACTGGCGGAATTGCTTGATGTCCTCGATCGTGACCGAGTCGTAGCCGCTCAGGTGCAGCAGCGCGTACAGCAGCATGCAGCCGTGGCCGGCGGACAGCACGAAGCGGTCACGGTTGAACCACTTCGGGTTCTTCGGGTTGTGCTGGAGGAACTTGTCCCACAGGGTGTAGGCCATGGGAGCGCAACCCATGGGCAGGCCGGGGTGACCGGAGTTGCTCTTGTTGATCGCGTCGACGGCCAGGAAGCGAATGCTGTTGACGCAAAGCGTGTCGACGGAAGCGGGAGCGACGACCATGGGTTACGGGTAGGGGAAGGGTGTACGGGCGGGGAGACCGCGGGTTAGTTGAACCGGCGGAACGCCAGGCAAACGTTGTGGCCGCCGAACCCAAAGGAATTCGAGAGCACCACGTTCAGTTTGTGTTCCCGGGCCTGATTGGGAACGACATCCAGATCACAGGCAGGATCCGGATTTTGGTAATTGATCGTAGGCGGGACCAGGTTGTGGCCAATCGCCAGGACCCCAGCAACGGCTTCAATGCCGCCGCTGCCGCCCAACAGGTGCCCGGTCATCGACTTCGTCGAGCTCACAGGAATCTGTTTCGCCCGCTCCCCCAGGGAGGACTTGATGGCGGAGGACTCGTTGGAGTCGTTCGCCGGGGTGCTGGTGCCGTGGGCGTTGACGTAATCGACTGCGTCCGCCTCGATGCGTGCGTCTTGCAGGGCAAGGCGCATTGCTTCAGCACCACCCACGCCGCCGGGGGTGGGGGAGGTGATGTGGTGGGCGTCGCAGGTCATGCCGTAGCCCACAACCTCAGCCAGGATCGTGGCGCCGCGGGCCTTCGCGTGCTCCAGGCTTTCGAGGACGAGCACACCGGCGCCCTCGCCGATGACGAAGCCGTCCCGTTCCGCGTCGAACGGGCGACTCGCCGTCGCTGGATCGTCGTTGCGGAAGGAGAGGGCCTTGGCGCTGGCGAAGCCAGCAACGCCCAGGGGGGTGATGGCGGATTCCGCACCACCGCAAACCATGGCGTCGGCTTGACCCAGCTGGATCAGGCGAAAGGCATCACCGATGGCGTTGGAGCCTGCGGCACAGGCCGTGGCCACCGCGGTGCTGGGGCCCTTCGCGCCGATGGCGATCGCCGTCAGGCCCGTGGCCATGTTCGGGATCATCATCGGCACCGTGAACGGGCTGACCCGTGACGGGCCTTTGCCTTCGAGCACGTGGGCCTGGGTCTCCATCATCAGCAGGCCGCCCACACCCGAACCGATGGCGGTTCCGATGCGGTGTGCATTGCTGTCATCAATGGTCAACCCGGCTTGGGCAACGGCCTGCTTGGCGGCGACAACGCCGAACTGACAGAACCGATCCCAGCGCTTGCTTTCCTTGGGCTCGATGTAGGCGGAGGGATCGAAATCCTTCACCTCAGCCGCAAAACGGCAGGCATGGGCAGATGCATCGAACAGGGTGATCGGTGCCACCCCGTTGCGACCACTGCTCAGTCCTTCCCAATAGGAAGTGACGTCATTCCCAATCGGTGTGACCGCGCCAAGGCCGGTGACGACGACGCGGCGGAGACCCTCCACCATCAATCCCTTCCTCAGGCCTGCTTGTCCTGGATGTACTTGACGGCGTCGCCAACGGTGGCGATGCCCTCAGCGGCTTCGTCGGGGATCTCGATATCGAAGGCCTCTTCCAGGGCCATCACGAGTTCAACGGTGTCGAGGGAGTCAGCGCCCAGATCGTTCTGGAAGTTGGATTCAGGCTTGACCTCGCCGGCATCAACGCTCAGCTGCTCAACAACGATCGAGCGGACTTTCTCGAAGATCGCTTCCTGGGACATGGCCGGAGTGTCGGACGCCGCATCCTACGGGTATGTGCGCCAGCGGCCCCCGTATGAACAAGGGTGACGGCCGCCGGGGTCCGTGGCTTGGAACCCCATCGGCATGAGTACCTTGAGCGTCGCGTCCAGAGACGACATGTCCCACGCCGTCAAGATTTACGACACCTGCATCGGCTGCACCCAGTGCGTTCGGGCATGCCCCCTCGATGTGCTCGAGATGGTGCCCTGGGACGGCTGCAAGGCCGGTCAGATTGCTTCATCCCCCCGCACCGAAGATTGCGTTGGTTGCAAGCGTTGTGAGACCGCTTGCCCCACCGACTTCCTCTCCATCCGCGTCTACCTGGGCGACGAAACCACCCGCTCCATGGGCCTGGCTTACTAAGCCCGCCTCCCATAAGCTCAAGCCCGGCCCAGCCGGGCTTTTTTATTGGTTCCAGGCGCTATGTGCGGCATCGTTGCGGTGATTGGTTCGCGCGAAGCGGCACCGCTCCTGTTGGAGGGTCTGCGTCAGCTCGAATACCGGGGCTACGACTCAGCCGGCATTGCCACAGTTGCTGCTGATGCAGGGCTGACCTGTCTGCGTGCAGAGGGCAAGCTCGCGAACCTCACTGCCCGTTTTGAGGCCCAAGGGGCGCAAGGGCACTGCGGCATCGGTCACACGCGCTGGGCGACCCACGGCAAGCCGGAGGAGCGCAACGCTCACCCGCACCTCGACGGTCCATGCCGCCTCGCGGTGGTGCAGAACGGGATCATCGAGAACTACCGGAGCTTGCGCGAGGAGCTCCAGGCCACCGGTGTGGTCTTCCGCTCGGACACCGACACCGAGGTCATTCCTCACCTTTTGAGCCAGGAGCTCGATCGCCTGGAGGCATCGGGCCAGACCCCGTCTCCGCAGCTGTTGCTCGCGGCGGTTCAAGCCGTTTTGCCTCGCCTGCATGGGGCCTATGCCCTTGCCGTGGTTTGGGCGGCCCTCCCTGGAGCGTTGGTGGTGGCCCGCAAGGCTGCGCCCCTGTTGATTGGTCTTGGGGAAGGGGAATTCCTCTGCGCTAGCGACACCCCGGCCCTGGCGGGATTTACCCGCACCATCCTGCCGATGGAAGACGGGGAGGTGGCCTTGCTGACCCCATTGGGCATTGAGCTCTACGACGAGGCCGGAGCGCGGGTTCAGCGTGCGCCGACGCTCCTGAGTGGGAGCGACCACGTGGCGGACAAGCGCAGCTTCCGCCACTTCATGCTCAAGGAAATCCACGAGCAGCCTGAGACCGCGGCGCTGTGGGTTGCGCGCCATCTTCCGGACGCTTCAGCGCGGGTCGCTCTGCCCCTCGATGAGAGCGTCTTTGAAGGCATCGAGCGCATCCAGGTGCTCGCCTGTGGCACCAGTCGCCACGCCGCCCTGGTGGGGACCTATCTCCTGGAGCAGCTGGCCGGGATCCCCACCAGCGTCTTCTATGCCAGCGAATTCCGCTACGCCCCGCCCCCGCTCGCCCCGAACACCCTCACCATCGGTGTGACCCAGTCGGGCGAAACCGCCGACACCCTGGCGGCCCTGGCGATGGAGCAGGAGCGTCGCCGCGGTGTTGCCGATCCTGCCTATGCACCCCGCCTGCTCGGGATCACCAACCGCCCCGAAAGCTCCCTGGGCCGGATGGTCGATCAAATTCTCGACATCGGCGCCGGCATTGAGGTGGGTGTGGCCGCCACCAAGACTTTCCTCGGCCAACTATTGGCCTTCTACGGCTTAGCCATTGCCTTTGCCGAGCGTCGCTCCGGCCGGCCTGGGGTTCTGGGTGCGGAGGCTGTGCAGCAGCTGATCGCTGGTCTGCGGGCGCTGCCCCAGCAGCTGCGCAGCTTGGTGGACGACCACGACAGCCGCTGCGAGCAGATGGCCCATCTGTTCGCGGATACCCAGGACGTGATCTTCCTGGGACGGGGAATCAACTATCCGATTGCCCTCGAGGGGGCGCTGAAGCTCAAGGAAATCAGCTACATCCATGCCGAGGGTTACCCAGCCGGCGAGATGAAGCACGGACCGATTGCCCTGTTGGATGTTCGGGTGCCCGTCGTTTCGATCGCCGTGCCGGGGACCGTCTTCGACAAGGTGCTCAGCAATGCCCAGGAGGCCAAGGCCCGGGATGCCCAGTTGGTGGGTGTTGCCCCGAACTGTCCAGATGCGGAGCTCTTCGACACCCTGTTGCCGGTGCCGGAAGTCGACGAGCTGCTCAGCCCGCTGTTGACGGTCGTGCCGATGCAGCTGCTCAGCTATCACATCGCAGCCCACCGGGGGCTGGATGTCGATCAGCCCCGCAACCTCGCCAAGAGCGTGACGGTGGAATAGCGCCCTTAGGCGCTGCGTCCGTAGAGGTCCTCGAAGCGGACGATGTCGTCCTCGCCGAGGTAGGGGCCGCTCTGGACCTCAATCATCTCGACGGGGATCTTGCCGGGGTTGGACAGGCGGTGTTTGCAGCCCAGGGGGATGTAGGTGCTCTGGTTCTCGCCCACCAACTCCTCCACGCCGTCCTTCTCGACGACGGCGGTGCCTTGCACCACGATCCAGTGTTCCGCCCTGTGGTGGTGCATCTGCAATGACAGAGAGGCGCCGGGGTTCACGCTGATGCGCTTCACCTGCCAGCGGTCGCCTTCGGTGATGCCGTCATAGGCGCCCCAGGGCCGGTAGATCTTGCGGTGGGCCTTGCTCTCCGGTGCGCCGCTTTGCTCGAGCAGCCCGACAATGCTTTTGACGTTCTGGGCCTGATCCCGCTTCGCCACGAGCACCACGTCATTGGTTTCCACCACCACGAGGTCCTCGACGCCCAGGCCCACCACCAAACGGTGTTCACTGCGCAGGTAGCAGTTGCGGCTGTTCTCGCTGATGACCCGGCCCCGCAGCACGTTGCCCTGCTCGTCCTGGTCGGCGGTTTCCCAGAGGGCGCTCCAGCTGCCCACATCGCTCCAGCCGGCCTGCAGCGGCAGCACGGCGCCCCGGTCGGTTCGCTCCATCACGGCCACGTCGATGGCGACGTTCGGGCACTGGGCAAAGGCGTCCTTCTCGAGGCGTTGGAAGTTCAGGTCTGAGCCGCCTTGGGCGAGGGCACTGCGGCAGGCCTGGACCACCTCGGGAGCGAGTCGTTCCAGTTCCGCCAGGATCACGCTGGCCTTGAACAGGAACATGCCGCTGTTCCAGGTGAAGCGGCCGGTGGCCAGGAAGCCTTCTGCGGTGGCACGGTCGGGCTTCTCCACGAACCGAGCGATCGGCACCGGGGTGCCCGCATCCCCCAGGGGTTGGGCGGCTTCGATGTAGCCGTAGCCGGTCTCGGGGGCGGTGGGGACGATCCCGAAGGTCACCAGTTGGCCCGACTCCGCGGCCTGGACTCCCGCTTGGACCGTCTGCCGGAAGGCCGCGCCATCGCGGATGACATGGTCGGCAGCGAGCACCAGCAGCAGCGGGTCATCGCCCGCGGCCATGGCCTGGAGTGCGGCAATGGCCACGGCCGGTGCGGTGTTGCGGCCCACGGGCTCCAGCAGGA
This sequence comes from Synechococcus sp. LTW-R, assembly GCF_014217875.1. Classification (NCBI taxonomy): domain Bacteria; kingdom Bacillati; phylum Cyanobacteriota; class Cyanophyceae; order Synechococcales; family Synechococcaceae; genus Synechococcus; species Synechococcus sp. LTW-R. The sequence goes on from NZ_CP059060.1 coordinate 1,849,019, forward strand.
TCGCCGAGGGATCCACGCCGATCTGGCGCATCTGCTCGGCCACGATGAAGCGGTGGTCTTCGTTGCAGATCAGCAGCGGCGGCTGGAGATCTGCAATTCCCTCCAGCCGTTGCTGGGTTTGCTGAAGCAGGGTCTCTTCGCCTTGGCCCGCGAGGGCCCAGTACTGCTTGGGGTAACTAGCCCTGGATAGGGGCCAGAGGCGGGTTCCAGTCCCACCGCAAAGAATGACTGGAACCAGGGCCGCCATGGAGTGCACTCCTCTTGCACACCATTTCAAACCAAGCCCGGTCGCTTTGCCTGCGGTCTTGGTGCTGGTTTAGCTCTGTCCGTCCTCGGCCTTGGTTTCGGCGAGCTCCAGCAAGCCCGGCGGCGGGGTGATGCCGATCCAGCCCTCCTGGAGCTCCACCCGCGGAACAATCGATTCGACAAAGGGGATCCAGAGGGGCTGCTTTTTCCCGTCGAGTTGCACCTCCAGGAGGTCGTTGCCGGCATGGAGCAGGTCTTGCACGCGGCCGATGGGGGTGCCGCTCTCAAGCAGCCTGACCTCCAGGCCCACCAGATCCAGGAGGTGGAACTCGCCCTTCGCCAGTTTGGGCCGTTCGTCGCTGGGGACCAAGACTTCCTGGCCGACGCAGGCTTCAGCGCTGCTGCGGTCGTTGATGCCCTCGAGCCGAATCACAAACAGCTCTTTCCCGGGCAGTTTCCGGCCGGAGAGCAGCTGAACGGCTTGGGGCTCCGCTGCGGGTCCTCGCTTTTGGGCTGGCGGCCGCAGCCAGCGGGGCCCGGCCTTGGTGAAGCGTTCGGGGAAATCGCTGAGGGGATTGACACGCAGTTCGCCGCGCAGGCCTTGGGCGGCAACGATCTTTCCGACCACCAGCAGCTCGGGTTGTTGCTCCATCAGCCCAAGGGCCACACCTCAGCCTCGATAATGATTGGACGACTGGGCCTTCCTATGGCTGATTCCCTGCCGATCCTGCCTGGCTCCACCGTGGTGGTGCGCGATAGCCGCTCCATCTACAACGGCTACCAGGGCTTCGTGCAGCGCATCAGCGGCAGCAATGCGGCCGTGCTCTTTGAAGGCGGCAACTGGGACAAGCTCGTCACCATGCCCCTCAAGATTCTCGAGCAGGCCTGATCCGCGCGAGGGCCGCGCGGGCGGCCTCCTGTTCGGCCTGCCTGCGGGACCTGCCCCAGCCTTCGCCGAGGACCTGCTCCCCCAGATTCACCTGGCAGTGGAAGCGCCGGGGATCGGCGTGGATCTGACTGATTTCCTGGCAGCGGTAATTGGGAAGGCCGCGTTTTTGCCCCTGGCTCCATTCCTGCAGGGCTGATTTCCAATTGTGCAGATGGGGGTCGGCTTCAAAGGCCTTGGCGGTGGTTTGCCAGTGGGGGGTTAGCCAGCGCAGCACGGGCGTCAGATCCCCCCAGAGCCGGTAGAGCGCCCCAATGCAGGCTTCACAGGCTTCGGCCCTGAGGGTGGCTCGGGCGCTGGAATCTCCCGCGGCCGTTGGTCCAATGCGTAAGACGGACTCGATGCCGATTGCTTGGCCGAGTTCGCCGAGCCAGCGGTCACTGACCAGTTGGGCCCGCAGCGCGGAGCTCTGCCCCACGCTCAAGTTGGGGTAGTGCTGCTCCAGGAATTCCGAAGCCGCGAGGCGCAGCACGGCATCCCCCAGAAATTCCAGTTTTTCGTGGTTCAGGCTGAGCCCCGCGGAGGTGTGGGTTAGGGCCTCATCCAGCCGCTCTAGGTCCATGCCGGCTAGGGGCTTCAGCCCCAGGCTGTCCAGGAACTGCAGCAGTTGGGCGTGGCGCTCAGCGTTCATTGGGGTGAAAGCAGGACGTAAGCCGGGTTCTGTTCTCCTCTCCGAAGAAAGGGGGCGATCATCTGTCTGGGACCACCGTTACCGGTGGCCTCAAGCGGCGCAAGAAAAACGGAACGGGTGTCATGGCCAACCCTTGTTCCTAGGCCTTGCTCCCAGCCGGGGTTTACCGAGCCAGCACCTCTCGATGCTGCTGGTGCGCTCTTACCGCACCTTTGCACCCTTGCCTGATCCCCGAGGGGCCATCGGCGGTGTGTTTCTGTGGCACTCTCCTCACGGTCACCCGCACTGGGCGTTACCCAGCAAGCCTGGCCATTGGGGAGCCCGGACTTTCCTCAACCGGTCCGTTCCACCAGCCAGAGGGCTTGGGCGTCTCCCGGTCGCGATCACCTCGCCTGCTTTCAAACCCCATAATGGCGACCTGGGGGGCTGTAGCTCAGCCGGATAGAGCGACGGTTTCCTAAACCGTAGGTCGTGGGTTCGAGTCCCGCCAGCCCCGTTCTCGATTCGTTCAGGGGTATCCACCGCTACCGGTAGTGGCGTGCTGGACCTTGCCACTGCCGCTAGCGTGTAGGCAATCGCCACATGGCCATGGCACAGCTGCATGATCTCAGGCTGCGGCTACTGGTGCAACAGGAGAGTGAGCGCATCGTCGACAGCCTTCCCGACGGCCTCGACCTCTCGGTGATCCAGGCCCGCTGCCTGTGCTGGCTGGCCCTCTTGGCCGAGGCCCATGAGGACAGCGCCAACGAAGCCGTCCACGAAGGTGACACCGATCAGGCCATGGCCTGGTTCGCCGATTCGATGCGTCTGCGTGACGTGATTCAGGTGGTCAGCTCGATCGAGATCCCCATCCCGGGAGCCATCGACGACGCCAGTGACTCCGGCGACTCACTGGCCGCTTGAGCCAACAGATTCAGAATCTCTTTATTTCTGAGTCGTCCTGGTGTCATGATGGGATTTGACCCACGAAGGGACTGCGGTGCCGGAAGAGCCCTGCCAATGCCCTGACTGCCAGCGGTTCTACAGGGAACACGACCGACTGATTCGTGAGAACCCCACGCTGCGTCAGCAACAGGAGCTGAGCTGGGCTGCCCTGCAGTCATTCCGGACCTTGGCCGGACGGGTTCTCGAAGATCTACAGAAATCCACCCCAGAGCCTGGCGCCCAGCCTCCAGCTGCCGCCGCCGCTGGTGCTGCTCCCCAGGAAGCCTCGGCGCAAGAGGCTCTACAGCAGGCCGTCAGCGACCTCGAGAACATCAACGCCCATCTTTTCTCGATCGAAGCGCTGATGGAGCGCATCTTTGATGTGCGCGTTCCCGAGCCCGTGGAACACAAGTTCCGGGAGATTGCCGGTGAGCTGGCTCCCGATCCGCTGAATGCTGATCGCCTGCGTCTTAACCGACTGCTGCACCAAACCCCCGATCTGCCTGATCGCTGATCAGCCGGGCGATCATCCCCTCCTCGTCGGCGGGGATCTGCAGCCACTGGACTGATCCCAGCCAGCGCATTTCCGCCTGTAGCTGCTCAAGAAGCTGGTTGTCATTGGCGCCGATACCTCCAGTGAGTGCGATCTGATCGACGCCCCCCAGGCTGGCTGCCATTGCTGCGATCCCCGCTTTGAGCCGGTGCACAAAGACCTCAACTGCTAACTGGGCACCGTTGTGGCCTTGAGCCGCCGCGGCCCGCAGCTCGGTCCAATCACCGCTCAGACCGGACAGACCGGCGAGGCCGCTCTGGTGGTTCAGAGTCTCGCCGAGGTCGCTGGCGTCCCGGCCCGTTTGCAGTAAGGCCAGCAGGAGTCCAGGGTCGATCGAGCCGCAGCGGGTGGCCATCACCAGCCCTTCCATCGGTGTGAAACCCATTGAGGTGTCGATGCACTGGCCGCCTGCGATGGCGGCCACGGAGCAGCCGGCACCGAGGTGAACGCTGATCAGTCGCGGCCCCGGCGCCTGCTCGGCCACGTGTTGGTGGTTGATTCCATGGAAGCCAAAGCGGCGGTAGCCCTGCCGCCGCAGCGCCTGGGGGATGGCGTAGCTGTAGGCCGCCTCCGGCAGGGTGGCGTGGAAAGCGGTGTCAAAGCAGGCCCATTGCGGTAGGTCTGGCCGCCGCTGCTGCAGCCAACCGATCGCGGCGAGGGCCGGTGGATTGTGGAGCGGAGCGAGGGGGCTCAAGGCCTCCAGCTCAGGCAGGGTCGAAGCGTTGATCGGCGTCGGCGCCCGGAACCGTTCACCGCCATGGACCACCCGGTGGCCGGCCCGCGAGAGCCGGTCCCACCAGGGCGCCAGCGCGGGTTCGAGCCAGGCCCCGACATCGCTGAGACCCGAATGGGAGTTACTCCAGAGTCGCTGGGTTCCGGATGCGTCAAAGACAGCGGCCTTGAGGCTGGAGCTGCCGAGGTTGAGCACCAGGATCGCCACGGCGACGCCGGCTCCTTACTCGTCCAGGTTGCAGGTGATCGTCACGGGGAAGGCCTCGGCCTTCCAGATCCGGTCCGCGTACTCCTTGATCGATCGATCCGAGGAGAAGAAGCCGGTGCGGGCCGTGTTCAGCAGCGACATCCGGTTCCAGGCATGGCGGTCCGCCCAGGCCTGGCTGACCTGTTGCTGCACCCGCAGGTAGTCGTTGAAGTCGGCCAGGACGCAGAAGGGATCGCGGCCGGTGAGGTTCTCCAGCAGGGGACGGAAGAGATCACCATCGCCGCCACTGAAGTGGCCCTGCTCCACCAGCTTCAGCACCTGCTGCAGTTCGGGGAGCTTGGCGATGTGCTCCCAGGGGCGGTAGCCCTCCGTGTGCAGCTGGGCCACATCGGTCTCGGTCATGCCGAAGAGGAAGAAGTTTTCAGGACCGACCTGCTCGCGGATTTCGACGTTGGCGCCATCCAGGGTGCCGATGGTCAGGGCCCCATTCATGGCGAACTTCATGTTGCCGGTGCCCGAGGCCTCCAGGCCGGCGGTGGAGATTTGCTCGGAGAGGTCGGAGGCCGGGTAGACCCGCTCGCCCAGCTTTACGTTGTAGTCCGGCAGGAAGACCACCCGCAGGCGGCCATCCATGTCGGGGTCGGCGTTGACCGTCTCGGCAATCCCGTTCAGGAAGCGGATGATTAGCTTGGCCATGTAGTAGCCCGGGGCCGCCTTGCCACCGAAGATCACGGTGCGGGGGGCCATGTCGTTGGCCTGACCGTTCTTGATTCGCAGGTACTGGGCGATCACCTGCAGGGCGTTGAGGTGCTGGCGCTTGTACTCGTGGATGCGTTTGACCTGGACGTCAAACATTGAGGACGGATCCACCAGCAGTCCGCTTTGGCGGTGGATGTAGTTGGCCAGTTGGCGCTTGCTGGCGAGCTTGGTCTGCTCCCAGCGCTCCAGGAAGCTGCTGTCGTGTTGGCACTGCTCGAGCTGCTTCAGCTGATCGAGATCGGAGACCCAACCCTCGCCGATGCTTTCGGCCAGGAGTTTGCGCAGGGGGGGGTTGGAGAGGGCCACCCAGCGGCGGGGGGTGACGCCGTTGGTGACGTTGGTGAATTTCTCCGGCCAGAGCTCCGCGAATTCGGGGAACAACTTGGTCCGCACCAGTTCGCTATGCAGGGCCGCCACACCGTTGACGTGGTGGGAGGCCACGGTGGCGAGGTTCGCCATGCGAACGGCCTTTTGGCCGTCCTCATCAATGATCGAGAGCTTGCGCAGCAGCACCTCATTGCCGGGGTAGCGCAGGCGCACGCTCTGCAGGAAGCGGCGGTTGATCTCGTAGATCAGCTCAAGGTGCCGCGGCAGCAGGGAGCCGAACAGCGGCAGGCCCCATTTCTCCAGGGCCTCCGGCAGCAGGGTGTGGTTGGTGTAGGCGACCGAGCGGCAGGTGATGTCCCAGGCCTGCTCCCAGGTGAGGTGCTTGTCGTCAATCAGCAGACGCATCAGCTCGGCCACGGCGATGGCCGGGTGGGTGTCGTTCAGCTGGACAGCCCAGTGGTCGGGGAACTCCTCGACCGGGATGCCCCGTTGGTCGAGGCTGCGCAGCATGTCCTGCAGGGAGCAGCTCACGAAGAAGTGCTGCTGCTTCAGTCGCAGCCGCCGGCCCTCATCGGTGCCGTCATTGGGATAGAGGACCTTCGAGAGGGTCTCGCTTCCCACCTTCTCTTCGACGGCGCCGTAGTAATCGCCGATGTTGAAGGCGTAGAAGTCGAAGCTCTCGCTGGCGTCGGCTCGCCAGAGGCGCAGGCGATCGCAGGTGTTGACCCGGTAGCCGAGGACCGGGACGTCATGGGGCACACCGATGGCGTGTTCGTTGGGGATCCAGCGCACCCGGTAATTGCCGCGCTCATCGCGGTAGCTCTCGGTCCGTCCGCCAAAGCCGACGAAGCAGGCCTGGTCGGGGTGGGGGATCTCCCAGGGCCAGCCGCCCTTGAGCCATTTGTCGGTGATCTCCACCTGCCAGCCGTCGCGGATCAGCTGGTCGAAGATCCCGAACTCGTAGCGAATGCCGTAGCCGGTCGCCGGGATCTCCAGGCTGGCGAGGGACTCCATGTAGCAAGCCGCCAGGCGCCCGAGGCCGCCATTGCCCAGTCCGGGCTCCTCTTCCACCTCGAGGATCTCGTCGAGGCTGTCGATGCCGAAGCGGCGTAGGGCTTCCGCGGCGGCCTCCTGGATGCCGAGCATCAAGAGGTTGTTGCCCAGCTGGGGGCCGATCAGGAATTCCGCCGACAGGTAGGCGACAACCCGGGTGGGGGTGGCGCGCATGGCCTCATTGCCCGCCAGATAGCGGGTCATCAGCCGGTCGCGGACCGCGTGGCTCAGGGCCAGGTAGAGGTCGTGGCGGCTGGCTGTGGGAGCCAGCTTTCCCAGTGTGTAGAAGAGGTGTTCGGCCATGCCGTCGAACACGTCGTCCGCCGTCAAGCCGCTGCGGTCCGGATCGGCGTAGCAACCGGGCGTGGGCAGTTGCAGGTGACGCGGCGATTGCTCTTTCATCAGGCCAGCTCGGTTTGGACTGCAGTGCTCCACTGCCAGTTGCTGATCTCCGGGGCATCCATCCCGTGCTCATGCGCGTAGGCGCGATTCGCGAGGATCGATTCCTTCATCTGCTCCTTGATGTGAGCAGCGCGGGACCTTAACCCTGGAACTCTGTCGATCACATCAATCACCAAGCTGAACCGGTCGATCTGGTTGTTCATCGCCAGCTCAAGCGGGGTGTTGATGTTGCCTTTTTCCTTGTATCCGCGGACATGGAAATTGGCATGGTTGCGGCGCCGGTAGGTCAACCGGTGGATCAACCAGGGGTAGCCGTGGAAGTTGAACAGAACCGGGCGATCTGTGGTGAAGAGTGTGTCGAAATCCCGATCGCTTAAGTCGTGGGGATGTTCGCTCGGTTGCGTCAGGGCAAAGAGTTTGACCACATTCAGGACCCGGACCCGCAGCTCGGGCAGTTTCTGGCGCAGGATCTCCACCGCGGCCAGGGTCTCCTGGGTGGGGATGTCTCCGGCGCAGGCCATCACCACATCGGGCTCATCCGGCTGGCCGCTGCTGTGATCATTGCTGGCCCAGCTCCAGAGGCCAATGCCCTTGGCGACATGGCTTCGGGCCTGCTCCAGGCTGAGGTATTGCAGGTGCTCCTGCTTGTCGCTGACGATCAGGTTGCAGACATTGGGCTCCACTAGCGCCTCCTCGGCCACGGCCAACAGGCAGTTGGCATCGGCCGGCAGGTAGACCCGCACCACATCACCGCTTTTGTTGCCCGTCAGGTCGATGAATCCCAGGTCCTGGTGGGTGAACCCGTTGTGGTCCTGGCGCCAGACCGTGGAGGAGATCAGGCAGGTCCACGGGGCGATTGAGGCGCGCCATGGGGCGTGGTGACGGCAGCTCTCCAGCCATTTGGCGTGCTGGTTGAACATCGAGGCGATCACGTGGGCGAAGGCCTCTTAGGCGTGGAATAGGCCATAGCGGCCCGTCAGGAGATAGCCCTCGAGCATCCCCACCAGGGTGTGTTCGCTGAGCATCTCCACGACGCGCCCCTGCCGGGCCAGCTCTCCGCCGTCGCCGTCCTCGGGCCGCAGCTCCTCCATCCAGACCTTCTTGCTGCGCTCGTAGATGGCCTGGAGCCGGTTGGAGGCGGTTTCGTCGGGGCCAAAGACCCGCAGATTGTTCGGGTTGGCGGCGATCGCGTCCCGCAGCAGCTCCCCGAGGGCCGCGGTGTTGCCGTGGCGACGCACCCCGGGGGCTGAAACCGGCACCGCGTAGCTCTCCCGATCGGGGAGGGTGAGGGAGTGGCGCAGCAGCCCTCCGTTCGCGTGGGGGTTGGAACCCATTCGCTGGGCGCCGCTGGGGGAGAGCGCCTGCAGTTCGGGCCGGAGCTTGCCCCATCGTCAAAGAGTTCGCCGGGGCTATAGCTCTTGAGCCAGGCCTCCAATTGCTGGAGTTGCGCCGGATCCTGCTTGGGGTTCGGCAGGGGCACTTGATGGGAGCGCCAGAACCCTTCAATCTGCTTGCCGTTGAGGGCGTCAGGTCCGGTCCAGCCCTTGGGGGAGCTCAGGACGATCATCGGCCAGATCGGCCGGCTGGCCTGGTCGGCTCCGCCTTCCTCCTGGGCGCCTTGGCGGATCTCCTGGAGCCGGCGGACGACCTGATCCATGGCGGCCGCCATCGCTTGGTGCATCGCCTGCGGTTCGCTGCCTTCCACAAACAGCGGCTCCCAGCCGTAGCCCCGCAGCAGGCTGCTGAGCTCTGTTTTGGGGATGCGGGCCAGCAGGGTTGGGTTGGCGATCTTGTAGCCGTTGAGGTGCAGTACGGGCAGCACCACCCCATCGCTGAGTGGGTTCAGGAACTTGTTGATGTGCCAGCTGGTGGCTAGGGGCCCCGTCTCCGCCTCCCCATCGCCGACACAGGCAATGGCGATCAGCTCCGGGTTGTCGAAGACCGCACCGCAGGCATGGGAGAGGACGTAGCCCAGTTCGCCGCCTTCATGGATGGACCCCGGGGTCTCGGGGGTGCAGTGACTGCCGATATGGCCGGGGAAGGAGAACTGCTTGAAGAAGCGCTTGAGCCCTTCTGTGTCTTGGGATTTGTCCGGATAGATCTCTGAATAGGAGCCATCCAGGTAGGTGGGGCCAAGTACCCCCGGGGCTCCATGGCCAGGACCCGAGAGGTAGATGGCATTCAGACCGTGGCGTTGGATCACCCGATTGGCATGGGCCCAGATGAAGGCCTGACCGGGGCTCGAGCCCCAGTGTCCGAGCAGGCGGTTTTTGATGTGCTCGGGCTTCAGTGGTTCCCGCAGCAGCGGGTTGTCCTGGAGATAGATCATTCCAACCGCCAGGTAGTTGGCGGCCCGCCACCAGGCGTCGAGCCGCTCAAACTCACCGGCTACCAAGGGATGGGCGGCATCGCTGGCCATGGCTTCCGCTGCTTGTGCCTGCGCGGAAAGTAGCCGTTGTCACAGGAGATGACTCCGTCGGGCGAGACTCTCGTTCGGAATCACTCACGACTGCTATGCCGGAGATCGGCGCCCACCAGCTCGAAGTGGTCGAAACCCTGATCGGGGTCGGTCGCTTCCTGGTGATTTTTGTGGCGGCTCGCCTGCTGGCGGAACTGTTGGTGCGCTGGCAGTTGCCCACAATCCTGGGTGAGCTGATCGCCGGCGTGATCGTCGGCGCCTCGGGTCTGCACCTGATCGTGCCGCCGGAGACCCAGGCGGCAGTTGCGAACTGGGCGCTCCAGCTGATGGGTTCGCTCGCGGATGTTCCTCCCCAGCTGGTGGGCGAGGTCTACAACGAAAGTTTCCCTAGCCTGCAGGCGGTGGCCACCTTGGGCCTCTTTGCCCTGCTCTTCCTCACGGGCCTGGAAAGCGACCTCGATGAGCTGGTCGCCGTCGGCGCCCAAGCGATCACCGTGGCCGTGGCCGGCGTTGCCGTGCCCTTCGCCCTCGGCACCGCCGGCTTGATGGCGATCTTCCATGTGGAGGTGATCCCCGCCGTCTTTGCGGGTGCAGCGATGACGGCCACGAGCATCGGCATCACCGCCAGCGTCTTTGGCGAGCTCAAGATGCTGCGCTCCCGGGAGGGGCAGATCGTGATCGGCGCCGCTGTCCTGGACGACATCCTGGGCATCGTCATCCTCGCGGTGGTGGTGAGCATTGCCGGCGGCGGCAGCCTCGAGCTGGGTCCGATCCTCAAGTTGCTGGCCGCCGCCGTGGTCTTTGTGGTCGCGGCCATTGGTCTGAGCCGAACCGCGGCTCCCGGATTTGATTGGGTGATCGATCGCCTCAAGGCTCCCGGTGATGTGGTGGTGGCCTCGTTTGTGGTGTTGACGCTCTGCTGCTTCGCGGCCACAGCGATCGGCCTGGAGGCGGCCTTGGGGGCCTTCGCTGCCGGTCTGATTTTGAGCAAGTCCAACCACACCCACGCCATCGAGGCGGCGGTGAAGCCGGTGGTGGCGCTTTTCGCCACGATCTTCTTTGTGCTGATTGGCACCGGCATGGATCTGTCGGTGCTCAATCCTCTGGACCCCGACAACCGTGCGGGTCTGGTGATCGCTGCCTTCCTGCTCGTGGTGGCGATCCTGGGCAAGGTGGTGTCCGGTTGGACCTTCCTCTCCAAGGAGCCCACGAACCGTCTGGTGGTGGGCCTCGGGATGATGCCCCGCGGGGAAGTCGGCCTGATCTTCCTGGGTCTCGGTACCCAGGCGAAGCTACTCAGCCCGGCCCTAGAGGCGGCGATCCTGTTGATGGTGATCGGCACCACCTTCTTGGCCCCGATCCTGCTCAGACTGGTCTTGGCTGGAAAGAGTGATGGACCCGACCTCGACCCCCTCGCCGAAATCCCCACTTAAGGGTTGGCAGTTCAGTTGGGGCGGTTGGCTCGACAACCGCCACGGGGAGTGGTGGCTGCTGGCGCAGCTGTTGCTGATCGCGGCCACCCTGTTTCCCGCTTGGCCAGCCCCCGGGAGTTGGGGCTATGCCTGGCCCCTGCCCTTCGCCCTCGCTGGTGCGCTGCTGTTCCTGGTCGGCTTGCTCATGGCCGCCCAAGCCTTCTGGCGTTTGGGCTCCAGCCTGACGCCCCTGCCCGATCCCAAGCCTGGTGCGGCCTTGGTCACGAGCGGGGCCTACGGGCGCTGCCGCCATCCGCTCTATCAGGCCGTTTTGCTCTGTGAGCTCGGGGTAGCTTTCGCCCTCGGCAGCCTGTTCCACCTGGGACTCTTCCTCGCCTTGGCCGCGGTCTTGGGCGGCAAAGCGCGCCGGGAGGAGCGCTTGCTCGTCCCGCTCCATCCCGAGTACGTCAGCTATCGCCGGACGACCCCGGCGATCCTGCCGGGTTTGCCTGGGTTGGACTGGCGGAGCTGAGTCAGAGCCCGCGCTCTTCCAATTGCTGGGCGGCCCGCTCGAGGACCTCCGGGCCGGCGTCCCGTTGGCCAGCGGCTTGACCCAAATTCCGCCGCCAATGGCGGGCGCCGCTTACCCCTTCCACCACCTGCACCAGGTGTCGGGCGATGGACCACAGCCGCCCACCATTGCTGCACCAGCCTTCCGCATAGGGAATCAGGCCCCGCACCACCGTGGAGGCCTTCGCCACCGCCTGGCTGTCGTCTCTGAAGAGATCGCGGTCCACCGTGGCCCAGCGCAAGGGGTGGTCGTAGGCGGCGCGGCCCACCATCACCCCGTCCACCGCCTCCAGTTGCTCGAGGCAGCTGCTGAGCTCCAGCAGGCCGCCGTTGAGTTCGATGGTCAGCTGGGGCCGGTCGGCCTTGAGCTGATGCACCAGCTCGTAGCGCAGGGGGGGAATCGTGCGGTTTTGCTTGGGGTCTAAGCCGTCGAGCCAGGCTTTGCGGGCATGGACGCTGAAGCGCTGGGCACCAGCCGCGGCCACGGTGTCGACAAAGGCCAGCAGCTCCCCATAGGAATCGCGCTCATCGATGCCGATGCGGTGCTTCACCGTGACCGGCAGCGGCGAGGCCTCGGCCATGGCGCTGATGCAACGGGCCACCTGTTCGGGCTCGGCCATTAGGCAGGCCCCAAAGCGCCCCTTCTGGACCTTCTCGCTGGGACAGCCGACGTTGAGGTTGATCTCGTCGTAGCCGCGGTCGGCGGCGATGCGCGCGGCTTCAGCCAGCAGAACGGGATCGTCCCCCCCCACCTGCAGGGCAATCGGGTGCTCGATCGGGTCGAAGTCGATCAGCCGGTCGCGCCGCTCGCTGTGGTGGAGCGCCTGGGCCACCACCATTTCGGTGTACAGCAGGCTGCGACGGCTGATCTGCCGCATCAGCACCCGGAAGTGCCGATCGGTGTAGTCCATCATCGGAGCCACACTGAAGCGGTAGGCCCCGTTCAGCAGCGAATCGGGCATCACCCCATGCTCGCCTTTCACGCTGATGCCCCCCCGTTCTGAGCACTGGTCCCTGGTGGTGGCGGGCGGCGGCCCCGCCGGCTTTATGGCGGCCATCGCCGCCGCCGAGGCGGGTCAGCGCCGCGTTCTCGTGTTGGAGAGCACCCCGGAGCCCCTGGGCAAGGTCTTGATTAGCGGCGGTGGCCGCTGCAATGTCACCCACGCCTGCTGGGATCCGCGTGAATTGGTGGGCTTCTATCCCCGTGGGGGCAAGGCCCTACGGGGACCCTTCAGCCGCTTTGCCGCCGGCGATGCCGTCTCCTGGTTTGACGACCACGGCCTGACCCTGGTGGAGGAGGCCGATGGCCGCATGTTTCCCCAGGCCAACCGCTCCACCGCCGTCATCCAGTGCCTGCGGCAGGCCGCGGAACGGGCGGGGGTGACCCTGCGCAGCAGTGAGGCGCTGCAGCAGGCAGGCCAGGGACCTACGGGCGGGTTTGAGCTCACGCTCCGCAGTGGCACCCAGCTCAGCGCTGATCGCCTGGTGCTGGCCACCGGTAGCCATCCCAGCGGCCGGCGTTTGGTCTCAGGGTTGGGCCATGACTTGGTGGCGCCGGTGCCCTCGCTGTTCACCCTCGCTTTGAAGCCCAATCCCCTGGTGGGCCTAGCGGGTGTGGTGATGGATCCGGTGGACCTGGAGCTGGAGGCGGGGGGGCAGCGCTTCCGCCAGAGCGGCCCGGTGCTGATCACCCATTGGGGCCTGAGCGGTCCGGCGACCCTGCGGCTGACCGCCTTTGCCGCCCGGGCCCTCCATGGCGCGGGTTACCGGGCCAACCTTCAGGTGGATTGGAGCGGCGGCCGCTCCCTGCAGCAGCTGGAAGAGCTCTTTGCGGACTGCCGCAGAGATCAGGCCAAGCGCCAACTCAGCAACGCCCGCCCCTGGCCGGGGCTCAGTCGCCGCCTCTGGCAGCACCTCTTGAGCCAGCAGGGGGTCGAGCCTGATCGCCGTTGGGCGGATTTGGCAAAGCGTCAGCAGCTTGGTTTGCTGGAGTCCCTGCGCCGCAGTCATTTCCCGGTGGCGGGCCGCGGTCCCTTCGGCGAAGAGTTTGTGACTGCCGGTGGCGTGCCGCTTGGGGAGGTCAACCTGGCCACCATGGAGAGCCGCAAGGTGGTGGGGCTTTATCTGGTGGGTGAGCTCCTGGATGTGGACGGCGTCACCGGCGGTTTCAACTTCCAGCACTGCTGGAGTTCCGGTTGGCTGGCGGGTCAGGCGATTGCGGCCGGCGCTAGTTGATCTGATCGAAGATCGAGAACATTTGCAGGTACATCGCCAGCAGGATTGAGCCGACGATGCCGCCCACAACCACGATCATCGCTGGCTCCAGCATGGAGGTCAGGGCCTTGACGGCAGCCTCCACCTCGTCTTCGTAGAAGTCGGCCACCTTCGAGAGCATCGCGTCCATCTGGCCGGTTTCTTCGCCGATGGCGAGCATGCTCAAGGCCAGTTCCGGAAAGACCCGTTTGCGGTCCAGGGCGACGCTCAAGGGGATGCCCTCCTGCACGTCCTGACGGGAGACGACGATCGCATCGGCAATGACGGCGTTGCCGGCTGTTTCCTGCACGATCTCCAGCGACAGCAGGATCGGCACCCCCGCTCGGGTCAGGGAGCTGAAGGTGCGGCAGAACTTGGCCGTGGCGGTTTTCTGAATCAGATCGCCAAAGAGCGGCAGTTTCAGCAGGAGCCCATCCACCCGCCTGCGGCCGCTGGCCGTTGCGTAGTAGCGGCCAAACATCCAGACCCCCACGGCGATGGCCAGGGCCAGAAACAGGGAAAACGAGGACCGCAGCAACTGGCTGAGGTCGACCATCATTTGGGTGAACAGGGGGAGCTCAGCCCCGAGGTCTTCGAAGATTCCGGCGAAGGTGGGGATCAGGAAGATTGTCATCCCCAGGAAGACCAGGATCGCGATGGCCAGCACGGCCACGGGGTAGCCCATGGCGCTTTTGATCTGGTTCTGCAGCCGGGCATTGCCCTCGAGCAATTTGGCGAGCCGGCGCAGGCTCTCGTCCAGGACGCCCCCCGCTTCGCCGGCCTCCACCATGGCGATGGTGAGCTTGTCGAAGACCCGCGGCCAGGAGCGCAGTGCCGCCCCCAGGCTTCCCCCCTGGTTCACGTCCGTGCTGACGGCGGTCAGGGCCCGTTTGAACAGCGGCATGCGCTGCTGGCGGGCCATCAGATCGAGGCTGCGCACGATTGGGACCCCCGCATCCACGAGGGCCGCCAGCTTGTTGGCAAAGAGGGCTTTCTCGCGGATGCCGGGCTTGGCCTCGAGCAGGCTCGAGAGATCCATCCCAAAGACCGTGCTGGCGGCGGCTGGTTTGCCCGTCACCGGCTCCAGGCTGCTGGGCAGGATGCCCCGGCGCCGCAGCTCCCGCCGGGCACGGGTTGGATCGCTGGCCTGCAGCTGCAGCGTCCGGGTTTGACCGGAGCGGTTGGTGTAAGTGGCGCTGAAGTTGGGCACTAGCCCTCCAGGAGCCGCATCAGCTCGTCGGGCTTGCTCGCCTTGGCGAGGGCTTCACTGCGGTCCACGGCGCCGGCCTGCACCAGGTTGGCGAGGGCGCGCTCCAGGGTTTGCATGCCCTGCTGGCCGCCGGTTTGGATCTGGGAATAGAGCTGCGCGGTTTTGCCCTCCCGGATCAAGTTGGCGATGGCCGGGGTGTTGATCAAGATTTCCTGGGCCATCACCCGCCCGAATTGCCCGGGTTTGGGGTTCTGGCGTTTGCAGAGGGTCTGGGAAAACACCCCCACCAGGGAGCCACTCAGCTGCACGCGGATTTGGGTTTGCTGCTCGGGTGGGAAGACGTCGACCATGCGATCCACGGTTTGCGCGGCTGAGCTGGTGTGGAGGGTGCCGAAGACCAGATGCCCGGTCTCTGAGGCGGTGATCGCCAGCTGAATCGTCTCCAGATCCCGCATTTCGCCGACGAGGATCACGTCCGGGTCCTCCCGGAGGGCCGCGGCAAAGCTGCGGGTGTCATCCCCGAGCTGGCGCTGGTGGATGACGCTTTTTTCGTTGCGGTAGGTGAATTCGATCGGGTCTTCGATCGTGAGGATGTGCTCGGCGCGGCTGCGGTTGATGTGATCCAGCAGGGCCGCCAGGGTGGTGGTTTTGCCGGAACCCGTCGGTCCGGTCACCAGCACCAGCCCCCTGGGCCGTCGGCTGGTTTCCTCGACGATCGGGGGTAGCCCCAGGCTCTCCAGGCTCGGAATCGTGCTGCCCAGGGCCCGCAGGCAGGCGGCGTAGCTGCCCCGTTGGCGGTAGACATTCACCCGGAAGCGCGAGACGCCTTTGAGGCCATAGGCGCAGTCCAGCTCCCAGCTTTGCTCCAGCTGCTTGCGCTGGGCGTTGTTGATCATCGAGAAGATCAAGCGGTTGCAGAGGTCCTCGCTGAGGCGCTCCTCGCGCATCGGTTTGAGCGCGCCGCTGAAGCGCCCGTAGGGCGGCTGGCCCGCGGCCAGGTGCAGATCACTGCCACCGGCCTCGACCAGTTCCTCCATCAACTGTTCGATCTGGAGCTCCATGCCGCTGTCGGCGCCGGTGGCTGTCCTCAGTGTGGGAAGCCCGCCAGGGCCTGGCAATGCCGCTGGTTAATGCAGTTGCCGGGGGGTCAGGCAGTAGGGGCACTCCAGCCATTCATCCCGCATTCCTCCTCCGCAGCTGCGGCAGGTGATGGTGTGGAGAGCCTTGGCCCGGCGCTCGGTTTCCAGGCTCGAGTCGGTCAGGATCATCCGCTCGATTTCCTCAAGGGTCGTCTCCCCCTGCCGCACCAGGTCGAGGCCGTAGCCCGGCAGGGTTTTCATGCCGCTCTCGATGGCCAGCTTGCGCAGCCGATCGGTGCTGGCCTCCTGGGCAATGGCACTGGCGAGGGTGTCGTTGACCCGAAGCACCTCGTAGACGCCGACCCGGCCCTTGTCGCCGAGGCCTTGGCAGCTGGGACAGGGGTCGCTGTCGCCCGCCTGCAGGCGCTTGGCCTTGAAAAAGGTGATCGCTTGCTCGTTGCTGGCAAATAGGCCAAAGCGGCCCAGGTCCTGTTCGCTGGGGTGGTACGGCTGGCGGCAGTCCGGACAGACCCGACGCACCAACCGCTGAGAGACGATTCCAATCAGGGAGGCGCTCACCATGAAGGGTTCCACCCCCATTTCCGAGAGGCGGGCGATGGCGCTGGGGGCGTCGTTGCAATGGAGCGTGGTCAACACTAGGTGCCCGGTCAGGGCCGCTTCGATGGCGGTTTTGGCCGTCTCCCGGTCCCGGGTCTCACCCACCAGCAGGACATCGGGGTCTTGCCGCATGAAGGCCCGCAGGGCCATGGCGAAGTCGTAGCCCTTCTCCCGGTTGACCTGGGTCTGGGAAATGCCCTTGAGGGTGTATTAGATCGGGTCCTCAACCGTGGAGATGTTGACCCCCGGGTCGTTGCGTTCCGCCAGGAGGGAATAGAGCGTGGTGCTCTTGCCTGAGCCCGTGGGTCCCGTGACCAGCAGCATTCCAAAGGGTTTGCTGCCCATTTCCCGGACGCTGGCGAGGGCCGTGGGTTCGCTGATCAGCCGATCGAGCCCCAGGTGGGTGGCGCCGCTGTCCAGCAGGCGCATGCAGACCTTCTCGCCGTAGCGGGTGGGCAGGGTGCTGACCCGCAGGTCAAAGAGGCGCCCCTGATAGCGCCGTCTGATCCGGCCGTCCTGGGGGAGCCGGCGCTCGGCGATGTCCAAGTCCGCCATGATTTTCAGGCGGGAAGTCACCGCGGGGGTGAGCGTTTTCGGCAGCTTGTCCAGCTGCTCGAGAACCCCGTCCTGGCGCAGGCGAATCAGCAGGCCATCCTCCTGGGGTTCGAGGTGGATGTCGCTGGCACTGCGCTCCAGCGCTTGCACCAGGATGCGATCCACCAGGCTCACCACCGGTGAGGCGTTGGAGGCCTCCAGGCTGGCCTCGACATCCAGTTCAATCAGGTTGTCGTCAGCGGCCTCCTCGAGCCTCCCCTCAAGGTTCAGCTCATCGACCAAGGACACCCGACTCACCGGCGGGCTTGGTTGAGTTGGCTTGGGCTTACTGGCTGGTGTTGGGGCCGGATCCGCACTCGGGCTTTGCTCTAGCACCGCTTGCAGGTCTCCCTGGAGGGCTAGCCGAAGTTCCAGGGGCGGTCCTTCAGCAGCGGCGTTACAGAGGTTCTCGCGTTGTTCGGCGCTCCAGTGGGTGGGGACGGCTACCACGAGGTGGTTGGGGTTCAGCTGGACGGGAAGACAGCCCAGGGTTTGGCAGTTGGCTTGGCTGAGTTGGGGATGCCAGCTCCAACGTTCCCCTCCTGCGGCTCGCAAATCCGCGCTGCTGAGGACGGCTTCCTTGAGTAGTAATTCGACCTCGAGCCGCTGCTGCTCAGGGGTTTGGGCCTCCGCCACCGGTCGCTTGGGGATGGTGCTGGCGCTTGCTGTCATGAGCCGCTCCGCCGAGGAGGTGCGGGCTTCCGCCGCTTGTGGGGTGGCGCCCCTTCACATCAACATGTCTAGATCAGATCTTCGGTTCGGTCAGCATGAGCGGCGACGCGACTCCGTTTCCCCAGGACTCCGCCCCGGCCCCAGCTGAGGCCGCGGCAGCCCCAGAAGCCAGTGCGGCGGTGGATTCGGCGCCGGCTGAGGTGGCCGCTGAAGCCAGTGCAGACCCCGAGCAGCGCGTCCGGGAGCTCGAGGCCGAACTGACGGCCCTCAAGGCTGAGCACGAGAGCGTCCGCAGTCAGTACATGCGGATTGCGGCGGATTTCGACAACTTCCGCAAGCGCCAGAGCCGGGATCAGGAGGATCAGCGCACCCAGATCGCATGCTCCACCCTGAGCGAAATCCTGCCCGTGGTGGACAACTTCGAGCGGGCCCGTCAGCAGCTGGATCCTCAGGCTGAAGAAGCCCAGGCCATCCACCGCAGCTACCAGGGGCTCTACAAGCAGCTGGTGGACGTGTTCAAGCAGCTCGGCGTTTCACCGATGCGGGTCGAGGGCGAGCCCTTTGATCCCACCCTCCATGAGGCGGTGCTGCGGGAGCCCAGCGACGAGCACGCGGAAGACCTCGTGATCGCTGAATTGCAGCGGGGTTATCACCTCAACGATCGCGTTCTGCGTCACGCCCTGGTGAAGGTTTCGATGGGTCCTGGTCCCAGCGGCGGTGCTGCACCGGCCAGCTCTAGCGACGACGCTGCACCCGCTGAAGAGGCCTGAGCATGGCCGACTTCTACGACCTCCTAGGGGTGAGCCGTGATGCTGACGCGGACACGCTGAAGCGCTCCTATCGCCGTCTGGCGCGTCAGTACCACCCGGATATCAACAAGGACCCCGGGGCCGAAGACAAGTTCAAGGAGATCGGCCGTGCCTATGAGGTGCTGAGCGATCCCCAGACCCGGGCGCGCTACGACCAGTTCGGTGAAGCCGGCCTGGGCGGAGCCGCCGGGATGCCCGACATGGGCGACATGGGCGGCTTCGCTGACCTGTTTGAGACCTTCTTCAGCGGATTCGGTGGCGGCATGGGTGGCCCCTCCGCAGGGGGCGCACGCCGGCGCGGTCCCCGCCAGGGCGATGACCTGCGCTTTGACCTGACCATCAGCTTCAGCGAAGCGGTCTTTGGTCAAGAGAAGGAGATCCAGATTCGGCACCTGGAGACCTGCAATAGCTGCAGCGGCTCAGGCGCCAAGAGCGGCAGTGGCCCCACCAGCTGCGGCACCTGCGGCGGTGCTGGTCAGGTCCGCCGTGCCACCCGCACCCCCTTTGGCAGCTTCACCCAGGTGGCGGCTTGTCCCACCTGCGAAGGCACCGGTCAGGTCATTGCCGATCCCTGCTGCTCCTGCGGTGGCCAGGGCCTGCAGCAGGTGCGCAAGAAGCTGCGCATCAACATCCCCGCGGGTGTCGACACCGGCACGCGGCTGCGGGTCGCGGATGAGGGCAACGCTGGACAACGGGGTGGTCCCGCCGGCGACCTCTACGTCTTCCTGACGGTTCAGTCCCATCCGAACCTGCGCCGCGATGGGATCAACATCCACTCGGAGGTGACGGTCAATTACCTCCAGGCGATTCTCGGCGACATGATTGAGGTGGAGACCGTGGATGGACCGGAACAACTGGAGATTCCCGCCGGCACCCAGCCCGGAGCGCTCCTGACCCTGACCGGTAAGGGCGTGCCGAAATTGGGCAATCCCGTGGCGCGGGGCAACCACCTGATCCAGATCAAGGTGCAGCTTCCGACGAAGGTCAACCGTGAGGAGCGCGAGCTGCTCGAGCAACTCGCGGGTCACCACACGGCCAAGGGACAGAAGCATCCCCACAAGAGCGGTCTCTTCGGCGGTTTGTTTGGCTAGGTCAGTGATGACCCAGCTCGATCTCCGCGGGACCCCCTGCCCGCTCAATTTCATCCGCACCATGCTCGCCCTGGAGAAGCTCTCCGCCGGCGAGTGGCTGCAGGTGGATCTCGATGCGGGCGAGCCCGAGGAGATGGTCGCCAGCGGCTTGCGGGAGGCTGGACATCGCGTTGAGCTGGAGTCCTTGGAGGCTGGGGCGGTGCGCCTGTTGATCTGTCGCTGTGGCTGACGCCCTGGTGATGGCCCTCGAGGCCAACTTTTGCCGGGTGCAACTGGATCGGCCGGGCCCTGGAGGGGTGCAAGAGCTTCTCTGCGTGCGCCGGACGCGGCTGGGCAAGACCGGCCAACAGATTTGTGTGGGTGATCGCGTTGAGGTGGAGGGCATCGACTGGCCCGAAGCCCGCGCCGCGATCGCGGCTGTGGCACCCCGCAGCAGCCTGCTGGAGCGTCCCGCGGTTGCCAACTGCAGCCGCGTCGTGGTGGTGGCGGCCCTGGATCAGCCGGAATTGGACCCGCTGCAACTCACCCGTTTTTTGCTGACCGCTGAGCGCACGGGGGTCGCCGTGGAGCTGGTCCTCACCAAGGCCGATCTGCTGAGCGAGGCCGAGCAGCAGCGCTGGCGTGAGCGACTCATAGCTTGGGGTTACTCCCCTCTCCTCGTCTCCTCCAAGTGCGGCGATGGCCTGGCCGTCCTCGGTGATCGCTTGGCGGCACCAGGGATTTCGGTGCTTTGCGGCCCTTCCGGGGTGGGTAAGAGCAGCCTGATTAATGCCCTGCTGCCGCAGCTGAGCTTGCGGGTGAGTGAGGTTTCCGGTCGTCTACAGCGGGGGCGCCACACCACGCGCCACGTGGAGCTCTTCCCGCTGGCGTCGGGGGCGCTCTTGGCGGATTCTCCCGGCTTTAATCGGCCCTCCTTGCCCGCGGATCCTGCGGAGCTTGGGATGCTCTTCCCCGAGATCCGGCAGCGGCTTGAGGCTGGGGTTTGTCAGTTCAAGAATTGCCTGCACCAGGGCGATCCCGGCTGCGCCGTCGGCAGCGATTGGGATCGCCATGGCTTGTATCTCACATGCCTGGAGTCGGTCCAGCAGCAGGTGGCGCGGCAACCCCGGCTACGCACGGCCGGGTTGAAGCAGCGGGGAGGCAAAGAGGAGCCCTTGCTTGATCAGCGCCTGCGCCAAAGCTCGAGGCGCAGGCTGCGGCAGGTGGAGCCGGATGAGGAGGCCTAGCCCATGCCGGGCAGGTTCAGGTTCAGGCCGCCGGTGAGGTCTTCCATCCGCTCCTTCATCGTCCCGGTGGAGTTGTCGTAGGCCGATTTCAGGGCCTCGAGGGTTGCGTTCTCGGTGCTGGAGGCACCCTCGGCGAGCAGGGCGGGGTCCAGGCGCACCTTTAGGGGCTGCTGGTTGCCTGAGAGCCAAACACTGGCGCGGCCGCAGCTGCTTTGGCCTTCGATTTCCATCGCATCCAGCTCCTCCTGGAGCTTGGCGGCGTCCTGTTGGATTTGTTGGGCCTTTTTGAAGGCCTCGGTGAGCTGGCCGAAATTGGGGAGACCGAAACCGGCCATGCCTTAACTGCTGAGGTTGAGGCAGGCTACGCCGCTAAGGCGATGTCCTCGAAGGGACCGAGCCGTTTTACCTCGGTGCGCAGGGCGATGGCGTGGCGCTGCATCACGCGTTCCTGGACCAGGGCGATCAGCTGGTCAATCTCCCCCGCGCTTGCGGCGCCGGTGTTGACGATGAAGTTGGCGTGGATCGGGGAGACCTGGGCGCCCCCAATAGCGAAGCCCTTGAGGCCGAGTCCTTCGATGAGTTGCCCTGCTTTCTGTGGTTCGGGGTTGCGAAAGACACTGCCGCAGCTGGGTTGCTGGTAGGGCTGGCTGCTGGTTCGGCTGTGGAGATTGGCGCTGGTGCGTTGGCTCACGGTTTTCGGGTCGTGGCCCGGCGAGAGCCGAAAGCGCGCCGAGAGGACCACCAGGGCCTCGTCTTGGAGGCGGCTGTGGCGATAGGCAAAGTCCAGCTCCCGGCCAGGAATGGTGTGGGTTTGGCCGGGCTGGTTGGGGTCCACCACGGTGACGCTTTCGAGGACCTCGGCCGTGCAGCCCCCCTGGGCCCCAGCGTTCATGACGGCCGCTCCACCGACGGTGCCTGGAATGCCGACGGCCCACTCCAGGCCCGCCAGGCCGGCACGCGCCGCCCGCCTCGCCAAGGTGGGGATGGGCTCGCCTGCTTTGGCCTCAATCAGGCCGCTTGCGCTCTCCAGTTCAGCTCCTTGGATGTGGCGGGTGCAGAGGGTGAGCCCCTCGAGGCCTTGATCGCTAATCAGCAGGTTGGAGCCTGCTCCGATGACCCGCTGCCCGCAGCCCTCGGTCTGGGCCCAGCGCAAGAGGGCCAGTAGCTCTTCGGTGGATTCAGGTTCCGCCAAGAACGCCGCGGGCCCTCCCACTTTCCAGGTGGTGTAGTCAGCGAGGGTGACCGAGCGGCGTAGGCCGTCGGGAAGAGATGGGGCCATCGCTAGGCCACAAGGGGAAGGTCGGCAGCGGGGGCACTGCGCCCTTCCAGGCGGCTCCAAAGGCTGTTCACGTCTCCAGCTCCCATGGCGAGGACCAGGTCGCCGCTGTGGCTGCTGTTGCCGATGGCATCGGCCAGGGCGTCCAGCGTGTCAAAGGCGCACACGGGCAGATCGGGGGCCAGTCGCTCGATTTCAGCAGCGAGGGCCGCACTGGAGATCCCCGGTAGCGGCGCTTCACCGGCGGCATAGAGCGGGGCCAGCAGTACGGCGTCGGCCTGGCTCAGGGCCTCGGCAAAGTCCGCTAGGAATTCAGCGGTTCGGCTGTAGCGGTGCGGTTGAAAGACAGCCACCAACCGTTGGGGGGGCTCCGGCAAGGGGCTGCGGCCGCTGCTGACCATCAGCCGCGCCATCGCCAGGGTCGCCTTCACTTCGCTGGGGTGGTGGGCGTAGTCGTCCACCACTTGGCGGCCAAACCACGTGCCGCGGTAGTCGAAGCGGCGTCCAGGGGCTTGCAGTCCCTCCACGGCCCGTTGCAGTTCGTCGAAGGACACGCCGTGGAGGCGGCAGGCCGCCATCGCTGCTGTGGCATTGCTCAGGTTGTGCAGCCCCGGCAGGGGAAGCCGGAATTGCCCCAGGGCCTCGCCGTGTTCATAGAAGGTGGCGACGGTGCTGTCCCCATGCAGCGCATCGGCGATGGCGGCGTAATCCACGCCTTCGCTGGTGCTGATGGACCACCAATGGCTGGCGTCAAAGTGCTCGTGCAGCACGGGACAGTCCCGGTTGGCCAGCAGGTTCTCGCTGCCTTTGGCAAAGCGCTGCAGGGTCGTGATCAGCGAGGCGAGATCGCTGTAGTGGTCGGTGTGATCCAGCTCCAGGTTGGTGATCACCCCCAGCCAGGACTGGAATTTCACCAGGGAGCCATCGGATTCATCGGCCTCGGCCACCAGCAGGGGACCCTTCCCGTTGCGGCCGTTGCTTGCGAAGGCAGGTACGACGCCACCGATGACGGCCGTGGGGTCGTGATTGGTGGCGTGCAGCAGGCTGGCCACCAGGGTGCTGGTTGTGGTTTTGCCGTGGCTGCCGGCCACGGAGATGGAGGGTTGGGCGGCAATCAAGGCCGCGAGGACATCCGAGCGGTGCCAGGTTTGAAGGCCGGCACGTTCGGCTTCCACCAGTTCCGGGTTGCTGGCCGGGACCGCAGAGCTGACGACGACAGCAGGCGGGCAGGAGGTTCCGCTACGAATCGCGTCGATGGTGGCGGCGCTTTGTTCGCGAAAGACCCGGACCCCGCGGCTGCGCAGGTCCTGCAGCACGGCGTTGTCCCGCGGATCGGAGCCGCTGATGCTGTAGCCACGGTCCGCCAGGATCCCGGCGATGGCAGACATGCCGATGCCGCCAACTCCAATGAAATGGAGCGGTTGGTGGCGATCAAGCGTCAGGACCAATGGCGTACCCAAGCCTGGCCAGAAACTAAGCCCGAACGGGTCGCTTGTCCCCTCCTAGCGGCGCATTTGAGCGCTTTCGACAGGTGGGGCAACGATGTCCCCAGATGGGGAGGGGCAGGGAATTTCTGTATGATCGGCGGCCAAATACCCCTTGTAGCGGGCCTGCCCGCGATACGCCATGACGCTGAAGGTTGCGATCAACGGATTCGGCCGCATCGGTCGCAACTTCATGCGTTGCTGGCTGAGCCGCGGAAGCAATACCGGCATCGAGATCGTCGGCATCAACGGTTCCGGTGACACCAACACCAACGCCCACCTGCTGAAGTACGACTCGATGCTTGGCCCCCTGCGTAATGCAGAGGTGACCACCACCGAGAACACGATCGTCATCAACGGCAAGACGATCAAGACCTTCTATGACCGCAACCCCGCCAACCTCCCCTGGAAGGAGTGGGGCGTGGATCTGGTCATCGAATCCACCGGTGTCTTCAACGACGACGTCGGTGCCAGCAAGCACTTCGAGGCCGGCGCCAAAAAAGTGATCCTGACCGCCCCTGGTAAGGGCGACAAAGTCGGCACCTTCGTGGTGGGCGTGAACGCCGATCAGTACCGCCACGAGGACTACGACATCCTCAGCAACGCCAGCTGCACCACCAACTGCATGGCGCCTGTGGTCAAGGTCCTGGATCAGGCCTTCGGCATCGTCAAAGGCACGATGACCACTACCCACAGCTACACCGGTGACCAGCGCATCCTCGATGCCTCCCACCGTGACCTGCGCCGTGCCCGTGCCGCTGCGGTGAACATCGTTCCCACCAGCACCGGTGCTGCCAAGGCTGTCGCCCTGGTCTACCCCGAAGTGAAGGGCAAGCTGAGCGGCATCGCTCTGCGCGTCCCCACCCCCAACGTCTCGGTGGTGGACATGGTTCTGGAGATGAGCCGCGAGACCACCAAGGAAGAGGTCAACGCTGTCCTCAAGGCCGCGTCTGAGAACGGCATGAAGGGCATCATCAAGTACACCGATCTTCCCCTGGTCTCCAGCGACCACGCCGGTACCGACGAGAGCACCATCGTTGACTCTGACCTCACCCTGGTGATGGGCGGCAACATGGTCAAAGTCATCTGCTGGTACGACAACGAGTGGGGCTACAGCCAGCGCGTTGTCGATCTGGCCGAGATCGTCGCCAAGAACTGGAAGTGATCTGAGTCCTGCTCAGCCTTTCCCTTCAGCCGCCCCGAGGGGCGGCTTTTTTGTGCCTGATCCGGCTTGCCTGGATCTAGCTGAAGTGCCGGTAACCCGGGTCGTTGTCGCTTAGGGGCAGACCACTCTCGCTCCAGCTCAGCGCTGGAGAGGCGGCCGCGACTAGCTCGCCGATCACCTGGCATCCCGGCAGCGCGGCGCCGAGGCGTTGGGCCCAGGCCGGCTCCAGCGCCAGCACCAGTTCAAAGTCTTCCCCTCCGTTGAGGCACCAGCGCTCCCCTGAGCTCAGGGCGGCCATCGCTGGGTCGCAGGGCAAGGCGGTGCGCTGGAGCTGGGCCGCGCAGCCACTGGCGTGCGCCAGGTTCAGGACCGCGCGCTGCAGCCCGTCACTGCTGTCCGTGCCGCACACTCGCCATGGAGAGCCCTGGGGCTGGCTCGCTTCAAGGGCGCCGATGGCATCCAGCCGAGGCCTGGGCCGTTGATGGGCCTGGATGGCGCGCTGCCTGAGGTCCGCTGGAACGGGCTCCTCCAGTTGGTTTTGCAGTAGCGCCAGCCCGAGGCGGCTCAGGCCGTGGGGGCCGGTGCTCACCAGCCAATCGCCCGGTTGCCCATCCCCGCGGCGGATCGGGCCAGGTCCAAGGCTCCCCAGGGCTGTGATGGCCAGCAGGCGTTGTTGGCCGCTGCTGCAGTCCCCGCCCAGTAGCCTGCCGCCATAGCGCTGCAGGGCCTCAGAGAGGCCCTGGTAGACGCCCTCCACCCAGTCCCAGGCGGTGTCGCCTGGGGCGACGAGGCCAACGGTGAGCCCAAGGACGTCGCTGCACCCCATCGCCGCCAGGTCGGAGAGGTTGGCGGCCGCCGCGCGCCAGCCCAAGTCCTGGGGGGACATGGTCGCGTCGCTGAAATGCACGGTGTCAACGAGGACATCGGTGTTGACCACCACCGCTCCAGACCGCGACGGGCTCAGGATCGCGGCGTCATCCGCCAGCTGGCCCTCGGGCGCATAGGCCGAGAGCCGTTCAATCAGCTCCCATTCCCCGAGCTGATCAAGCCGCATTTAGGCGTGGGCTTTGAGGTTCTCGCCCCCGTCAATCAGGCGAGCGCGGACGATGCTGTCGTCGATCCCCAGTTCTTCGAGCACGTCAAAGCCGTCGACCACGTAGCCGAAGGCGCTGTAGCGACCATCGACGAGGTTCAGGCCTGCTGGGGTCAGTTCGGCCTCGTAGAGGAAGAAGAAGAACTGGGAGGAGCCATCGGCGAGGGATTCGTCGGAGTGGGCCCAGCCCATGGTGCCCAGGGTCGCGAACGGCAGCACCGGAGTGGCCTCAAAGCGGCCTAGGTCTTCGAAGGTGGCGTTGTAAAAGGGCTCGGCTTCCCCGGGAACCATGATTTCCAGCGGAACCTGGCGCTCAGCCTTCGTTTTCGGGTCGATGTAGCCGGTCTCAGGGCCTTTGGGGTCGCCGGTCTGAAGGACGTAGAAGTCTTCGGCGCGGGTGAAGGGGAGGCCGTCGTAGAAGCCCTGTTTCACCAGGTCCACGAACGCACCCGCGGTGATGGGTGCGTTGTAGCCGTCCACCACAGCCGTGACGGAGCCTTTGGTGGTCTCGATTTCAACGGTTGCGCGCCCCAGCAGCCGGGGCAGCGCATCAAAGTCGCTGGGGATGGCGAACGGGAAATCACCCACCAGCAGGGCCTCCAGGTCCCCGACGGTGCTTAGGGCAGCGCGGCGGTCGTCCAGGAAGCGATCACGGTCTGAACTCTCGCTGCTGGCCACCAGGGTGTCCATCTGGGCCTGCAGGGTGGTGATCAGGCTTTGACCCTCAGATTGTTTGGCCTCAGGCAGGCTCGCCACGATGGCGTCAGCCCGGGTGCTGAGTAGGGCCTGACTGCGTTTGACCGTATTCACCAGAGCGCTCCAGCGCTTGGCCCTGAGGTCGTCGCTGGTGCTCTCCAGCCTGTGCTGCAGCGTTTGCAGATCCGACTGTTCGATCGGCAGAGCGTTGCGAAGGATTGCGGCGGGATCCTTCACGGCATTCCCCGGCGGCAGGGCCGCTTGGACCGGTGTCGCCAGTGGGAAGGCGGCAAAAGCGATTGCGATCAGCAGGGCGGGCACCCAGCGATCCAGCCAGCGCTTCAGATCCATGCTGCAGCCTTGTCTCTGCCGGGACTCTGCCACAGCCGTACAATCCCGCCTGAACCGTGATGCCGGAATGATCTCGAGCAACGACTTTCGTACCGGCACGACGATCGAGATCGACGGACAGGTCTGGCGCGTCGTCGAGTTCCTGCACGTCAAGCCCGGCAAAGGTTCTGCCTTCGTGCGCACCAAGCTCAAGGCCGTCCAGTCCGGCAACGTTGTTGAGAAGACCTTCCGGGCCGGTGAGACCGTGCCCCAGGCGGTTCTCGAGAAAGCGGTGCTTCAGCACACCTACATGGAGGCCGACGACTTCGTCTTCATGGACATGTCCACCTATGAGGAGACGCGCCTGACCGCCAAGCAGATCGGCGACCAGCGCAAGTACCTCAAGGAAGGCATGGAGGTGAACGTCGTCTATTGGAACGGGAAGCCTTTGGAAGTGGAACTCCCGAACTCCGTTGTTCTGGAAATCACCCAAACTGATCCCGGTGTGAAGGGTGATACCGCGACCGGCGGCACCAAGCCCGCCATCGTCGAGACCGGCGCTCAGGTGATGGTTCCGTTGTTCCTCTCGATCGGCGAAAAGATCAAGATCGACACCCGCACCGACAGCTACCTGGGCCGCGAGAACTGATTCCATGCAACTCGATCACAACCAGCTGCGTGAGCTGATCGCCCTGCTTGGTGACAGCGATATCCAAGAGCTCAAGCTCGAAGGGGATGACTTCCGCCTGGAGCTGCGTCGCAACCTGCCCGGCGTCCAGCCCCAGGTGGTGATGCAAGCCGCCGCCCCCGTGGCGGCCCCGGCAGCCCCCGCCCCTGCGGCAGCGGCTCCCTCCGCGGCTCCTCCGGCAGCCCCCGCAGTGCGGAGCGATCTGATTGAGATCACCGCTCCGATGGTGGCCACCTTCTATCGCTCCCCTGCCCCCGGTGAGGCGGCCTTTGTTGAGCTCGGCGCCAAGATCAACGTGGGCCAGACCGTCTGCATCCTCGAGGCGATGAAGCTCATGAATGAGCTCGAGTCCGAGGTGAGCGGCGAAGTCGTTGAGATCCTTGTCGAGAACGGCACCCCCGTTGAGTTCGGTCAAGTGCTGATGCGGGTGAAGCCCGCCTAGCCCAGTTCCTGAGCTGCTTCGAGGGCCGCGATCATGCTTTCGGAGCGCGCCAGGCCTCTCCCGGCAATGTCGAATCCGGTTCCGTGATCCGGTGAGGTCCTGAGGAAGGGCAGCCCCAGGCTGGTGTTCACCGCCTGGTCAAAGGCCAAGAGCTTCACGGGGATGAGCCCTTGGTCGTGATACAGCGCCAAGAAGCCGTCGGGGGCGTCCCCGCCCTGCCGCCAGGCCAGGCCCGCACTGAGCCAGCAGGTGTCAGGGGGCAGTGGCCCCAGGAGTCGCACATCCGGGTTGCGCGCCGCCCAGTCTTGGAGAGCCGCTTCAAGCCAGCTCGCCTCCTCATGGCCCAGGCGCCCGGCTTCCCCCGCATGGGGATTGAGCCCCGCCACCGCCAGGGTTGGATTCGGGCGGAATCGGCGGCAGAAGCCCAACAGGACATCGAGCTTGGCCTGCACCCGTTCCCGGTTGAGGGCCTTGGGCACCTGCTGGAGGGGAATGTGGGTGGTCGCCAGCAGGGTGTTCAGTCTCCAGCCGCTTTGGGGCGAGCGGGCGGTGAACAGCATGGAGGCGTTCTGGACACCCGCCAGTTCAGCCAAGCGTTCCGTTTGCCCGG
Organism: Synechococcus sp. LTW-R; assembly: GCF_014217875.1. Lineage (NCBI taxonomy): Bacteria > Bacillati > Cyanobacteriota > Cyanophyceae > Synechococcales > Synechococcaceae > Synechococcus > Synechococcus sp. LTW-R. Next base: position 1,877,537 of record NZ_CP059060.1, read on the forward strand.
GGTAGTGGTGGCCAGCGGCGTGCCAGTACTGCTTGGCGATCGGGGCGGTCACCAGGGCCGCGCCCTTGCTCCGCTTGACGAGCGCGACGGCTTCGCTGAGCCAAAGGAAGCTGGCATCACCGCTCCGGGCATTTGGAGCCCCGGCTTGGACGGGGTGCTCGAGCGGGCAATCCAACAGCTCGAGCCCGGCGGGGTCGGCCAGGGGGGCGTCGCTGCAGCGTTTGAGCTGCTGGTAGTTCTCCTCGAGCCAGCGGCGGCAACCGACCAGCAGCGGTGGCTCCGCTTCACTGCTCCAACGCGCCAGGGCCTTGAGCACGACCTCTCCACCGATGCCCGCGGGATCGCCCAGCGAGACGATCAGGCGAGGGCGCTTAGCGTTGCTGTCGCTTGGCGGATCACCCATGTTGCGTTGGCTGTTGCTGATCGGGATGGGCTTTGCCCTGGTGAAAGGGGTGCAGAACGGCTGGGTGGAGTTGCACTGGAACCGTCTCTTCCACGATGCCGGGGTGCCCTTTGTGCCGGACCCAGATCAAGGCCCGGCGGGCTCGGACGCGACGCGCCTCTAGCGTTATTCCATCACTTGGGACGGATCCGCTCCTCATCCCAGCTGGCGGCAAACCCCTCGCGGTAGGTCGGGTAGCGCAGGCGATAGCCCAGCTTCTGGCAGAGCAATGCATTGCTGACCCGTCGGTTGTCCGCCCAGAAACTGAGGGCCATTGGACTCATCGCAGGCTGGGCCTCCTGGAAGGTCCGGACGGCGGGCAATTTGCAACCCAAGAGGTGGGCGGCATAGCCCAGGGTTTCGCTGGAGGGGCAGGGCAGATCGTCGCTGACGTTCAGCACCGTTGGCCTGGCCTCAGCGGGCAAGTCACAGCAGTGCAGCAAGGCGCCAACGATGTCATCGACATGGATCCGGCAGAAGACCTGCTTGGGTTTGTGGATCAGCCGTGCCGTGCCCTGTTCCAGTTGCTGGAAAGGGCAACGGCCCGGGCCGTAGATCGCGGGGAGCCGAAAGCTTTGGAGCGGCAGAGCGCTGTCTAGCCAGCGTTGCTCGCAAGAGAGCCGGGATTGGCTGCGGCGTAGCCCGGGTTGGGTGGGGCTCCCTTCATCGGCCCATTGGCCTTGGGTGTCGCCGTAGACCCCGGTGGTCGAGAGGTAGCCCACCCAATCGAGCGGTTGTTGCTCAAGGGATGCCAGGAGCAGGCTGTAGGCGTCGTCCTCACCGTCCCCATTCGGAGGCAGCGTGATCAGGACATGGCTCAAGGCCTCAGGCAGTTCGGGGATGGCCGCCTCGCCCGCATTGAACCGGAGCCAGTGCGGCTCCTCCTGGGCCGACCGTGAGGTCAGCCAGACCTGGGCTCCCCGTGCCCTTGCCGCGGCAGCAAAGCGCTGACCGGTGTATCCCCCGCCGATGACCAGCACGCGGGAGGAGGGGTTGACACCACGACTCGTCATGAGTACACCTGTATTACTCGCTGGCTGATCGGTGACCGCATCCTGCTTCCCCGCCCCCCTCGCGTCTTCCTTCGTCGCTCAGGCTCCCGTGCGCGTGCGCCCCAAGCGACGTCCGCGGGTGGGCGTGGAGCGCCGTCTGGTCGGCTTTTCGGCTTTGGCGCTGATGCTGGTTTCGGCGCTGTTGCTCGCTCCGGATCAGCCCGAGGCCCAGGCGGAGATCTGTCAGCGCCACAACGGCGCGGCGGCTTGTCGGATTTGGTGACCTAGGCCGCCTGCAGGTACGGCTGCATGGGGTTGAAGCCGGAGTCCGTCGCGGCTGGCTTGGGAATGGCTCCGGGGCTCGCCCACTGCAGCAGGCGCAAGGCCAGGCGCAGATCGCCATCGGTCCAGGCGCGAATGGCCATGGCTCGGCGAGGGTCATAAAACCGCTGCTGCCGGTACCACTCGAAGGCATCGGCGTCACTCTTGCGCCCATTGCAGGCCAGGCAGGCGGGGACGCAGTTCTCGGTCACGCTCAGTCCGCCGCGACTTTGCGGAAAGACGTGATCTATGGATTCAGAAGGTTTGCCGCAGTAAATGCATGTTTTCCCCGTGTAAGTGTGGAGGGATTGTCTCCATCGACGAACGCGAAGTTTGGGGCACAAGTCTTCAAGGAAAACGGCATCCCTACTGTGCATCCGAATAATTCGGTTGCTGCGAGTCTGGCCTGAGTGGCTTGGATGTCAATGTGTCGAACGATGCATTTTGCAAGGCTTATTGCAAGTGTTGCGCCGGCTCTGCGCTTCGCTAAATTATGAGTTGCTGCCCCAGCTGCGACGGCCCAGCAACGCACCGCGCGCTGTCTGATGAGGCTAGGAGCATCGGGCTCCATTGAGTTGATGCTGCCGTTTGATGCGGTGACCCAGGCCCAGCTGCGGGCGGTTCGTCCGCGCGGGTACTGGCGCTCAAGACAAGGCTGTTGGGAATTTCCCCTGGAAGCGGCTCTGGTGTTGCGTCAGCACTTCGGCCAGCGGTTTGCGATGGAGGAGCCGCTGCCCCAGTGGTGCCGCTGGCTGGAGCAGCCGCTGCCCCCGTTGCCCCCCCACCGTGAGCTGATTGCGATCGCTGGACTGGGGGATCCCCTGCCGGATGGACGCGCGCTCTTCGCGCATCAGCGCGCCGCGGTGCGTTGGCTGTTGGCCCGGCGCGGAGCCGTGCTGGCGGATGCCATGGGGCTCGGGAAAACCTTGACCGCCTTGGTTGCCGCACGCGCGATGGTTCGGGCGGCGGATTGCCATGTCGTGGTCATTGCCCCAACGGGCCTGCATCGCCATTGGCGGCAGGAGGCGGCGGCCTTGCAGCTGCAGATCACCTTGCTCAGTTGGGCGGCGTTGCCAGACGATTTGCCTGAGGCGGGCACGGTCTTGATTGCTGATGAGGCCCACTACGCCCAGAACCTGAACGCTGCGCGAACCCAGGCCTTTCTGCGCTTGGCACGCCATCCGCGGCTACGGGTCGCCTGGCTCTTGAGTGGGACGCCGATGAAGAACGGCCGACCGGCCCAGTTGTTTCCTCTGCTGGCCGCCATTGGGCATCCGCTGGCGAAGGATCAACGGGCCTTTGAGGAGCGCTACTGCCTCGGCCATTGGCATGAACGCTCAGGGACACGGCAGTGGAGTGCCACCGGGGCGACCCATCTGCCCGAGCTGCAGCGCTTGGTGCGGCCCCTGCTGTTGCATCGGCGCAAGCAGGATTGCCTCGATCTCCCCCCCAAACGGCGGCAGATGCTGCCCGTCACCCTGAGCGAAGCGGAGGGACAAGGCTTCCAGCACCGCCTGCAGCTCAAGGTCGAGGACTATCGCCGTCGTGCGGCGGCGGGTCTGGTGCGCCGTGATGCGGAGGCCTTGGCCGTGCTGACCGCCCTGCGGCAGATCGGCGCGGAATACAAGCTCCCTGCTGCTGCAGACCTTGTGGCGCAGTTGCAGGCCGAGGGGCAAGCAGTTGTGGTCTTCACCGCCTTTGTGGCGGCGGCCCAATTGCTGCAGCAGCGCCTAGGCGGTGCCCTGCTGACCGGACGTCTGGCGGCGGCCGAGCGGCAAAGCGTGGTGGATCGGTTTCAGGCGGGGGAGGAGCAGCTCTTGATCAGCACCTACGGCGTGGGGGGCCTCGGTTTCACCTTGCATCGCGCCAGGCATGTGGTCCTTCTGGAGCGGCCATGGACCCCCGGGGATGCCGAGCAGGCGGAGGACCGCTGTCACCGCATCGGCATGCAGGGCACCCTTGAGTGCCATTGGCTGCAACTCGGGGTGGCTGATCAGTTGGTGGACTGCCTGATCGCCGACAAGGAGGAGCGGATTGCCCTGTTGCTTAGTCGCGGTCAGGCCCAGTTGGATCGCCAGCCGTTGCCGCGGATGGTGCAGCAGCTGCTCGATCAGTGGTGAGGCGGAGGCAGTTGCGTCTGCGCAGGTCGATTTCATCGCGCATCAGCGCGTCGACCGGGTGCCTACCTTGCTTGACCAGGGCGGCGGCCTTCAGGCTGTCCCGGCAGGCCTCCAGAGGCTTTCCGGCCAACTTAAGCAGCAGGGCCCGTTCGTTGCGCGGTTGCGGATGCTCGGGAAAAGCCTCGACCACGGCGTCGCAGTGCTTCAGCAGGGCGGGCAGACGATCGAGATTGACGCCGCGCAGGCAGTCGTCGACCCGGGTCTGGCTTTCGCCAGGTTCCGGTGGAGCACTGCAGCTGCTAAGGGCGATCCAAAGCAAACCCGCCCCAAGGGATGGCGGTAGCCAAGGGCGGGTGCGGGTTGCCATCGGCCTCAGTAGGCGTAGCGGTTCACGTTGCCGCCACCGGTGTTGCTGGTGCCACTGGTGATCCCCGTGCTGGTGCCGGTGCGGTTGGTGCTGTCGGGATGGGTGGACTGGCTCTTCTCCTCAGTCGTATCGACAGCTTTCACGTAGAGGTCGCCGAGGTAGCGGCCGCAGTCGTTGTACTTGCCAGGATCGGCCACGACGGCTTCCGTGATCATCACGGCCGCGTGCTCAGGGGAGGTCTTGAACACGGACGCGCTCTGCCGCTTGATCACGGCGTAGGCAGCTTTCCAGCTCACCTCATGGTTGTTGCCGCTGCTGCGCATGAAGCAATAAATCTGGGCGCCCTTAGCGCCGGTTTCGTTGCCAGCCAGGGCAGCGCTCGGCAGTGCGGACCAGCCCAGGGCAGCAAGCGGAAGGGCTGCAGCCAGCCGAAGCAGCCGGCCGTTGCGGGACAGGGGGAAGCGCATGCCGAAGCAGGAGAAAGGCATTGGGTGTCCCACCGTATCGATCGTTGCCCTCAGGATCCAGGGGTCGATCAATCAGCTGGCAGGGGGTGGAATGTCCCCGTGGCCCAGCAGCAGCCGCACCGCTAGAGGAAGCACCAACAGCACGGTGATCAGACGGACGGCGTGGAGGGCGGCGACGGCGGCGCCAACGCCAAATTCCGCACCCACCAGGCTCATCCCACTGATGCCCCCTGGTGCTGCCCCGAGGAGGGCGATCAAGGGGTCCATCCCCAGCAGCCGGCTGCACCAGAGCCCCACCACCAGGCCCGTCATGACCAGGGTGAGGGTGATCAAGAGGGCGGGCCGCCAGAGCTGTCTCAACTCGCTGAAGGCCGTCGCGGTCAAGCTGGTGCCGATCACCGTGCCGATGCCGATTTCGAGGGCTGTTCGCGTCCCCAGGGGCCAATCGGCGGCTTCGAGCTTGCCGCTCATGCTGACGAGCCCCGCTCCAAGGAGCGCGCCAGCGAGGGGTGCCGCAGGGATCCCCGTGCGCAGGGCGAGCAAGCCGCCACCGATGCCCGCGAGGAGGTAGGCCAGCAGGTGGAGGCTGGACGGCATGGCTGGGCTGCCAGGGGGTGACCTCAGTCTGCTTGCCGGCTTGGGCTTGAGAACTGCCCACAGCTGTGGTGTCATCGGGCCAGTTGAACCGTGGGCATGGCTGGCGAATCGGTCTCGTTTCGCATCACTCGCACCACCGAGGACCTGGCTCAAACCGTTGCCGCCCTCTCGCAGCGATTGGTGAAGCTCGAACAGCGCCTCAATGCGATGGAGCTACAGCTCGATCAGGTCTCCGTTGGTGAGACGCCCGATCCCGAGGAGCTGAGCCGTCTCGACCATGTGGAGACGCTGTTGGCGGACTGCCGCAGCCTGCTGGAGGACGGTGCAACCGAGGAGGAGGTCCCCGCGTCGCTGAATCCTCACGAGGATGACCTCATGGCTGCATGACCCCTTGCGCTGGGGCCACAATGGAAAGAAAGCGAACCATGGCCTTCTCCAATAGCCATCGCTCTGTTCCCGTTGCCCCTGCCGCTTCGGGTACGCCTGCCTGCAGCAGCCGGTCGTTCGCCGAGGGCGGCCACCAACTTGAGAAACTCGAGTTTGCCCTCGCCGTGGCCATTACCCGCGGGGATGCCTCAAGGGTGATGCAACTGCGTGATCAAATCGCAGCCCTGGGGGGCAATCGCGAGGAGCCCGGTACCTAGTCGACGCTCGCTCTCGAGCGTTCGTTGTGTCAGAGCTGCCCCATTCTTTGGGGCTTGCTCAACGTGGCGACTAATATTTATCCAAGTAAGAGCAAATAAATGCAAGCGAGCCAGCAGGCGCCCGTAGCTGAGCGACGAGACGATTTGATGCGTGAGGCTGCGGCGTTTTCTGCTGCGGCTGAGCAGGCCGCTTCGAGCGGCGAGATTGAACAGTCGGCCCGTGAGATTCTGCGCTCCCTGGATTGTGAGCGTCGGGCCGGAAGTGTTGGCCCCCAAGTGATGCAGTTGATCAAGCCTCGAAGCTGAAGCCTCGGCTGGCGTAGCGATCAGAAAAGAAGCGGATGACCGGGCTCGAACCGGCGACGTTCAGCTTGGGAAGCTGACATTCTACCACTGAATTACATCCGCAAGTTGATAGATAGCGTCCCAAATCAGGGCGGTTTTCTATCTGAAAGAAGCGTAGCAAGGGAGCCCCGTTCACGGAGATCCCTTGTGGTCGGCTGCTTCAGCTGGCCAGGGCGGCGGCGCAAGCGGCGACACCGGCACCTGGGGTGCCTTTGTGCAGGCCAAGCTCCTGGAGGGTGGCTTCGATGGCGGCGACGGCGGTCAGCACGTCGCGATCACAGACGAAGCCCAGGTGGCCGATGCGGAAGACCTTGCCCTTGAGGTGGTCTTGGCCGCCGGCCAGGAGGATGTCAAAGCGATCCTTGACCTTCTTGCGCAGGCTCTCAGCATCGATCCCGTCGGGAGCCACGGCGGTGATGGCCGGGCTGCCGCAGCCTTCGGCCGCATAGAGGGGCAGGCCAATGGCCTTCATGCCCGCTTGGGCGGCGGCCCGATGGCGGGCGTGGCGGGAAAAGATCCCCTCGAGGCCCTCGGCCTGCATCATCTCCAGCGCTGATTCGAGTGCGAAGTAGAGATTGATGGCGGGGGTGAAGGGGTTGCTGTTGGCCTGGGCCGATTTCCGGTACTTGCCGAGATCCAGGTAAAACTTCGGCAGATCCGAGCGGCCGTAGGCCTCCCAGGCCTTGTCGCTCATGGCCACGAAGGCCAGGCCCGGGGGCATCATGTAGCCCTTCTGGGAGCCGGATCCGATGATGTCGATTCCCCAGGCATCCATCGGTACATTGCAGGCCCCGAGGCTGGTGACGCAGTCGGCGATGGTCAGGGCCGTGCCGTGGGCCTTCACGTGCTTGGCGATGGTCTCCAGGTCGTTGATGACCCCGGTGGAGGTTTCCGAGTGGGTCAAGATCACGGCCTTGATGGCCTTGCTGGAGTCCGCCTCCAGGGCGGTGCGGAACGCTTCTGGATCCAGGGGGGAGCCCCACTCGGCCTTAATCACCTCCACCTCCAGGCCATAGGCCTGGGCCACCTTCACCCAGCGCTCGCCAAACTTGCCGTTATCGCCGCAGAGGACCTTGTCCCCTTTGCTCAGCACGTTGATGATTCCGGCTTCCATGGCGGCGGTGCCGCTGCCGGTGATCACCAGCACGTCATTGGTGGTCTGATGCAGCCACTTCAGTTGGGCGGTGGTGCGCTCGACGATCTTTTGGAAGTCCGCGCTGCGGTGGCCAATGGGGTGACGCCCCATCGACTGCAGGACGCTTTCCGGCACCGGTGTGGGGCCGGGGATCATCAGAGTCAGCTTGTCCTGCATGGTGGTTGCCGAGGCGTGGGCGGAAGGCGATCGCTGCCCGTTGGATCGACAGCGCAATCGACCAACATAAAAAACGGACCTCACCCTTCCTTGCTCCATGGCTGAGTGCGGCTACACCCTGCCGGTGTGGGTGGCGGCCGCAGCCGTGGCGGCCGTTCGGGAGCTGCGGGGGCTGCCGTTCGAAGACCAGGTTCAACTGCTCCTCGAGCCCGCTGCGGGCCGTTCAGCGACGGCGATTCCGGTCCAGGCGGCTGCGCGCTTGAGCCCAGAGCGGGCCTTGGCCACCAGTTGCTGTGACCCTGGGGAGGTGTTGGATCTCACCCGAGGTCTGCAGGTTTGGGTGGAAGCCAGCTGGACTAAGCCGGACCCCCAGGGGGATTGGTTGCAGGTGCTGCCCGGGGCTGGTGTGGGGGTCCATGCGGCTTCCGGGGAGGCGTGCCTCTCGGCCTATGCCCGGCAGCTGCTGGAGACCAACCTGCTGCCATTGCTGCTGGGCGGGCGGGGTCTGCGGCTGACGATCACCCTGCCGGAGGGGCGCCAACGGGCAGAGCGCACCAGCAACGCCGCCTTTGGCGTGGTGGATGGCTTGGCCCTCATTGGCACGCAGGCCTTGGTGCAGCGCAGTGCCGCCCCCGATCAACTGGCCCAGGCCCGTGAGGAGTTGGAGCGCCGCAGCCAGGAGCCGCGTTGGCGCGGCGATCTGGTGTTGGTCTTGGGGGAAAACGGTCTGGATCTCGCTCCGCAGCAGGGGCTCCCGCCGGCGCTGTTGTTGAAGGCGGGCAACTGGATTGGACCGTTGCTGGTGGCCGCGGCTGAGCTGGGGGTGAAGCGTCTGCTCTTGTTCGGCTACCAGGGCAAGTTGATCAAGCTGGCTGGAGGCATCTTTCACACCCACCACCATCTGGCGGATGGCCGCCTGGAGATCCTTGCGGCCCAGGCCGTTCACCACGGATGTTCGCTGGAGCAGATCCGATTGTTGCTAGAAGCCGCCAGCGTGGACCAGGCCTTGTCGGCCCTGGCGGCGGACGACGCCGGCCTGGCGACGGGCCTGCAGCAGCGCTTGGCTGCCGTAATTGAGCAGCGCGCCCGCGATTACCTGGCGAAGCATCACCACAACCCTGCGCTGCAGCTGGGTGCGGTGCTGTTTGACCGCAGCCGGAGCATCTGCGCCAGTGGCCCTGTCGGGGCCGAGCTTTTGGAGGGCTTTCGGGCCTGAGATCTAGGGTGATCTGAATGCCTGGGCCACAGCTGCTGGTCGCTCCATGTCAGACGTGACTCCAACCTCGATCGGTGAAACCAATCGCCATCCGGCGATTGTGATTCTTGATTTTGGTTCTCAATATTCCGAGCTGATCGCCCGTCGGGTGAGGGAAACCGAGGTGTATTCCCTGGTGATGGGGTACTCCACCAGCGCGGCTGAATTAAAGGCGCTGAATCCCAAGGGAATCATCCTCAGTGGGGGGCCCAGTTCGGTCTATGCGGACCATGCCCCGAAGTGCGATCCCGAGATTTGGGATCTGGGGATTCCGGTGCTGGGTGTCTGCTACGGCATGCAGCTGATGGTTCAACAGCTGGGTGGCTCTGTGGTGGCCGCGGGCCGCGCTGAGTACGGCAAGGCGCCCCTCTTTGTCGACGACCCCACCGACCTGCTCACGAACGTCGACGAGGGCTCGACGATGTGGATGAGCCATGGCGACTCAGTCGAGCGACTGCCCGAGGGTTTTGTCCGCTTGGCCCACACCGACAACACGCCTGAGGCGGCGGTTGCCGACCACCAGCGCCGTCTGTATGGCGTTCAGTTCCACCCGGAGGTGGTGCATTCCGAGTGCGGAATGGCCCTGATCCGCAACTTCGTCTATCACGTCTCCGGTTGTCTTCCGGATTGGACCACGGCGGCCTTTATCGATGAGGCGGTTGCCGATGTACGCCGTCAGGTCGGGGATAAGCGCGTCCTGCTCGCCCTCTCCGGTGGTGTCGACTCCTCCACCCTCGCCTTCCTGTTGCACAAGGCGATCGGTGATCAGTTGACCTGCATGTTCATCGACCAGGGCTTCATGCGGAAGGGTGAGCCCGAGTTCCTGATGGACTTCTTCGACAAGAAGTTCCACATCCGGGTCGAATACATCAATGCCCGGGAGCGCTTCATCAACAAACTCGCGGGCGTCACCGACCCCGAGGAAAAGCGCAAACTGATTGGCACCGAATTCATTCGGGTCTTCGAAGAAGAGAGCAAGCGCCTTGGCCCCTTCGATTACCTGGCCCAGGGCACGCTCTATCCGGATGTGATCGAGAGCGCTGGCACCAACGTCGATCCCAAGACGGGTGAACGGGTGGCCGTGAAGATCAAGAGCCACCACAACGTGGGCGGCTTGCCCAAGGACCTCCAGTTCAAGTTGGTGGAGCCCCTGCGGCGTCTGTTTAAGGACGAGGTCCGCAAGGTGGGCCGCACCCTGGGACTTCCCGAGGAGATCGTCGGCCGCCATCCCTTCCCCGGTCCTGGCCTGGCGATTCGCATCCTGGGTGAGGTGACCGACGACAGGCTCGACATTCTTAGGGATGCCGATCTGGTGGTGCGCGAGGAAATCAAGGCCGCGGGTCTGTATCACGACATCTGGCAGGCTTTCGCGGTGCTGCTACCGGTCCGCAGTGTTGGCGTGATGGGTGATAACCGCACCTATGCCTTCCCCATTGTTCTGCGCTGTGTCTCCTCGGAAGACGGCATGACGGCCGATTGGTCCCGTCTCCCCTACGACCTGCTGGAGAAGATCTCCAACCGGATCGTCAATGAGGTCAAAGGCGTTAACCGGGTCGTGCTCGACATCACCAGCAAGCCCCCCGGCACGATCGAGTGGGAATAATTCCCGCGCTCTGAACCATGGCCTTGGCCGGGTGACTCCGTTACCCTCGGGACCCCCGGCCCAGGAGCCTTGACCGCCGCCCCTCAGCAGGACATCCAGCTGCAGCGCCGCCTTCAGCAGGACAGCATTCAGCTGGCAGGGAAGGTGGTGTACCTCAATCCCTTCCTCTATTGGCGTCGTTTTGACGCCAATACCGACCGTTGGTTGAGGGAGCCTGGCCAACTGGCGGAAGATCAGATCACGACCAACCGGGTGCGCTTCTATCCCGAGTTGGATTGGGAGCTCCTCAGCGAGAACGACCGAGCCGTCAAGGACGGTGCCGTTGAGATGTTCCTGAAGAGCCTCGAGCTGATCAGCACCTTTAACCCTGAGCTCACCCCCGGCCAGCTGCTGGAGGTCGAGCGGAAGATGGCCGTCACCAAGAAAAAAGCCTTTGAGCGCTGGGTCTCCAAGTCCCTGAAGCGTCGCTTTCAGCAGCAGGCCAGCGAGCGTCGCCGCTTCGATCGGGAACGCTTGGTCCGTGATTGGAGCGAGTGGATGGTGCTGCCGGTCACCCGCCAGGCCCTACTGCCCCTCTCCGCCCTGATGGTGATCGCGGTGGGCACGGGTTGGTGGCTGGGGTCCCAGCAGTTCTGCCGTCAGCAGATCGTCCAGCCCGCCATTTCGCGCAGCGCGCTCTAGGTCAGCCAGATCGCTGATCAGGCGCCAGACTGAGCGCACTCATTGCCTCGCTTCATGGGCTCCGACCCCCTCGACAGCCTGCGCTTGACCCTGATGCAGGACGTCCTTCCCGTGGGGATGGCGGTCGTGGAGCGGGCAAAACGCGGCGGGGCCCGCGATGTGGCGGACGCCTTCTCGAAAGGTCCCGATGGCCTGAGCGCGCTTCGGGAGGAAGGGGAGGACGCCGCCCGTCAGGTCCGTGAGCGGCTCGATCAGATTCAGCCTGGCCTGGGCAACCCGGTGATGAAGGTGCAGGTGAGCGATGTGCCGGTTGAACCGGCCCTGGATGCCGGGGAAGAGGAGTTGCAGCTGGCCTTAGCCCGGATCTCTGAGCGGTTGATGTTGCTCGAGCAACGGCTCACAGAAGGGAGCTGAACCCTTGGCCATCGCCTCCAATCCCCATCGCAGTGCCGGTCTCCAGCGGCAGCCGGCGATCCTCTTGGGGTTGGTGCTCCTCTTCGCGTCGGCGATGGTGCTGCGCCTCGGTTGGTTGCAGCTTCTGCACGGCAGTGAGAACCGTGAGCGGGCCGACGAGAACCGCATCCGTTTGCTGGCCCGGAATCCCGTGCGCGGGCGGATCCTGGATCGCCATGGCCAGGTCCTGGTCTCCAGTCGTCTGATCTACAGCCTCTATCTGCAACCCAAGGATCTTCCGCAGGGGACCTGGCCCGCCTTGCGGGATCGGCTCAGCGGCCTGTTGAACATCCCCCAGAAACAACTGGAGCAGCGCAAGCGTCGGGGGCCCGGCAAGCAGGAATACCGGATTGAGCTGGCCAGTGAACTGACGCCAGAGCAGGTGCTGCGCTTCCGCGAGCAGGCCGGCGACCTCAGGGGGGCACAGGTTGATCTGGACGTGGTGCGCAGCTATCCCCATGGCTCGCTTGGGGCCCACACCTTGGGCTACACCCAGCCGATCACCGAGCAGGAATACAAGGTTCTGGCGAAGCGGGGCTACAAGATTCGCGACCGCATCGGCCGCATCGGAGTGGAGGCCGCCTACGAGAAACACCTGCGCGGCACCTGGGGCGGCCAGATGGTCGAGGTCAACGCCATGGGTGAGATTCAGCGCGTCCTCGGCGATCGACCGTCCAAGGCCGGCAAAGATCTGGTGGTCACCTTGGACCTGCCGCTGCAGCGGGCAGCTGAGGCCGCCCTCAAGGGCAAGCCGGGGGGCGCCATCGTCGCCCTCAATCCCAGAACGGGGGCGATCCTGGCGCTCGCCAGTCGCCCCACGTTCGATCCCAACTTCTTCTCGAAGACCGTCACCACCCAGCGGGAGTACGACGCCCTATTTGCGTCGCCCTCGAAACCGCTCTTCAGCCGGGCCATGAATGCCTACGACCCCGGCAGCACCTGGAAGCCGGTGACCGCCTTCGCTGGGATGGCCTCCGGCAAGTTCCCGCCCAGCACCAAGTTGATGACCCGCGCTTGCATCACCTATGGCGGGCATTGCTTCCCGGACCACAACGGCGCCGGGTTTGGCTTGATCGGCTACGAGGACGCCCTTCGCTTTTCGAGCAACACCTTCTATTACCAAATTGGCGTTGGGGTGGGCTCGATGCCGCTCTATGACGCCGCCGTGAAGTTGGGCTTCACGAAGCCCACCGGTATCGAGATCGGCTACGAGGAAAGCACCGGTCTGGTGGGCAACGAACAGTGGGCCGCGAAGGGGCGGACCTGGGGAAAGCCCGGCACCACCCCCTGGATCCCCGAGGACATGGCGAGCATGTCCATCGGTCAGTCCGTGGTTCAGGTCACCCCCCTGCAGCTGGCTCGGGCCTATGCCGTCTTTGCCAATGGCGGCTATCTGATCACCCCGCATCTTGTTGATCGCGGTCTGGACTGGACGGCGCCTCCGCGGCGCACCAAGGTGGACATCAAGCCTTCCACGCTGGCCACAATCAACCTTGGTTTGCGCAAGGTGGTCCAAGAGGGCACCGGCTATGCCATGAACCAAGCGGCGGAGTTGCCTCCCGTCGCGGGCAAAACGGGCACGGCCGAGGACAGCACGGGAGGACCGGACCACGCCTGGTTTGCCTGCTTTGCCCCCTATCCGAATGGGGAGATCGTCGTGGTTGCCTTCGCCCAGAACACCCCGGGGGGTGGTTCAGTGCACGCGCTGCCGATGGCCCGTCAGGTGCTGCAGGTTTGGGCTCAACAACGCAGCCGCTAGACCAGGCTCTGGGCTGGGGCTTGCAGCACTTGCCGGTAGAAGCCGCGCAGTTGCTCGGTCGCTCCTGCCCAGCCCCAACGCTCGGCTTCCTCTCGGGCATTCCGGCGCAGTTGCTCGCGCTCTCCGGGATCGCCGAGTAGCCGTTGGGTAGCCGCGGTCAGGCTTCCGGCACCGCCATCGGCTCCATCGGGTTCATAGAGACAGCCGTTGACCCCATCGCTGACGATGTCGGGGATGCCGCCCCGGTTGGCGCCCACCACCGGGCAGCCCGCCGCCATGGCCTCGAGCAGGACCAAGCCCAGGGTCTCGGTGCTGCTGGGGAAGAGGAAGGCATCGGCGCTGGCATAGGCACTGGCGAGCTCCTCGCCGGCCAGGTACCCCACGAAATTCGTCGCACTGCCGGCGAACAGGGTCTCGAGCTGTTGGCGGTAGGGGCCATCGCCCACCAGCGCCAAGCGGGCATCGGGCATGGCGTCCAGCACCGGGCGGATGCGCTCGATCTGTTTTTCGGCGGAGAGGCGACCGATGTAGAGCAGCAGCTTGCCGGTGTCGCTCTGACCCGCCAACAGCCGCTCGCGCATGGCCTGGCTGCGGAGCTCCGGGCGGAACAGGTCCGTGTCGACGCCCCGCTGCCAAAGATCGGTGTGTTGGATTCCCTTCTCGCTCAGCTCGGCCACCATCGCCGTGGAGGTGCAGAGGTTCAGCTGCGCCTGGTTGTGGGCCATCTTCAGCAGTTCCCACAGCACCGGCTCAAGCATCCCGAGGCCGTAGTGCTCCAAGTACTTGGGCAGGTGGGTGTGATAGCTGGCTACCAGGGGATAGCCCTTGGTCTTCGCCAACCAGATCCCCCCCAAGCCCAGGACGGCGGGGTTGACCACGTGCACCAAGTCAGGGCCAAAGACCTCGAGTGCGTCGGAGACCGACGGGCGCGGGAGCGCCAGCTTGAGTTCCGGATAGAGGGGCAGGGGCATGGCCGGAACGCCCACCACCTGTGCGCCCATGTAGCTCTCGGGTGCCCCCTCGGGGCAGAAAATCATCACCTCATCACCGGCCGCCACCAGGTGCTGCACCGTTTTGGTGAGTCGGGTGACGATCCCATCAACCTTCGGCAGGAAGGTCTCGGTGAAGAGGGCGATTTTCAAGGCAATCAGGCCGCCTTAATGGCTTGCTCCTGGGTTTTGGTCCAGGCCGAGGTGCAGAGGATGCGGTTGCGGTCGCAGCGGTCCGCGTAGCGGGTGGCGATCTCCACCACTTCCTTCAGCAGACCGTCATCGAGGGTGGTGGGGTTGAGGCCCAGCTCGATGAAGCAGCGGTTGTCGACGATCAGATCGTTCTCCACCGCCTCGTTGCGAGGGTTGGGGAGGTTGTTGACCTGGGCACCGGTCAGGGCGGCGACCTTCTTGGCCAGTTCTCCCACCTGATGGCTCTCGGTCATCTGGTTGAAGATCTTGACCCGCTCGCCCTTGGTGGGGGGGTTCTCCAGGGCCAGCTGGACGCACTTCACCGAGTCACGGATGTGGATGAAGGCGCGGGTTTGGCCGCCCGTGCCGTGCACGGTCAGGGGGTAGCCGATGGCCGCTTGCATCAGGAAGCGGTTCAGAACCGTGCCGTAGTCGCCGTCGTAGTCGAAGCGGTTCGTCAGGCGAGGGTCACGGTCGGTGGCATCGGTGTTGGTGCCCCAGACGATGCCCTGATGCAGGTCGGTGATGCGGACCTGGTCGTTCTTGTTGTAGTAGAGGAAGAGGAGCTGATCCAGCGTCTTGGTCATGTGATAGACGCTGCCCGGGCTCGCCGGGTGGAGGATCTCCTCTTCGAAACGGCTGCCGTCGGGCTGGGGAACCTCAACCTTGAGGTAACCCTCGGGGATCGTGGCGCCTCGGTGGGAGCCATAGCCGTACACGCCCATGGTGCCAAGGTGCACCACGTGGCAATCCAGGCCGCTCTCGACGATGGCCGCCAACAGGTTGTGGGTGCCGTTGACGTTGTTGTCGACGGTGTAGCGCTTGGTGGCGCTGCTCTTCATCGAGTAGGGGGCGGCCCGCTGCTCGGCAAAGTGCACGACCGAGTCAGGGCGCTCAGCGACCAGCAGGTCAACTAACCGCTGATATTCGTGGGCGATGTCCATGTGCACGAAGCGCATGGGCTTGCCGCCGATTTCTTCCCAGGCCTTCAGGCGCTCGCCAATGCTGGAGATGGGAGTCAGGGACTCCACCTCTAAATCAATATCAATCTTGCGGCGGCTCAGGTTGTCGACGATGACCACCTCGTGGCCCTGGTCGGCCAGGTTCACGGCACACGGCCAGCCACAGAAGCCGTCACCGCCGAGAACGAAAACCTTCACCGCTGGACTCCTGCTGAACGAGCACTTGCTCCGTCAGGGCAAGCTACTACAGGGATTCAGCTGATTCCTACCGTAACGGCCATCATCAGGACCACCAGCAGCGCGCCGCCGATTAGGAGCACTTTGCTGTTGGCGCCACGGGCTTCTCCGGCCTCGATCACCTCCATCCGGGGTTCTTTGGCAAAGGCATTCAGCCGGCCGCCGTCCTCTTCTGTGACCTGCATCGCCGTGGCACGTGGTTCAGGCGACAGTAAGGACGAAGTGGCGGATTGAATCGTCGCTGTGCGGAAGCTTTATGTGCCGACGCGTCCGCCCGTCGGGGAACTGGGGCTGGCTTCGCCACGCACGGGGAGACGGCCGGCGTGGAAGGCGGTGCGTCCGGCTTCACAGGCCATGGCCATCGCCCGCGCCATGGCCGCTGGATTCCCTGCCAGGGCGATGGCGCTGTTGATGAGCAGTGCATCGGCACCCATCTCCATGGCCTGGGCGGCTTCGCTGGGGACCCCCAAGCCCGCATCCACAACCACGGGAACGGAGGCGTTCTCAATGATTAGAGCGATGTTGGCCGCATTGCGGATCCCTTGCCCAGAGCCGATGGGGGAGCCCAGGGGCATCACGGTGGCGCAGCCGGCTTCCTCAAGGCGCTTGGCCAGAAGAGGATCGGCATTGATGTAAGGCAGCACGGTGAAGCCTTCTTTCACCAGCTGTTCTGCCGCTTCCAAGGTTCCGATCGGATCGGGCAGGAGGTGCTTCGAATCCGGGATCACCTCGAGTTTCACGAAGGTGTTGTCCTCCTGACCCGCCAATTTCGCCAGTTCGCGCCCCAGCCGGGCGACACGGATGGCTTCTTCTGCTGTGGCGCAGCCAGCGGTGTTGGGCAGCATCCAGATGCGGCTCCAATCCACGGCTTCCATCAGGCCTTCATGGCCTGCGGCCTGGGACTGCACCCGCCGAACCGCCACGGTCACGATCTCGCAGGCACTGGATTCCAGGCTGGCCTGCATCGCTTCCAGGCTGGGATATTTGCCCGTGCCCGTCATCAAGCGGCTGCGGAAGCGTCGACCGCCGATGATCAGGTCGTCAGCGTGCAGCGGCTCTGCAGACAAGGGGATCCGATCAGCTGTGCTGAGACCGTACTGCGCAGCCCTGTCGTTTTCAGCCTTGATCTTTAACGTGGGGCCACTTGATGGCGCCACCGTGATTCCGTTGCTGTTGGCTGCGCTTCCGCTGTCCACCGAGCCTGTCGCTCCCAGCCAGAGCACCCCGCTGCAGGAAAACTTCGGCATGGCGGCCACCGTGCGCCAATTCGATCCCTTGGCGCGTGCGCAGCAACTGGTGCAGGACCTGCCTCGGTCTTGGTCCGGGAGCTACACCCCCTTTGGTCCCGGTGAAGCGGCCAATGTCCGACTGACCCTCTCGTCTCTCAAGGCCCTTGGCCAGATGGTGGATGTACGGGGGGAGATCACCCTCGGATCCACCACGATTCCCGTGCAGGGCAACTTGAACGCCGCCTCCGACCAACTGGATTTGCTGCTGCTGGGCGATTACCCCGGCTCTGATCTTCAGAGCGGCGGCTACTTCAATGGCCTTCAGGGTTTCACGCTGGTTGGCTGGTCGGCTCCTCGACTGACCAACCCCGGTGGACAGCTGGTGATGACTCCCGACACCACCGCAGCTCCGGCGATTCGCGGTTTTTGGTGACCTAGGCGGCGGTGCGTTCCAGACGCTTGAGCCGTCGCTTGGCCGTCTTGTTGGAAGCATCGAGTTCCAGGACCTTCGCGTAGGTCTCCATGGCTTCGTCGCTTTTCTGCTGTTTCTCCAGCGCAAACGCCAGGTTGTTGAGGGCGACGGGGTAGTCCGACTTCGCCCGCAGGGCAGCGCGGTAGTGCTTGATGGCGCCGTTGTAGTTGCTTTGGGCCGCAAGGGCGAAGCCCAGGGCGTTCTCGATTAAGGCCTGGGCCTCGCTTGGCTCACCGCTGGCGCGTTTGGCGGCCAACTTCAAATTTTCAGTGGCCTGGCCATAGAGGCGCTTCCGCAGCTGGACGGAGGCCAGTTCGTAGAGATCGCCGGCACTCTTCTCGCTTCCCTTCGCTTGGGCTTCGAGTCGCGCGAGGGCGGATTCGTCGCGGCGGACCCGCAGGATCTGACGGGCAACCAGGACCGAGGCGGTGCCTAGCAACAACAAAAGCCCGACTAGGTAGGCCTGTGGGAGTGAAACATCCATGGACCGACCGGGTTGGGCTTAGTTGTGATTGAAGGGGCGATCAGCTCTTGGCGGCGCCCACGACAGTGGCGAAGCTGGTGGGATCCAGCACAGCCAGCTGGGCCAGCATCTTGCGGTTCAGCTGCACGTCAGCCTTCTTGAGGCCACCGATCAGACGGCTGTAGCTCACGCCGTTCAGGCGAGCAGCGGCGTTGATACGGGCGATCCAGAGACGACGGAAGTCGCGCTTACGGCGGCGACGGTCGCGGTAGGCGTTGCAGAGCGCCTTCATCACCCGCTGATTGGCGGTCCGGAACAGGGTGCCGTTGCCACCGCGGAAGCCACGCGCCAGGCGAAGGATCTTGTTGCGGCGTTTGCGGGCGACGTTGCCCCTCTTAACGCGGGCCATGAATGGTTCTCAGTAAGTGTTGAAACAGCTAGGGAAGTGAAGCGATCAGCTGTAGGGGAGCATCGCCTTCACATTGTCCGCGTCGCGCTCGTCGACCACGGCCATGGTGCCGAGGAAGCGCTTGCGCTTAGGGCTCTTGTGATCGAGCAGGTGGTTGCGGAAAGCGTGGCGGCGCATGAACTTCCCGCTGCCGGTCGCTTTGAACCGCTTGGCGGCTGCTTTGCGGGTCTTGAGCTTCGGCATTGTCTACGCGCTCGTGCACAAACGATGAGAGTAAGACTTCAGAGTGCCTTCCGCCAACTCCCCCTAGGGTTTGTCCTGGATCAAGCCCGGTCATGCTGCGTTCCCTTACGGCGGCACTCGCCGCGTCCTGTCTGCTGGCCGGATGCCAAGGAACGGATGCCCAGGCCCTGACCCACCGGCCCGTGCCGGCACCGCCGGCCGTTGACGGAGCCCAGCCCGTGCTCTGGGTGGCCCTTGAGGACCATTTGGGGAAAGCACCGCTGCAATTGGTGGCCGCCGGCTCGGCGCTGGAGCTCAGCGATGCGACCGGGACGTTGGGCCGTGCTCAGCGGTTCTCCTTCCGTTGGAGAGCTCAGCCCTTGCCTGAGCCGATGACCGTTCGCCGTCGGGTCTTGGGGCCGTTCTCCAGTTTTGAGACAGCGGAGCAGGCCGCTTTGGCCTGGCGGCGTCTGGGGGCGAATGCTGTCGTGGCTCACCCCGGTGAGTGGGAGGTCTGGGCCGCTCCTGAGAAGCCTGCGCCAGCGGAGTACAGCTCGAAGCTGGAAGAACAGGTCATCAGCGAGGTCTTGTCCTTGCAGGTGCAACGGCCGGAGGGTTGGAGGACGCTCCAGGCACCGGTCCGGATTGAGGCCCCCGGCGGTCTGCGCTGGGAGGGCGGGGTGTTTCAGGGCCCGTTCCGGCTGCAGCCGGATGCCTACGGGAGCTGGACGCTGGTGGAGCAGGTGCCACTCGAGCGCTATCTCCAGGGCGTCGTTCCCCATGAGATTGGGGCGGGCGCGCCGGCGGCGGCCCTGGCGGCCCAAGCGGTCTTGGCCCGCACCTGGGCCCTGGGCAACCAGCACCGCTTTGCCCTGGATGGGTACCACCTCTGCTCTGACACCCAATGTCAGGTCTACAGCGATCCACGCCTGGCTCGCTCAGGGGTCAAAGCGGCGATTCGAGCGACGCAGGGGCAGGTGTTGGCCTGGCAGGGGGAGCCGATCCATGCCGTCTATCACGCCAGCAACGGTGGGGTGAGTGCCAACGAGGACGAAGCCTGGTCCCTGCCAGATCTGCCCTATTTGGAGCCCGCCTTTGACCGGGCGGGGGGAGCGCCGCAGGGGTTGGCCCTACCGCTGAGCCAGCGCCAGCAGGTGCGCGCGGTGTTGGCCGCGACCGCTGGGGTCTATGGCCAGAACCACCCCTACTTCCGTTGGCGGCGGGTCTTGGGGCAAGAGACCTTTGCCCGTGCCCTGGGTTCCGGCGCCGCGGCCGTTGGATCGCCGGTGCAACCGGTTGTGCTGGAACGGGGCCCCAGTGGCCGCGTGGTCCGCTTGGCCCTGCGCGGTCCCTTGGGGGAGCGGGTGCTCGTCCGTGATGCCATTCGCCGCACCCTGCGGCGCTTACCGAGCACCTTGTTTGTGATCGAACCGGCCGGCTCCGGCCTGTGGCGCTTTGAAGGGGGCGGATTTGGCCATGGCGCTGGCCTGTCCCAGGCCGGCGCCATCGATCTCGGGGGGCGCGGTTGGACCGTGCAGCAGATCCTGCGGCACTACTACCCCGGAACGGAGTTGGTTCCGCTGCCGTCCTTAGGGACAACGAAGGGGGGCTCTTAGAGTCCAGTCATCCTTGGGATCGCCATGGCCGCTGGGGGCACAGCCACAGGAGCGCGCCGACTGCAGGCCTCCCTGTTTCTGATCGGTTGCTGTGGGGCTGCAGCAGCACCCCATCGGCTGCCTGCGGCCCAGGCCCTTTGGCCGGCCGCGGCCCTGACGGTCCTGTTGGGGTTGTACGTCCTGCGGGCCGTTTTTCTTCCCGCGTTCCGCGGGGCCCAGGCGGAGAGCGCGACGGAGCTCGAGAGTTGGCCCGCCGTTGACCTGGTGGTGGCGGCCCGTGACGAGGAGGCCGTGATTGGTCGCTTGGTCGAGCGTTTGGCCGCCCTGCGCTATCCGGCGGACCGTTTGACCATCTGGATCGTTGACGACGGCAGTGAGGACCGGACCCCCGAGGTCCTGACGGCTTATCAGGCCCGCTTCCCGCAACTGCAGGTGTTGCGCCGGCCCCGCGATGCCGGCGGCGGAAAGTCCGGGGCCCTCAATGCGGTGCTCCCCAACCTCCAAGGGCGTTGGTTGCTGGTGCTGGATGCCGATGCCCAGCTGCAGCCCGACGTTCTCGAGCGACTGGTGCGTTATGCGGAACAGGGGGGCTGGTCAGCGGTTCAGCTACGCAAGTCCGTGGTGAATCCGGACCTCAACTGGTTGACCCGGGCCCAGGCCATGGAAATGGCCCTGGATGCCGTCATTCAGCAGGGGCGCCTGGCTTCGGGTGGGGTCGTTGAGTTGCGCGGCAACGGTCAGTTGCTCCAGCGCGAGGCCGTGCTCAGTTGCGAGGGCTTCAACGAAGCCACCGTGACTGATGACCTCGATTTGAGTTTCCGCCTGCTGGTCCAGAAGCAACCGGTTGCGTTGCTCTGGGACCCGCCCGTGCAGGAGGAGGCCGTGACCGCTTGGAGTGCCCTCTGGCGCCAGCGTCAGCGCTGGGCCGAGGGAGGCCTCCAACGGTTCTTTGACTATTGGCCCCAGCTCACGGGACCGGAGCTGCCTGCGGCCCGCAAGCTCGATC
The DNA here is from genome assembly GCF_014217875.1 of Synechococcus sp. LTW-R. Classification (NCBI taxonomy): domain Bacteria; kingdom Bacillati; phylum Cyanobacteriota; class Cyanophyceae; order Synechococcales; family Synechococcaceae; genus Synechococcus; species Synechococcus sp. LTW-R. The sequence goes on from NZ_CP059060.1 coordinate 1,898,692, forward strand.
TCAGCTGCTTTTTCCTGCTCCAATACGCCTTGCCGGTGATGGCGGCTGCCGATGCCTTGACGGCGCTGATCACGCGTACGGCTCCCCTGAGTTGGCCGCTGTCCTTTGTCGCGTTTGGCCTCTCTGGAGGAGCGATCTTGGTGGGTTGCACCCGTCGCTCAGAGGGCCCAGACCTGCCGGCGATGGGGCCGATCAACCTCGCCTGGGGCATCGCCTATCTGGCCCATTGGTTTGTGGTGATCCCGTACACCACCTTGCGCATGGCCCTGCTGCCCAAACGTCTGGTTTGGGCCAAGACGCTGCACGTGGGTGCCGAGCCTGAGCCGGATCAAGCGACGGCTTGATCGTCTCCTAATTCCGGCAGGGGATCCTGCACGTCGACAACTTCACCGTTGAAGAAATCAGCCAGTCGCTTCGCTTGGTCGTCGATCAGGCCATGGGGTTGCCGTACGGGGGCTGGGGCCTCGGCCGCGGGTTTGGGTTCCGGCTCGGGCGCCTGCTGCGGCTGGGGACTGGGCACTGCTGGCGCGGTCTGCGCCGGAACCGGGGGTGATGGGAGCGCGGGTGCAGCGGCAGGCGGCGCGCTCACGGCCGTTGGCGCTGGAGCCTGAACGGGAGTGGGGGCTGGCGTACTGGCTGCCGGCGGCTCAGCAGGTGCTGGTGTTGCGGCCGGGGCGGCGATGGGTGCAGCAGGGGCGGGAGCGTTGCCGGCTTCGAGGACGACCTGGCGAGGGCTGCCCAGGGCGGAGGCGACGGCTTTCTCCAGCAGGGGCAGACGGCTTTGAACCATGGCGGTCCAGTTGCCGGCGACTTGAACCACCGCGCGCTGACTGTCCAGGCGGGCGAGGGAGGCCTGCTGCGAGAGGAGCATCCGGGTGGAGGGCAGCTCCAAGCCCGCCAGGATTTGCTGCCAGAGGGCGGCCAGGTCCGGGGACTCCCCACTGGGCGCGGGCGCAGTAGGGGCAGCAGGCTCGGGTGCCGGGTCTGGTGAAGGAACAGGCGTGACCGGTGCTGCCGCAGTGGGCGGTGCTGCACTGACGGCCGCGGCCGCTCGTTGGGGCGCGGCTGGGGCGGGCGCGCTGGCCTGGATGGCCGGTTCAGCCAGCAGGCCGAGCAGGAGCACTTCGAGCCAGAGGCGGGGTTGAACGCTCTGGCGCAGTTGCTGCTCGCTTCCCTTGAGTTGGGCTTGCCAGCGCAGCAACTTCGCTTTGCCGATGCTGCGGGCTAGGGTCGGCAGCTCGCCGCGGATCTGCGGCGAGAAGCTGGTGAGCTCCAGGCGGTCCGGGGCGACGCCGGCGAGGACGAGGTCCCGCAGCAGGCCCGCCATCCCCTGGAGGACCGCACCCGGCTCACGGCCGCGCTCCAGCAGGTTGCGGATCGCTTCGATGACCCCGAGCGGCTCGCTCCCGGCCAGGGCCTGGGCGAGTTGCAGCAGTTCTTGCTCGGGCACGGCCCCCAGCAGTTCCCAGACCGCCATGGGTTCGACGGGCCCCGGCAGCAAGCTGAGTTGATCGAGGAGGCTCTCGGCATCCCGCAGGCCCCCCTGGGCCCGCTGGGCGACCACATGCAGGGCTTCGGGGGTGATCTGGATCGCCTCTTGCTCAGCGATCCAGCCCAGGTGCCGCTCGAGGGCATCCAGGGGAATGCGCCGGTAGTCAAAGCGCTGACAACGGCTCAGGATCGTGGGCAGAACCCGTTGCGGGTCGGTGGTGGCCAGCACAAAGACCACCCGCGGCGGCGGCTCCTCCAGGGTTTTGAGCAGGGCGTTGAAGGCCGCGGTCGAGAGCATGTGGCACTCGTCCACCACGTAGACCTTCCAGCGGGCCTGAACCGGGGCGAAGCGTGAGCGTTCAATCAGCTCGCGGATGTTGTCGACGCCGGTGTTGGAGGCGGCGTCGATCTCGATGACATCGAGGGCGTTGCCGTTGGCAATCGAGGTGCAGAGCTCGCAGGTGCTGCAGGGCTCAGGCGTCGGGCCCTCTGAGCTCAGGCAATTGAGGGAGCGCGCCAGGATGCGCGCACTGGAGGTTTTCCCGGTGCCGCGGGGGCCGCTGAAGAGATAGGCGGGAGCAATCCGGCCGGAGCGCAGGGCGTTGCCCAGGGTCGCGGCGATCGCCTCTTGCCCCACAAGCTGATCGAACCGCTGCGGGCGGTACTTGTGGTGGAGCGGTTGGTAGGCGGCCGGCATGGCTGGAGGCTACTGGCCCTCGACGCCTCTGTTCGGCTTTGAATCCTGCTGACGATCTGTCAGGAGTTGCTCGAGCTTGGCTTCCATCTCCTCCACTTCACTGAGTTGATCCGCCAGGGCTTGGGCGGCCAGGCGCAGACGTTGGAATTGGGGTTGCGGCTCTCCTTGGCCCCAACGCTCCTCGGCCCGCGCCAGTTCGGTTTCCAATTTGGTTTGCAGCTTGAGGCGTAGGGCATCGAGTTGCTCGAGGCTGCGGCGGATGAGGTCCCGGCCCTGCTCCAGTTGGCTCGGCTCCAGGCGCAGGCCCTGCCGCAGCAGCGCCTTGGTGCCGGTCAGGACGGCCGCCGGCATGAATTGCCCGAGCGCTAACGCCCCCCAGCTACCGGCCTGGAGCACGTCCTCGACTTGGGCGCTGCGGTGGCGCCCGGTCTTGCACCAATGGGCGAAGTGCTCGCAGTTGTTGAAGAGCAGGTTGTAGTTCTGCTCACCTAGGCGCCCCATGGCCCGGCGCAGGGTTTGGCCTGCCGGTAAGCAGTCGCCCGCTGGATAGGCGATCACCGAGAGGGGCTGGCCGCGGCTGAACTCCTCCAGGGGGCTGCGCAGAATCTCCCGGCCCTCGAGGTAGTGGGCGACGCTCCCATCCCCGAGATCGATTCCGTGGTGGTTGAAGAGGCCGTGCTGCCGCGGCACCTGAAGGTGATCGGCAGCAGCCATGGGGCCCTAGGCCGATTCCTGTTGCGCGGGCTCGCTGCCGGGCAGGGGCAGCACTTTGGCTTGGGTGCGCTCTTCCACCAGGGCTCGGGTCAGGGTGAAGGCCTTCGTGGTTTTGTCCGAGGGCAGGTCGTACATCAGGTCGAGCATCAGTTCCTCGACGATCCCGCGCAACGCCCGGGCACCGGTCTTGCGGCGGTGGGCTTCGGCGGCAATGGCTTCCACGGCCCCGGGTTCAAACTCCAGCCGCACGTCATCCATGCTCAGCAGCGTCTGGAACTGCTTGACCAGCGCATCGCGGGGCTCGGTGAGGATGGCCTCGAGGGCATGGCTGTCGAGGGGCTCAAGCAGGGCGTTCACCGGCATGCGGCCAATGAACTCGGGGATGAGGCCGTACTTGACCAGGTCATCGGGCTCCAGGTGGCGGAGCACCTGAGCGGCCTGCTGGTCCTTGCTTTGCCGGCCGCGGCGGCCCCCTTCGGGTACGAAGCCGATGGCATTGCGCCCCATGCGGCGCTGGACGACATCGTCGAGGCCCACGAAGGCACCACCGCAGATGAACAGGATCTGGCTGGTGTCGATCTGGATGCAGTCCTGGTAGGGATGCTTGCGGCCCCCTTGGGGGGGGACGTTGGCCACGGTGCCTTCGAGCAGCTTCAGCAGGGCTTGCTGAACGCCTTCCCCGGAGACATCACGGGTGATGGAGGGGTTTTCGCTCTTGCGCGCGATCTTGTCGATCTCGTCGATGTAGATGATTCCGCGCTGGGCTTGATCGACGTCCAGGTCAGCCTTTTGCAGCAGACGCAGCAGGATGTTTTCGACGTCTTCTCCGACGTAGCCGGCCTCGGTGAGGGTCGTGGCATCGGCCACCGCGAAAGGAACATCGAGCAGCTCGGCCAAGGTCTGAGCGAGCAGGGTTTTGCCGCTTCCGGTGGGGCCGATCAGAAGGATGTTGCTCTTGTGGAGCTTGGTCGCGGTTTCATTGCTCTCGCCCTTGCCGTCCCCTTGCCAGGCCAGGCGTTTGTAGTGGTTGTAGACCGCGACGGAGAGGACCTTCTTGGCCTCTTCTTGACCCACGACCTGGCCATCGAGGTGGGCCTTGATCTCTTGGGGCTTGGGAATTTCGGCCAGCGTTGGGGCTGGCTTGCTGGCTTTTTTGGCGGGTGCTTTGCCCTTGGCTTCTTGGGCTTGGCGGCCAGCACCGGCACCGTCATGGCCTTCCACCAGCTCCTCGTCGAGGATCTCGTTGCAGAGATCGATGCACTCGTCGCAGATGTAGACGCCTGGGCCGGCGATCAATTTGCGCACCTGATCCTGCGACTTCCCGCAGAACGAGCACTTCAGGTGGGCGTCGAACTTGGCCATCGGGCAGGGGCTGTGGCGGCGTTGAGCGGGAGGGCTTCGTGGCGGTGTCCCGAAACTTCAGGATCGGTGCGATCCAGCGCTTCGTCAGCCGTCCTTAAGGATCAAACCGGGGTCGTATCGGTGACGACACGATCGATCAGGCCGTATTGAACCGCTTCTGCCGGGGAAAGGAAGTAGTCGCGGTCGGTGTCTTCCGCGATTTTGTCCAAGGGCTGGCCGGTGTGTTCCGCCATCAGGCCGTTCAAGGTCTCCTTGAGATACAGGATCTCCTTGGCCTGGATCTCGATGTCCACGGCTTGGCCTTGGGCCCCGCCCAGGGGCTGGTGGATCATGATCCGCGCGTTGGGCAGGGCGAGCCGCTTGCCCTTGGTGCCGCCGGAGAGGAGGAAGGCGCCCATGGAGGCAGCCAGGCCGTAGCAGATGGTCACGACGTCAGGTGCGACCTGCTGCATGGTGTCGTAGATCGCCAGACCAGCGGTGACCGAGCCCCCGGGGGAGTTGACGTAGATCTGGATGTCCTTCTCGGGGTCTTCGGCTTCCAGGAAGAGCAGCTGGGCGACCATCGCGTCCGCCACTTGGTCGTCGATGCCGCTGCCCAAGAAGATGATGCGCTCGCGGAGCAGGCGGGAATAAATGTCAAAGGCCCGCTCGCCGCGGCCGGATTGCTCCACCACCGTGGGGAGCACTCCGGGAGCGGCGGACGGGCCAGTCGAAATCGAGGATTGGGGCCCTTGGCCCAGCCAGCGGTTCTGAATTGGATGGGGGGTGCTGGCGTTGATCACGCGGCCGGACTGGGGTCAGTCCGGCCAATCTATGGGGATCAGGCCTCGGTGGTGGCTGCCTCGGCGTCGTCAGCCTTGGCTTTCTTCTTGGCAGCGCTCTTGGCCTTGGCCTTGGGCTTCTCCTCGCCGGCCTCTGCAGCTTTCTCGGTGATGGTGGAGTTGCTCTCCAGCCAGCCCAGGAGCTTCTCGCGCATCAGGTCTTCCTGAACGGCCTGGCGCAGGCGCTCGGGGTCGATGCGGGAGCTGTCGCTAAAGCCGCGGCTGAGTTCCTTGATCTTGGCGTCAATTTCGCTGGCTTCCAATTCCAGCTTCTCGGCGGCGGCCAGGGCCTTGAGGGCCAGGCTGCGCTTCAGGCGCTCCTCGGCTTCGGGGCGAGAGGTCTCGCGCAGGCTTTGGATCAGCTGAGGAGTGAACAGCTTTTTGACGTCCATCCCCTGTTGGGCCAGTTGGCCAGCGGTTTGCTCGAGCAGGGTCACGATCTCCTCTTGAACGAGGGTCTCGGGCAGTTCAACCTCCAGTTGCTCCACCAGGGCCGCCAGCAGGGCGTCATGGCGGTTGGACTGGTGGCGACGCTCGGCGTCCTCCTTGAGGCGGGTCTCCAGATCGCTGCGCAGCTCGGCGAGGGTTTGCTTGTCGCTGGCTTGTTGGGCGAACGCGTCATCCAGGGCGGGCAGTTCACGACCCTTGAGCTCGCTCAGGGTGATGTCGAAGCTGGCTTTCCGGCCGGCAGCGTCTTCCTGGGCGTAGTCCTCGGGGAACTGGCAAGCGATGGTCTTGCTCTCGCCGGCCTTCATGCCGATGACCCCTTCCACAAAGCCGGGGATCATGCGGCCGTCTTCCAGTTCCACTTCCATGGCATCACCGCTGCCGCCTTCGATGGCTTCGCCGGTGTCGCTGTAGGTGCCCTTGAAGCTGAGAACAGCCACATCGCCGGAGGCCGCGGCACGGCCTTCAACCGGTACGAGGGTGGCCATCTGACGGCGGGATTGCTCGATCAGTTCGTCGATGCGGGCGGGATCAAAGCTGACGGACTCGGCTTCGGCCTTGAGGCCTTTGGTGCTCTTGAGCTTCGGAGTGGGCTCCACATCCATCTCCAGGGTCAAGGTCAGCTCTTGACCGGGCTCAAAGCGCTCGAGCAGGGATTCGAAGCCGCCGTCGAGGGCCGGTTGGCCGATGGCGGGGATGTCGGCTTGTTTGAGGGCGTCCTTGAAGACGCTGTCCACCAGGGACTCCAGGGCGGTTGCCCGAATCTGCAGGGGACCGATTTGCTGCATCAGCACCGCGCGGGGCACCTTGCCCTTGCGGAAGCCGGGGAGTTTCACGCTGCGGCTCAGCTTCTCGACGGCCGCGTTGTGGCTCCCTTGGGTGCGCTCCCCAGGAACGGCAATTTCGATCGCCATCCGGCTGCCGGGACGGGCGCTGGTGCTCAGCTTGAGATCTGCCTGTTTGGCAGTGGCTTTGCTGGCGGTGCTAGCGGCAGGGCTCATGGATGCGATCGAGACGTCGGGCCGAACAGTCGGCTAGGGCAGCCCACGATCCTAAGTAGTCACCTGTGACGAGCTCCAACAGGCCTGTTCGTGGTCGGCCTTGGCCACGTATTGTCTTGGGCAAGAACCAGTGACCTGAAGAGCTTTTTGGCGGCGTCCACAAGGACATCGCTCAGTTGTGGTAGGTCGTGCATCCGTCTTTCCCGGGATGCTCCACCGCTCGCTTTCCTCGGTATTGGGTTCGTTGATCGCGCTCTCCGTTGATTTCTCGCTCCATCCCTTCTCTCCTCTGATCTCACTTCCTTAATCGGCGCCCACGGCTCCCGCGTCCGTTTTCTCCCTGTTCTTGCTTGAGCGAATCGGCCTCCAGATGAGGTCCCGCTCGGATTCCCAGTCTTTCCGCCCCACTTCTTCCCTGCACCTCCGTTGACTTCCACTGACGTTCGTTCGCTGCCCAACCGTCCGCTGCATGTCGCCGTCCTGGGAGCGACCGGAGCGGTTGGCCAAGAGCTGCTGACCTTGCTGAAGGAGCGGGCTTTCCCGGTGGGTCAGCTCACCCTGTTGGCCTCACCGCGCTCGGCCGGTCAAACCCTGGAGTGGAACGGTCAGGAGCTGACCATTCAGCCCGTCACGGCTGAGGCCTTTGCCGGCGTGGACGTGGTGCTCGCCTCGGCGGGTGGCTCCGTCTCGAAGCAATGGGCTCCCATCGCTGCCGCCGCTGGGGCGGTCGTGATCGATAACTCCAGTGCGTTTCGGATGGAAGCCGGGGTTCCCCTGGTGGTTCCCGAGGTCAATCCCCACGAGGCTTTCCGCCATCAGGGGGTGATCGCTAACCCCAACTGCACCACGATTTTGATGACCTTGGCTTTGGCGCCCTTGGCGGCTCGCCGTGCCCTGCGTCGGGTGGTGGTCAGCACCTACCAATCAGCGAGTGGTGCGGGTGCCCGTGCGATGGAAGAGTTGAGCGAACTCAGCCGCACGGTCCTCGACGGCGGGACGCCGATGAGCAGTGTTCTGCCGTATTCCCTGGCCTTCAACCTCTTCCTGCACAACTCCCCGTTGCAGGACAACGGCTACTGCGAAGAGGAGCTGAAGATGGTCAATGAAACCCGGAAGATCATGGGTTTGCCCGACCTCCGGGTTTCGGCCACCTGCGTTCGCGTTCCTGTTCTGCGCGCCCACTCCGAGGCGATCAACATCGAGTTCTGCGAACCCTTCCCCGTCGAGGAAGCCCGTGCGCTGCTGCAGGACGCACCCGGCGTTGAACTGATCGAAGACTTCAGCTCTAACCGCTTCCCGATGCCGACGGATGTCACCGGCCGGGATCCCGTGGCCGTCGGCCGCATTCGCCAGGACCTCAGCGAACCCAACGCCCTTGAGCTCTGGCTGTGCGGCGACCAGATCCGTAAGGGGGCAGCCCTGAATGCGATCCAGATCGCTGAGTTGCTGCTCGATCCCGTGGCTGCTGCCGCCGCGGCTCAGGCCCCAGTGGGAGTCTCGGCATGAGTACGGCCTTGACCCCAGGCGCGCCCTCCCCGGCCCCCTTTGGCCGGGTGATCACCGCGATGATCACCCCGTTTTCGGCTGATGGTTCGGTGGATCTCCCGATGGCGGCCAAGTTGGCCAGCCATTTGGTGGATCACGGTTCCGATGGCCTTGTGATTTGCGGCACCACCGGCGAATCGCCCACCCTTAGCTGGGATGAGCAGCACCAACTCTTTTCCGCGGTCAAAGCTGCCGTGGGGGACCGCGCCAAGGTTTTGGCCGGCACCGGCAGCAACTGCACCGCCGAGGCTGTCGAGGCCATTGGTGAGGCGGCCGCGCTCGGCGCTGACGGCGCCTTGGTGGTTGTGCCCTACTACAACAAGCCTCCCCAGGAGGGGCTGGAGGCCCATTTCCGGGCCGTGGCCCAGGCGGCCCCCCAGACGCTGCTGATGCTCTACAACATCCCCGGCCGGACCGGCTGCAGCCTGAATCCAGAGACCGCCGCTCGGTTGATGGACCTCCCGAATGTGGTCAGCTTCAAGGCGGCGAGTGGCACGACCGAAGAGGTGAGCGCGCTGCGCGCGGTCTGCGGTGAACGCCTGGCGATTTATAGCGGTGATGACGCCTTGACCCTGCCGATGATGGCCGTCGGTGCCGTCGGCGTCGTCAGCGTCGCCAGCCATGTCGCTGGCGATCAGATTCAGCGCATGGTGCAGGCCTTCCTCGCCGGTGACTTCAGGGCGGCGTTGGCCGAGCACGAGCAACTGCTTCCCCTCTGCAAAGCCCTGTTCTGCACCACCAATCCCATCCCCGTGAAGGCGGCCTTGGAACTGAGCGGCTGGTCCGTTGGTGCCCCCCGGCTTCCGTTGGTTTCTGCATCAAGCGATGTGCGCGATCGACTCACCTCCGTCCTGGCAGCCCTGCGTCCCACTTGACGCCAAGGCCGACCTGACCTGTTGCTGAGCAACCCCTCTTTCAACGTTTTTCCCCATGCGGCTCTGCCGCGTTCCCCTCTCTGAATGACTTCTCAAACCCCCGGCCGTAACGGCGCCGCCAAGCAGCCCCACCTGCGGGTGATTCCCCTGGGTGGCCTACACGAGATCGGCAAGAACACCTGCGTGTTCGAGTACGGCGACGACATCATGCTCGTGGATGCGGGCCTCGCCTTCCCCAGCGATGGGATGCACGGCGTGAACGTCGTGATGCCCGACACCAGCTACCTCAAGGAGAACCAGAAGCGCATCCGCGGAATGATCGTGACCCACGGTCACGAGGACCACATCGGTGGCATTTCGCACCACCTCAAGAACTTCAATATCCCGGTGATCTATGGCCCCCGGCTGGCCATGTCGATGCTCCAGGGAAAGATGGAGGAGGCCGGTGTCACCGATCGCACCACCATCCAGACCGTGGGTCCGCGGGATGTGGTGAAGGTCGGCCAGCACTTCTCGGTGGAGTTCATTCGGAACACCCACTCGATGGCAGACAGCTTCTCGCTGGCCATCACCACCCCTGTGGGGACGATCATCTTCACGGGTGACTTCAAGTTCGACCACACCCCGGTCGACGGCGAATACTTCGATATGGCCCGCCTCGCCCATTACGGCGAGCAGGGCGTTCTTTGCCTCTTCAGCGATTCCACCAACGCCGAAGTCCCCGGCTTCTGCCCCCCCGAACGTTCGGTCTTCCCGGCCCTGGATCGCCACATCGCCCAGGCCGAAGGCCGGGTGATCGTGACGACCTTTGCGAGCTCGATCCATCGCGTCGCGATGATCCTGGAGCTGGCCATGAAGAACGGCCGCAAAGTCGGCCTCCTCGGCCGCTCGATGCTCAACGTGATCGCCAAGGCCCGTGAGTTGGGCTACATGCGCGCTCCGGATGATCTGTTCGTTCCGATCAAGCAGATTCGCGACCTCCCCGATCGCGAGACCCTGCTGCTCATGACCGGTAGTCAGGGTGAGCCTTTGGCTGCCTTGAGCCGCATCTCTCGCGGTGAGCACCCCCAGGTGCAGGTCAAGTCGAGCGACACGATCATCTTCTCCGCGAGCCCGATCCCCGGGAACACCATCTCGGTGGTGAACACCATTGACCGGCTGATGATGCTGGGCGCCAAGGTGGTCTACGGCAAGGGCGAGGGCATCCACGTCTCTGGCCACGGCTTCCAGGAGGACCAGAAGCTGATGCTGGCCCTCACCCGTCCCAAGTTCTTCGTGCCGGTGCACGGCGAGCACCGCATGCTCGTCTGCCACAGCAAGACCGCCCAGTCCATGGGCGTTCCGGCCGACAACATGTTGATCATCGACAACGGTGACGTCGTCGAGCTGACGGCCGACTCGCTCAAGAAGGGCGAACCCGTGAAGGCGGGCATCGAACTCCTGGATGCGTCCCGCAACGGCATCGTCGATGCCCGCGTGCTCAAAGAGCGTCAGCAGCTCGCCGATGACGGTGTGATCACGATGCTCGCCGTGATCAGCACCGACGGTGTGATGGCGGCTCCTCCGCGGGTCAACCTGCGTGGTGTGGTCACCGCGGCTGATCCCCGCAAGCTCAGCCTCTGGACCGAACGGGAAATTACCTGGGTGCTCGAGAACCGCTGGCAGCAGCTCTCCCGCAACACCGGTGGCAAGGCCCCTGAGGTCGACTGGATGGGCGTGCAGCGGGAAATCGAGGTGGGTCTGCAGCGCCGCCTGCGCCGTGAACTCCAAGTGGAGCCCTTGATCATCTGTTTGGTTCAGCCCGCCCCTGGCGGCACCCCGGCCTACAAGGGCCGTGCTGACGCCGAGCCCGACACCCGTCCGGCCCCCCGTGGCCGCCGTGACGGCAACCGCGATGGCAACCGTGACCGGGATCGCGACCGGGACCGCACCCCTCGCCGTGAGTTGGCTCCCGTGGGCGCGGCACCCTCCTCGGCTCCCGCACCGGTGGCTGCAGCCAAGGCTGCGCCTGTGGCCGCTGCGCCGAAGGCTGAGGAACCTGAAATCGCTGGCCGGACCCGCCGCCGCCGCTCCACCGCGAGTTGAGTCCTGGGGCTGCTTTAGGGCCGCTTCAGCTTGAACAACCGTCTCCAGCTTTGGCCCCGCTCCTGGGGCTGCTGGGGGCGGTTTTCGCTTGGCGGCTTGTCAGGGCTTGGGGCCAGTTCCACCACGAGGTTGCCCAGGCTGTAGTCGGGACCGGGGCTGCTGGAGTCCTGCTCGTCGACCAGCTCCACCTCAGCGGGGAGTGCTGGCTCCTGTTTCGTTTCTGAGGTGTCCTCGTCAGGCCCTTCGGTAATGGAATGGTCTGCAGGTGTCTCCGCTTCTGAGGCGCTGCTGGCCTCGTCTGCTGCTGTGACTGTCCCCCAGGGGGTGGCCGGCGTGCCTTCACCAGGGAGCGGCGTGGCCGCTGGCGGGCTGGCGGGCACCTCGCGCCAAGCTGCCTGAAGAGCGGTGAGAGCCTCCTGGGGTTCGCTGAGCTGGCTCAGCCAAGGGGTGGCGGGCAGGTCGAGCCCCTCGGGCCTGACAGGGCTGGAGTCCTCGCTGTTGGCGGCTGGGGCGGCGCTCGCGGCTGGTTGCTCCTCACACCGCTTCAGACCGGCTTGGGCCAGATCCACCAGGGTTGTGGGCGCGGCGCTGCGGGCCACGGCTTGGTAGTAGGCCAGGGCCTCGTCGGGTTGTCCCAGTCCATAGAGATGGATGTGGCCGGTGAGCAGTTGCAGTCGGCCCAGGACGGCCTGGGTTTCTGCTGTGGCCTCCGGCCCTTGGAGTTCCGTCAGCAGCGCCTCGGTCTGTTCGAGCGCGTCGCTGAACCGCCCTTCTCCGTAGGCCCGTTCGATGGCTCCGTAGCGACCTTCGCTGGCGCTGCTCATGGCATTGCGCTGCTCCTGCCCAGGTTTAGGTCGCTTTGCGCGAACTGGCCGCACTTCCCTCGGGCTCCAGCCAGATCAGCTCGCGGTCCCAGCGCAGGCAGCGCCCGCGGCTGAGGTCCCATTGGCCTGGTCCACATTCGGGCTTGAGGCGATGCAGCAGCTGCTCCAACTGCTCCGCGTTGCCCAGGCTGATGCCCTGAACGTCCAGCCAGCGATGCAGGAGCCGCCGTTGGTTGCTGTGGGCGAGCCCTGTGAAGGACCGGCGGTGCAAGGCCCGCTTCGCTTGGGGGGCGGAACGCTCGAGGCTGGCTAAGGCGAGTTCCTCCAACTGGGCTTGCCCCTCCGCTTCTTGGCTCAGCCGTTCGCTGAGTTGGCTGATGCGCGTGCTCGCGCCGGGGTGCAGCGCCTCCAGCACCGGCAGGACCTCATGGCGCACCCGATTGCGGCTGAAGCGCGGATCGCTGTTGCTGGGGTCCAGCCAAATCGGTAAGCCGAGCTCCTGGCACAGCTGGGCGGTGTCGCTGCGGCAGAACGCCAGCAGGGGACGCACCAGCTCGATCGTGCCGCTGAGGGTGCGCCTCGGCCTGAGGCTGGTGAGGCCGCGGCGATGGCTGCCCCGGGCGAGTTGGAGCAGGACAGTCTCGCTGCGGTCGCTTGCGGTGTGGCCGGTCACCACCCTGCGGCATCCCAGCCGTTGGGCCAGGGCCTCGAGCTGCCCGTAGCGCCAGGCGCGGGCCGAGGCTTCATCTGCCTGGGGGGTGCTCCAGTGGTCGATTGCGATCGGTAGATCCTGCTCCTGGGCCCAGGCCTGGAGTTCGCGGGCCTGCTGCTCGGCTTCGGGGCGCCAGCCGTGGTTGCCATGCCAGAGCTGCAGCGGCCAGTGGTGGAGCCGCCTGAGGTCGCTCAAGAGTCCCACCAGGGCCATGGAGTCCTGGCCGCCGGAGACCGCCAGCAGCAGGGGCTCCCCATCGGGCAGCAGATCGCTCTGCTGCAGCAACTGCTGGTGCAGCCGCCGATGCAGGTCGCTCCAGCGTTCAGCCATCACCCCAGCCTGAATCGCCCTGGCCCAGCGTGTGAGAATCGCAAAACTCCATCTGTACTGGCATGTCCCGCCTCGATCGGCTGCCCGCTTCCCTTCGCACGGCCCTGGCCGAGAAGCGTGCTCTCAAGGTGATTGCTGGCCTCACCAACTTTGACGCCGCCAGCGTTGAGCGCATCAGCCGCGCAGCCGGCCTCGGTGGTGCTGATCTGATCGACTTGGCTTGCGACGCCGAGCTGGTGCAGCTGGCCGCTTCCGTCTCGGGTCTGCCCATCTGCGTGAGCGCCGTCGATCCTGAGCTGTTCCCCGCCGCGGTGGCCGCCGGTGCCGCCATGGTCGAGATCGGTAACTACGACGCCTTCTACCCCCTGGGCCGCATCTTTGATGCCGCTGAGGTGCTCTCCATCACCCGCCGCACCCGCGAACTGCTGCCTGAGGTGGTCCTGAGCGCGACCGTCCCCCACGTGCTGCCCCTGGACCAGCAGGAGCAGCTTGCCGCTGATCTCGTGGCCGCTGGCGCCGACATCATCCAGACCGAGGGTGGCACCAGTGCCAAGCCCTTCAGCGCCGGCAGCCTCGGCCTGATCGAGAAGGCCGCCCCCACCCTGGCCGCTGCCCACAGCATCAGCCGCGCCGTGGCTGTGCCCGTGCTCTGCGCGTCGGGCCTCTCCTCCGTCACCGTGCCGATGGCGATCGCCTCCGGTGCCGCTGGCGTGGGGGTGGGCTCCGCCGTCAACAAGCTCAACGATGAGCTGGCCATGGTCGCCGTGGTTCGCGGCCTGCGCGAAGCCCTGGGGTCCGCCGTTCAGGCCGCCGTCTGAGATTCAGCGCTGCATCGCGTTTGATCTGACCCATGCCCTGCGGGGCATGGGTTTTTTGTCGTCGGGGCATCCACGCCGCCTGGGCGGTTGTCCGAGAATGGCCCGATGCCTAACCCGTTTGAAATCCACGCTCCCTACGAGCCCAAAGGGGATCAGCCCGAGGCGATCAAGGCGCTCGTGGCTGGCGTGGAATCGGGTGAGCGCTATCAGACCCTGCTGGGTGCGACGGGAACCGGTAAGACCTTCACCATCGCCAACGTCATTGCCAAGACCGGCCGGCCGGCTTTGGTCTTGGCTCACAACAAAACCCTGGCGGCCCAGCTCTGTAATGAGCTCCGGGAGTTCTTTCCGAAGAACGCCGTTGAGTACTTCATCTCGTACTACGACTACTACCAACCGGAGGCGTATGTGCCCGTCTCCGATACCTACATCGCCAAGACGGCGTCGATCAACGAAGAGATCGACATGTTGCGGCACTCCGCGACCCGCTCACTCTTTGAGCGCCGCGATGTGATCGTCGTCGCCTCCATCAGTTGTATTTACGGCCTGGGGATTCCGAGTGAATACCTCAAGGCCGCCGTCAAATTTGAGGTGGGAGAAACCCTCAACCTGCGCGGCTCCCTGCGGGAGTTGGTCAACAACCAGTACTCCCGCAACGACCTCGAGATCTCCCGCGGACGCTTCCGGGTGCGGGGTGATGTGCTCGAGATCGGGCCCGCCTATGAAGACCGTCTGGTGCGGATCGAGCTCTTCGGCGATGAGGTCGAGGCCATCCGCTACGTGGACCCCACCACCGGTGAAATCCTCCAGAGCCTGGAGTCCATCAGCATCTATCCGGCCAAGCACTTCGTGACCCCCAAGGAGCGCCTGGAGGACGCGATCAAGGCCATTCGCTCGGAACTGCGGGAGCGCCTCGATGTCCTCAATGAGCAGGGCAAGTTGCTTGAGGCGCAACGTCTGGAGCAGCGCACCACCTACGACCTCGAGATGCTCGAGCAGGTCGGTTACTGCAACGGCGTTGAGAACTATGCGCGCCATCTCGCCGGCCGGGAGGCGGGGACCCCGCCGGAATGTCTGATCGACTATTTCCCCGAGGACTGGTTGCTGGTGGTGGACGAGTCCCACGTCACCTGCTCCCAGCTGCAGGCGATGTACAACGGCGACCAAGCCCGCAAGGGCGTGCTGATTGAGCACGGCTTCCGGCTGCCCAGCGCCGCGGACAACCGCCCGCTCAAGGGCGACGAGTTCTGGGAGAAGGCTCGCCAGAGCATCTTCGTGAGCGCCACCCCGGGGCACTGGGAGCTCAAGCAGAGCGACTCCGAAGTGGTCGAGCAGGTCATCCGTCCCACCGGAGTCCTCGATCCCATCGTCGAGGTGCGGCCGACCGATGGCCAGGTCGATGACCTGCTTGGTGAAATTCGCCTTCGGGCGGAGAAGAAGGAGCGGGTCCTGGTCACGACCCTGACCAAGCGGATGGCGGAAGACCTGACCGACTACCTCGCTGAGAACGGCG
This sequence comes from Synechococcus sp. LTW-R, assembly GCF_014217875.1. Lineage (NCBI taxonomy): Bacteria > Bacillati > Cyanobacteriota > Cyanophyceae > Synechococcales > Synechococcaceae > Synechococcus > Synechococcus sp. LTW-R. Next base: position 1,913,927 of record NZ_CP059060.1, read on the forward strand.
TCCGGGTTCGCTATCTCCACTCGGAGATCCACTCGATCGAGCGGATCGAGATCATCCAGGACCTGCGCAACGGCGAGTACGACGTCCTGGTGGGTGTGAACCTGCTGCGGGAGGGCCTGGACCTGCCTGAGGTTTCCTTAGTGGCGATCCTGGATGCGGACAAGGAGGGCTTCCTGCGGGCTGAGCGTTCCTTGATTCAGACCATCGGCCGGGCGGCGCGGCACGTGGAAGGGGTGGCGCTGCTCTACGCCGACAACCTGACCGATTCCATGGCCAAGGCCATCTCGGAAACCGAGCGCCGGCGGGCCATTCAGCAGACCTACAACGAGAAGCACGGCATCACGCCGAGCCCGGCCGGCAAGCGGGGAAGCAATTCGATCCTGGCCTTCTTGGAGATGTCGCGGCGCCTCAATGACGAGCAGTTGGAGCAGGCCACGGAGCAGGCCGAGCACAACGATGTGCCGTTGGATTCCCTGCCGGAGTTGATTCAACAACTCGAGGACAAGATGAAATCAGCGGCCAAAAATCTTGACTTTGAAGAGGCCGCCAACCTGCGCGATCGCATCAAAGGTCTGCGCCAAAAGCTAGTGGGGAAGCACTAAGTCAGCAAAAATGCTGCCGCAGGTTCGATCTGATCTTTCCCTTCTCTTTCGATTTCAGCTCTGGAACCACGGCTAAAGGTGAGCTAATCGCCGAGGAGGCGAATGGGCTACTACCTGCTGCATCTCCATCTGCATGGCCTGTTTCGCGGCCATGGCTTGGAGCTTGGGCGCGATGCGGATACCGGTGGACAGACCACCTACGTGCTGGAGCTGGCGAAGGGACTCGCGGCTCGCCCCGAGGTGGATCGCGTCGACGTCGTCACCCGGTTGATTCAGGACAAGCGGGTCTCCCCCGACTACGCCCAGGCCCATGAGCCGCTGGGCGGCGGGGCCAACATCGTGCGTCTGCCCTGCGGTCCGCGGCGCTATCTGCGCAAGGAATTGCTCTGGCCCTATCTCGATGAGATGGCTGATGCCGTCACGGCGCACATTGCGGCCCAGCCGCAGCGACCGAATTGGATCCATGCCCACTACGCCGATGCCGGCTATGTGGGGGCGCTGGTCTCCCAACGGCTTGGGATCCCCTTGGTGTTCACCGGCCATTCCCTGGGCCGCGAGAAACAGCGGCGCCTGCTCGAGGGTGGGTTGACCCATGAGCAGATTGAGCAGACCTACGCCATCGGCCGCCGCATCGATGCCGAGGAGCGGGCCTTGGCCCAATCGGCCCTGGTGATCACGAGCACGCAACAGGAGGCCCAGCAGCAGTACGCCCGCTACAACCGCTTTGAGGCGGAGCAGGCCGCGGTGGTGCCCCCGGGCGTGGACGCCCAGCGGTTCCATCCCGTGGCGATGCCCGGTGAGGCCTCGGATGTGGAGGCTCTGATGGAGCCCTTCCTGCGGGAACCGAACAAATCACCGCTGCTCACGATCTGCCGGGCGGTGCGGCGCAAGAACGTCCCCGCCCTAGTCGAGGCCTACGGGCGCTCGGCTCTCTTGCAGGAGCGCCACAACCTGGTGCTGGTGCTCGGCTGCCGGGAGGATCCCCGCTCCATGGAGAAGCAGCAGCGGGACCAGTTCCAGCAGATCTTTGAACTCGTCGATCGCTTCGATCTCTACGGCAAGGTCGCCTATCCCAAGCAGCATCGGGGCGAGCAGATTCCGGCCATCTACCGCTGGGCAGCCCAGCGTTGCGGGATTTTCGTCAATCCGGCCCTGACCGAGCCCTTTGGCTTGACCCTGTTGGAGGCGGCCGCCTGTGGCTTGCCCTTGGTGAGCACCGACGACGGTGGACCGCGGGACATCCTTCAGCGTTGCTCCAACGGCCAGTTGGCCGACGTCACCGATTTGGATGTGCTTCAGCAGGCCCTGGAGGAGGCCGGTGCGGATCTGGAGCGTTGGCGCCGCTGGCGCGACAACGGCATCGAGGCGATCAGCCGGAATTACAGCTGGGACGCCCACGTCTGCAGCTACCTCGGGGAAGCGGAGCGCCGTTGCAGCGCCTGGCGTCGTCCTGAGCGGACGGCCGTGGCCCCCGTGCAAGCCCCGCCGGTGCAACGGCTGCTCTTGCTCGACCTCGATGTCTGCCTGCAATCGGCGCAGCCAGCGGGTCTGGAGGATCTCCGCCGCCGCCTCGCTGCCGATCCCAACTGCGGCATTGGCATGTTGAGCGGCCGCAACTTCGCCTCTGCCCGGCTGCGCTTTGCTGAGCTGCATCTGCCCGAGCCCCAGGTTTGGATCTTGGAGGCCGGGGCGGACCTGCGTTTCGGTCCCGAGGGCCGGCCGGATCCCAGTTGGCAGCAACACATTGCCCAGGGATGGCAGCGGCAGAAGGTGGAGCAGGTGCTCGAGGGCCTCAGCCCCCGCCTGACCCTGCAGCCGGCCATGAACCAGGGCAGTTGCAAAGTCAGCTACACCCTGGAGGCGCCCACCGCTGGTGTCCTGGAAATGGTGCGGCAACGGCTGCGCCAGCATCGCTTGGAGGCCCGGGCCCACCTCTTCCATCACTGGTTCTTGGACGTGCTGCCGATGCGGGCGTCCAAGGCTGATGCCATTCGCCACCTCTGCTTGAACTGGGGCTTACCCCTGGATCAAGTCCTGGTGGTGGCCGCCCAGCAGGGGGATGCGGAACTGTTGAACGGCAGCTCCCTCGGTCTGGTGGCAGCGGAGCACGACCACTCCCTTGACCAGCTGCGCCGGCGTCCGAAGGTCTTCTTCGCCTCCAGGCCCCAAGCCTGGGGCGTGTTGGAGGGCTTGGATCACTACCGCTTCCTGACGCGCTAGGGCTGCAGCGCGTCGGGGTCTTGGCTCAGGTAGCTCTGGCGATTGGGGTTGCTGTCGGGCATCCAGTAGCTGATGTCCTGGTGCCAGAAGGGAACCCCTTCGACGCGGCTGGAGGCGAGTTTGGTGGTGGCCATCGCCGTGATCAGCTTGCCCATGTCGATGGGGGAGAGATCCGTGCGCATGTCCTTGCCGGCGATCTCCATCAACTCGGGTAGTCGCGTCGCCATGACCGGGTTGGCCAGTTTGCGGAAGACCTCAGCCAAGACGAGTTTCTGCCGTTCCATGCGGCCGATGTCCCCCAGCTGGTCGTGGCGGAAGCGCAGGAACCCTTCGAGGGCCTCCCCTTTGAGCAGTTGCCGTCCGGGGTAGAGGTCGATGTAGAGCCTTTGGCTGTTGTCGACGTAGGCCATGCGTTTGGGGACGTCGACCTCGACGCCGCCGATGGCGTCGGCGAGACGCTGCACGGCGTTGAGGTTCAGGACGAGATAGCGGTCGACCTTGGCCGAGAGCAGCTTGCTGAGCTCCGCCTTGACCATCTCGGGACCGCCGCTGCTGTAGAGGGCGTTGGCCTTCATCACGCCGTAGCGCTCGGAGTCGATGAAGGTGTCCCTGGGGACCTGGGTGAGCTTGGTGCGGCCCTCGTCGAGGTGCATCGTCAGCATCACGTCGGTGTTCGTGCTGACGTCGTCGGTCCCCAGCACGACGATGCGGCGCTCGCCGGAGGCCACCGGGGCCACCAGCGCGCCGATCAGTTGCTTGGGTTGATCAAAGGCCCCCATCACCAGGGCCGGCAGGCCGTGGAGTGCGTAGCCGAGGCCCAAGCCAGCCACGAAGAGGGGCAGGCGGGGCAGCCCCTGGCGGCGCTTGACGGGTTGGGCCGTTGGCTTGGCCGGTGTCGCGGTTGGGCGCCGACGATCCAGCGGCGTCACGTTGTCGCGGCGGCCGCGGCGTTCAGCAGGTTGGAGATCCGCTTTCCCCCGCCTGGGGTCCCGTTGCGGATTGCGCGGCTGGCGCTTGGGTTGGGCGGGGGACATAACGCTCTCAGATGAGCGCAAGCTACCGCCCGTTATCCCTTGGGGCTAGAGGGGTTTGGGTCTCTAGATCACCTGGATCTTGCCGGCGGCCTGATCCGCTTTTTGGCGGGCGTCGTCCAGGTCGGCGCCGCGGGCCAGGGCGACCCCCAGCCGCCGGTAGGGGCGGGCGTCGGGTTTGCCGAAGAGGAGCACCTGCACATCGGTTTCGGCCAGGGCCTCCTCCAGGCCGCTGAACGCCACGCTCTCGCTTTGGCGCTCGGCCAGGATCACGCGACTCGCGGCCGCTCCCTCGGAGCGGATCTCGGGGATGGGCAGCCCCAGGACGGCCCGGAGGTGCAGCTCGAACTCACTCAGGTTCTGCCCCGCCAGGGTGACCAGGCCGGTGTCATGGGGCCGTGGCGAGAGCTCGGAGAAGACCACTTCACTGCTGCCATCGGGGCGGCGGCAGACGAAAAACTCCACGCCAAAGATCCCGGCGCCGCCGAGGTTGTCCGTGACCTCGCGAGCCATGGTTTGTGCGGCGGCCAGCTGCTCCCACTCCAGTTGGGCGGGTTGCCAGCTGCACTGGTAATCACCCCGCTCTTGGATGTGACCGATGGGCGGGCAGAACAACGTTGGCCCGTTCCACTGTTTGACGGTCAGGAGGGTGATCTCCTGCTCAAAGTGCAGGAACTCCTCGACGATCACCCGGGCTCCGCTGCCTCGGGCTCCAGCCATGGCGGCCTCCCAAGCGGCGGCAATGCCCTCCGGCCCGTCCACCACGCTCTGCCCCTTGCCCGAGGAGCTCATCACGGGTTTCACCACCACGGGCCAACCCAGGGGAGCGGCGGCCTGGGCCAATTCCTCCGCGCTGCTCGCGTAGGCGAACTTGGCGGTGCGCAGCCCGAGATCTGTGGCGGCGAGGTCGCGGATGCGGTCCCGGTTCATGGTCACGGCCGTGGCCCGGGCCGTGGGAATCACGGTGGTGCCTTCCGCCTCCAGCTCCGCCAGGGCATCGACGGCGAGGGCTTCAATTTCAGGGATCAAGACGTCCGGCTGGTGCTGGCGCACCACTGCCTTGAGGGCCTCTGGGTCGGTCATCGGCACGACCTCGGCTACGTCCGCGACCTGCATGGCCGGAGCTCCGGCGTAGCGATCCACCGCGATCACCCGGCACCCCAGGCGCTGGGCCGCGATGGCGACCTCCTTGCCCAATTCACCGCTGCCCAGGAGCATCAGGGTGCGGGGGAAGTTGGTGCTGGCCATGGCCGCCGCGGAGACGAGAGACTTGCGCGATCTTGCATCGCCGCGTGCCCGTGCTGTTGTTCGCCCCGTTCGCTTACGCCACTGCTGGTGATGCAGCGGATGGTCTGCTCAATGGTCTGAGCATTGAGGACCTGCAGCGCTGGACCTTGATCTATCTGGGGATTTCGGCGCTGGCCTTCGTCCTGGTCTGGCTGATTGGTTATCTGCGCCGCGCGGGCTGAGCGCTTAGTCCGGGTCGATCAGGTTCAGTTGCCGCACCGGGGACTGTTCATCGATGAAGCCATAGGCGGCAAAGACGCCGGCATCGCTGTGGGTGATGTGTTGACCATCGCTATGGCGCTCGAGCACAAACCCCTCGGCGGCCATGCGCCGCATCAGGGCGGCGGCTTCTTCAAAGCGGGCTGCCATCGCCTCGAGGCTGGCGCAGTCGCCCGTGAGCCCCGTTTCCTTCCAGGTGAAGTAGGCCATTATTGAAATACTCCGCAATAAGCGTAGTGACTGGAAGGAGTTTGAGGAATTTAGGTTCGGCTGAAAACAGTTGGTATGTGGTTGGTATGCCGACTGTTTTTGGCCTGATCCCTCACTGCTTCAAACATGGCATGGTCCGGTTGCGTGAAACAGATCGCGGTTGGCAGCTGGTCGCCAGCTGAAATCGTTTGATTCTTGTTAGGTCTTCCCACACCAGCTCCGCTGCAGCAGGTCTCAGTGACGGTGGAGAGGTGTCGCTCTGGAGGCTCCTGGTGCTTGGCCTCTGGCGCTGTTACGCAGGGGTAGCTGCCTGGCACTGATGCCATTCACACGCATCGCGCACACGGCGAAGGGTTCAACGATTGATGCTTTGGACGGCAACTGCTTCAGGGTCTGCGACTCCCAGGGTCACTGCCAAACCGTCCAAGGACTGTGGAACGCAGAGGAGGTCATCAGGCGCAGTGAAACAAGCTCCACCAGGAACCGTGCCTGCTTACTGCCCAAGCCGATCAGGCGACCGGTTGGAGAGTGGTGAGCTGGTTGCCTCGTGTTCTCTGATGCGACCGCTCTTGCCGCGGAAATAAAAGAATCCTGAGCACAACTACCGATGCTCTTCAGGATTGAGGTCGGCCATGACTGCTTCGGTGCGCAGTCCACGAGCTTGAGCAGGTTCTTACCGCCTCGCTTGTCCTAGAGGCTGCGCGACCAACCCTTGCAATTCATCCCCGACAGGCCTAAGCCAGGGGTAATCGCTTAGTTGGTATGCCTGTCGTTCTGACGAAGTGCGCTTGCCCCAAATGCAAATGCGAGGTGCCTGAGGTTGGAGGTGTTCAGCGCAACGGCCTCAGCTACTGCTCGGAAGCCTGTGCTTCAGGGCATCCAAACAACGAGCCTTGTCATCCGACCGGCGCTTGCGGATGCGATTGCGGCGGATAGCACTTGCCATAGGGCAGTGCGCTCATCATTTCCCTGAGCAAGTAGCCGCATCTCAGGCGCTGAGCGGCATTTGAGCGCCCGTTGGTATGGATTGGAGGCGCTGCTGGTATGCACACCTCACCAGCTGCCTCAACCCGTCCTGCGGCGGTCCTCAGACCCACACAAAAAGTTCAGCTGGCTACAAACGGCACATCACCGCTGGAACGGCTGCCGTATCATCTCCTCACGACCTTGGGTCGGACTTCGGGAGGGTGAAGGGGTCTTCAACACCCCTTCTTTTTTTGTCTGCCTGAGTGCTGCTGGGTTGCATCAGCAGACGCTGCTGCCATTCCTGCTCCAGCTGGTCCAAGCGGGTGAGCATGGCTGGGTTCATTGGAAGGTCGCCCAGTGACTGGCTAACGCTGGCACCAGCTGTAGTGGTGCCGCCAACTTATGCCAGCAAACCGACACCCCCTATGGGGTAACTGGAGTCCTTGTGGGTACGTGAAGTGGGTTCGGAAATTTTCCCCGAGACGCGCCCACGCCCATGCAGAAGCATTGGTTAATGTTTCTTAACACTTGCTGATCGCGTCTGATGCTGGGGTCTCTCTTCCCTCTCGCTTACTCAGCAATTGCCGTCGTTCTGCTGGTTCAAGCCTTCCGAATGATGCGCCTTGTAGGCGGTTCGGCTGCTTCATCCGCGGGTCGCCAAGCCGACCGCACAGGCTTACGGACGGTGCACCCAGAGCTTTTGAACGAACACGGTGAAGTCACTACAGAGGAGTTGTGGGCAGTGAGCTTCAGCGAGCTTAAAAGCGCGACTTCGCATGAGAGCTGAGCATGACGATTGACTCTCGATGCAAAGAGCAGAGGAATGTTGCGGACATGATGCTGATGAACTTCAAGAACACAGCACCAGGTTCTAAGGAACAAGTCCAAGCCTTAAACACCTTGAGCTTCCTGCTCGGCATGTGGGGTGACTTCTTAGAGGAAGAGGAGCGCCGGATGAAACTTGCTTCTATGCTCAAGTCCACGTCATCATTCTAAGGGAAAGATCTTACACTCTTTGACTAAGTGATAACGATCTAACGGGATTCAGCCAAAGATAAATCTGAGAACATCGATCCGTAACAATGTGAGTCGTTCATCCACGGCTCCGTGACGTTGACGCCATCATCTCGTTAAGACAAAAGGCCAATGCAGAACATCACTCCTGGAAATACTGAAAATGGCCTGTCGCTTGCAGTTATCGGCATTTTCGTAGCGGCAATTCTGTTGCTTGGCTCCGTCTTTGTCGTTCCCGCAGGTCAAGTTGCCGTAATCACTACCCTCGGGAAGGTCAGCAGCCAGCCAAGACTTCCAGGCCTTAATATTAAAATCCCCTTTATCCAGACAACTCATCTCTTTAATGTGCGGACCCAGGTGAAGCCTGAGGCCTTTTCAACGCTCACAAAGGACTTACAGGTCATTGAAGCGACAGCTACGATTAAATATGCAGTTAAGACAGAGGAAGCGCCAAGGATCTATAGCACAATTTCAATCGGCGACGATGGCATTTACTCTCGAATTATTCAGCCGTCTCTACTTAAGGCCCTGAAGTCTGTATTCTCTAAGTACGAGCTTGTTGAGATAGCGACTGACTGGAATACAATTTCCTCCATTGTCGAAGACAGTATCGCTAAAGAGCTCCAGAAGTTTGATTACGTATCTGTCAAAGGCCTCGATCTAACTGGCTTAAAGATTGCCGAAGAGTATCGTTCAGCAATTGAGCAAAAACAAATCGCTGAGCAGCAACTTCTTCGCGCTGAGACTGAAGTGAAGATTGCGGAGCAAGAAGCCATCAAATTCGAGACCCTCAACAAGGGGCTTAACGAAAAGGTGCTTTACAAGCTGTTCCTCGATAAATGGGACGGGCAAACCCAGGTTGTCCCTGGGATTGGCTCAGGTACTCCGCCTGTGATTGTTGGTCGTAGCTGATCCTGGCTCCGTCCAAATCTCGATGGCGCCTTCCGAATCCTGTCCAAGCTTTTCCGAACCTCATCCATCTGCCGCTGAACCTCCTGAGCCTGTGCGTTCTCCTGCTTAAATCTTGTGATCAGCTGGTCCTTTTCCTCAAGGGTTGGTGCTCTTCGTAGTTGTTGAAGTTGGTGGTTGTTGAATTGGGAGAGTAGTGATGGTGATTGGTTGTTCATTTGGCTGATCAATGGTTTGCGGTTGTTGATTGGTTGAATTCAAGTTCAAGTTGAATGGGATCGGTTCGAGTCGGTGAGGTTTGTGGTTCTTCGACCCATCCAACGTGTATGCCACCGTTCTTGCTGATGAGTGTGAGTCGTTGGTTTGGAGCTGTTGTGTGGTTGTCCATTGTGTTCACTTCTTAATGTCGATAATCCACTCGGCTGCCATTGACCTGGCGTCTTTTGCCTGTCCGAAAATCAGCAGAGTGTCGATGCGTTCTTTGGCTGATCCTGAAATCTGCCCAAGCTTCCAGTAGCGGATGTGTGGAAGCTGGTTTGAAGCTTGGTTCTTTTTGTTCATGCGTATGTGTGAGATGCGTATTTCCATTGATCTAGGCATTCGCTGATGTAGCTCAGGGTGTACTCAATCGTGTTGAGAGACTCCATCGCCTCATGGTCATGTTGGATAGATGACCAGTTGATTGTTTGCGCCAGCAGAACAAATTGCTCTATTAGGTCCGTTGTGCTTGGTTCATCGGTGTCCTCTGCTGCTTGGAGTGCAGATAGCTGTTTGGAGGTTGTCTCCAGACTGCTGTTGTCTTCTTCTACCACTTCTATACACTTTGGAAAGACCTGCCTGATCTCTGCCATCCGTTTCACCGACATAGGCAGTTGACCTGCACTGAAGTGAAAGTCTCTGTAGCTGACTTCTTTTTTGACGGCAGCGAAACCCTCGTCAGACATTCGACTCAACTCATAAATATGAGATGGAGTAAGGGTGTCGAACCACTTCTGCTCTTCTTTATCTGTATGTCTGCTGGTCAGCCAATCAGCGGTTGCAACGAGCTTGTGCGCGTTGTTGCGCTTGAACCCGACCGCTTCGACCATTTGCTGAACCTGTTTTCGTAACCGCTTAGACCGCCATCCGTATTGGTTGTCATTGTCGAAGCGGTGATGCTTGTCCAGGTATTTAGCTTCATTGAAGACAGCGATAGCTAGTCGAAGACCGGCGGACGCTGCATTTCTCTGGAGGATTGCTGTTTCAGCTGCAAACTTAAGGAGTTCTTGTGCTGTCTGTTCTCCAATCTCTGCCAGTATTCGGTTCAGGCTGGGACTCATTCGTTGGTCTGGCGTCCCATCGCTATCTACTGGCGCTATTAAGTGGCTTAGGTTGATTTGTGTTGGCATACGAAAACTCCACACGTGTGGATTATTTGTTGATTGTGATCACCACCTGCTGGTTTCTTGTCCTGGTAAATGGTGTGTTTGGTATTCATTTGCAAGTACCCTTCCAGATATTGCGGGTGGTTTTAACGTCTTGAGCCTGATGCAGCAGTTTGTCCTGTATAAGTCAGTGGTTGCCCTCTGTAAGGGTGTGATGTCCTGCTTATAAGGGACGGATCGCCTTCGTCCCTGTTTTAATTGGCGACCGGCTTCGTTTCTGTTTAAGGCAGGGACTTTTCCTCCTGTCTTAGGGTGGGACTGTGGTCTCTCCTGTATTCCTCAGGGACCGGTTTGCTCTTGTCTATAAGGGACGCACCTGTTTTTCTTCTCTTTAAGTGACGGACCGCCTCCCGGTATACATAGCTGATGTATCTGCTGTATTAGGCAGGGACCGCTTGACTCCGGTGTTAGGCCGACACCTCTCGCCGTATAAGGAGCCGCTTGACCCTTATAAGTGTGCTATTGCTCCTTGTACACCCGACACCGCTAGAAGCTGCCTAGAAGGCTCTCCAAGGTATTTTAAGTGGTTGCTCGCTCTTGCTTCATCATCAAGTGGAAGCGCCCTCTGGGGGCATAGAGGAGGCTCTGGCTGGCTTTGATCTCACCAGGCATACTTGTTGAATAGATCTTTCTTCTCCCCAGGCCTTTCCCGCTTCCCGAGAGTGGGCATGGTGAGCTCTCGCCCTTTCTTCCGCAGGTTCAGTCGTGCGTACGTCTTTTGGGTTTCCATGACGGAATGACCGGCCATCTCATCTACTTCATATACAGGCGTCCCCTTCAGTAGGTGATCTTCGATGAAGGTTGAGCGCATCGAGTAAATGGTGTACGGGTGTGGTGAGTAGCGGTGGCCAGTTAGTTTGGATTCGAGAGCGTCTAATACCTCCTTCCATGAGCGTTGGAAGTTGGAGTATCCGTAGCCTTTTAGTTCATTGTTTGGGTTTGAGAAAATGACGGTCTCCCTGTTTGGTGCCACCTTCAGTTCTTTTGAGGCGATGTAATCCTCTTGGAACTGGTTCCACCTAATTAGCTCACGTGCCTGGTTCGCCGGAATCTCTCGAGCTTGTTTGGTCTTGCTCCGAATGGTGTAGATGTACGACACCAGCCACTCTTCGCGTTTTCCGCTGCTGGTGGTTCTGCCTTCATCAACAATCTCAACCTGCTTCCATCGCATCTTCAAAATCTCTTCAGGCGACATGCCTGTGTTCTTCATGAACAAGATGAAGTGCCAGAACAGAGTCCGCCAGTAGTAAATGCGGTGGTTCTGTAGGCGTTTCGCGCTGTCCCTGTATGGACCCCGCACATAGTCAACGATTGTTTTCCAGTCATCGGCGTTGATGGCCGGGTTTTTCATTCGATCCGTTTGTTTGACCCGACTTCGTGAAAGGAAATCTTTGTCCAACAGCAGATCCGCATCAAGCAATCTGTTTTTGACTAAGTAGTTCTTGCAGAAATCCTTGATGTGACCGACCTCGACATTCCTGCTTAGCGGCGTTGCTGTGCTCCTGAAGAGCTCGTAGTCCCTAAACGTTCCAGCATGGATCTGGTTGGTGTACAGGACGCCCTGGGACGCCAGGTACGGCAGCAGGTGTTGCGTGAGTGTGATCCCCTTTTGCTGCATTGTTTTGGCCGTGATCAGTCCTGCAGTGCTTCTGCGCTTTTCCTGCTCTAGGAAGCTCCGTACGGCGTTCTCGATGAGTTGCCGCCGTGGTTGGCGCGTCACCGTCTGCTGCTCGTGGCTGAGCTGTCTCTTGGTGCTTCTGGAGCCTCCGACAAGCTCACTGGCGAGGTCAGGGGTTTCCTGCTCCTCAGCCTGGATTGCGAACGCCACCTCTATCGCCGCCTGGACGGCATCTTCCATTGAGGTGACGTTTGGGATCTTCCGCTGGCGGTAAGACCTGCTGCCCTTGACCAGCTCCCGATAAAAGAACGACCCAGTAGAGGTTCCTGACCCGTAGAGCACTACAAACTCTCTGCCGTTAAGCACCTCACGCTTATCAACGATCCTGGGCATGCTTTTGTTGGTATGACGTGGGTATCGAGGGGTGTGACCCGCTCAGATCCCTGGCATAAGCCCAACGCCTGCATTTCCAGGTGAAGTAGGCCATGCCCCGGCAATGCGCTGATCTGACCGTAAGACCGGCGGAACAAATCCCGTTTGGCCAAGAAAAAAGGGGGTTGCCACACCCCCTCGAGAATCTCCCTTGCCCGACCCGAAGGTCGTGGACAAATGATGCGCTGCGGCAGGGGTTTGAACTGTTGTTCTTGTAACGCTCTGCGGCCTGTGTGGGCTGCCGCTGACAGTGTTGGGTGATCAATGTGACCGTTGCGCCATGACGTCTGCGGGCCGGGCTGTGCGACTGATCGTGCTGTTCCTGTTGCTCGCCTTTGGCGTGGTGATGTGCACCTGGTTGGGGGAAGGCCCCCCTCCGGTGAACAACACCGAGGCCGACGAAGCAATGCCCGTTTTGCAAGCGCAATAGGCCTGGACAACCTCCCGGCCTTGCGTAACGATTAAGGCCGAACTTCTTGGTTTGGCGGCAAAGCAAAGCAATGCCCACTCCAAAGCGTCCGCAAGCGATCTGAGTAGATGGAAATTCTGATCCATCTCCCCGCTGTGATGGTGGCCGGATCCGCGGCGTTCATCGGCTATTCCTATTACTCCGCGGCCGTTCAGCGGGCGGCCAAACGGGAGCGACTGCGCCAGTCTGCCTATCCCAATGTGGTGGGACTCTCCACGCGCACGGTCGAGCCTGATCGCGCCGATTTGGAGCCGGCTCGCGATTGGGACGTGGCTGCATGAGGCCCCGCTGGCCTTGGTTCGTGCTGCTGTTGATGGGGGGCATTGCCGCTGGGGTGGCCTGGTTCTGGGTGGACCACCGCCAGGTCTGTGCCCGTTGGGCCTCCATGCAACTCAGTGATGCCGAGGCGATGCAGCAGTTGCGGCTGAAGCCGGGGCGCTACAACGCCTATTCCACGGTCCTCGGCTACTGCCGCTACTACCGGGTCAGCTCAAGCCAGCAGTAGTAATCCCAGGGCGGCCAGCCCCGCGCTGATCAGCCAGAAGCCGACGACCACTTGTTGTTCTGAGGCGCCACCCAGTTCGAAGTGGTGATGCAGCGGAGCCATGCGGAAGACCCGCCGGCCGACACCATCGGGGCCCTTGGTGGCCTTGAACACCCAGACCTGGACGATCACCGAGAGGGATTCCGCCAGGAAGATCCCGCCCATCAAGAGCAGGGCCCAGAGGCTGTTGCTCAGCAGGGCCACCGCGGCCAGGGCCGCCCCCATGGCCAGGGAACCGGTGTCGCCCATGAACACCCGGGCTGGGTGCCGGTTGAAGAGCAAGAAACCCAGCCAGCAGCCAGCCATGGCCGCGCAGAAGCCGGCGAGGGCGGGGTCCCCCTCGTTGCCACGGAGCATCAGCTGCACCCCCATGCCGCTGAAGACGATCGCTCCGCAGCCGGCCGCCAGACCATCGAGGCCGTCGGTGAGGTTGGTGGCGTTGCTTTCCGCCAGGAAGACAAAGAGCCCCAGGGGCCAGATCAGCAGGCCCAGGGGAAGGATCCAGCCCAGGGGCAGGGCGATCTGGGCGGTGATCAGCTCATGCCAGGCGGCCCAAGCCAGGAATCCAGCGGCGCTGAGACCCTGCAGCAGCAGCTTGCCGCTGGGCGAGAGCCCCGTGTTGTGGCGTTTGGTCAGGCTGCGCCAGTCATCGAATCCGCCGATGGCCATGTAGGCCAGGGTGATCGCCGCGACCCCGGGCAAGCGCAGGTCGCTCGGGGCAATCAGCCCCCCCACCAGCACGCCGACGGGAACGACCAGCAGTCCTCCCATCGTGGGTGTCCCCGCTTTGCTCAGGTGGCTTTGGGGCCCCTCTTGGCGGATGACCTGTCCGAGTTTGAGGTTGCGCAGTCGGGGCACCCCCCAGGTGCAGACCACGGCGCTGATGGTTGCCGCCACGAGCAGCGGAACGCTGAGCTGCGGTGTTCGCGTGAACCAGTCACAGCCTTCGCAGACCCCCAACAGCAATAAACCCAGCAACAGCGCCAGGCGGCGGCTGTTGCTGGGCATCGAGGCGATGAACCTGCTGGTGGAGACCACAGGGGTGGGAGGAATCAGTCCTCCCAGTTTTCCTCGTTTTGCTCGTCGTCGGCCTTGTAGTCCTCTTTCTCGCCCATCAGCGCGGACAGTTCTTCTTCTTCCACGGTGCTGACGTCGCTAGTGGCGGCTTCCTCATCCACCACGAGTCGGCCGCTGGTCTCGAGCCAGCTCAACAGATCGGGCTCCTCGCGCAGGGGCAGCACCGGGGCGGGTTCGCTGCGGCCGTAGCGGGTCAGCGAAGGATTAATGCCATCCAGCTGGGAAAGGCTGGTGCTGAGGTTGCTGCTCATCGCGTGAGGCCCGTCGGACGTCGGTGTACAGGAGTGCTGGGTTCGTAGCTACCCAGCTGGCGCCAATCCGCCATCCTATCCGAGACTCTCCCTGGGGCCGAGATGGCAGCGGCGAAATGGTGGCAGCTGGCGCCCGCATGGGGCGTCGCCCTTGTCGTCAGTGGGCTTTTGGTCTGGGCGGGACGCCACTGGCCAACGCCGTTGTTGGCGCAAGCCTGGGCCCTTGAGCGGCCCGATGTGGCGGTGGTTCTGGCCTTGGCGTTGGTCCTGCTCCCCCCTCTCGGGATGGCCCTTTGGCTGGTGCTCCAGATGGCTCGCTACCGCGACAGTGGAGAATCGATCGATTGCGCGCATGGAGAGCGTTAATGGGCCGGGCCAAGAAGGCTGTGCTGGCGTATTCCGGTGGTGTGGATACCAGCGTCTGTATTCCCTTTCTCAAGAACGAGTGGGGCGTGGAGGAGGTGATCACCTTCGCCGCCGATCTGGGGCAGGGGGATGAGCTCGAGCCCATCCGTCAAAAGGCGCTGGATTCCGGGGCAAGCCAGTCGATCGTTGGTGAACTGATCGAGCCCTTCATCCGCGACTTCGCCTTTCCGGCGATTCGTGCCAACGCGCTCTACGAAGGCCGCTACCCGCTCTCCACGGCCCTGGCGCGTCCCCTGATCGCTCGCCGTCTGGTGGAGATCGCCCGCGAGGTTGGTGCGGATGCCGTGGCCCATGGCTGCACCGGCAAGGGCAACGACCAGGTGCGCTTCGATGTCGCGATTGGTGCTCTGGCACCCGATCTCAAGGTGCTGACCCCGGCCCGGGAATGGGGTATGAGCCGCGAGGAGACGATCGCCTATGGCGAGCGTTGCGGCATCCCTTCCCCGGTGAGCAAGAAGTCGCCTTACTCGATTGACCTCAACCTCTTGGGACGCTCGATTGAGGCGGGTCCCCTGGAGGATCCCAACGTGGAGCCTCCCGAGGAGATCTACGCCCTCACCGTGAGTGTGGATGCGGCTCCCGAGCAGCCCCAGGTTGTGGAAATCGGTTTCGAGAACGGCAATCCCGTCAGCATTGATGGCGAGCGTCTTGACCCCGTCAGCCTGATCCGCCGCGCCAACGCCCTGGCCGGCAGCCACGGCTACGGCCGCCTCGACATGATCGAGAACCGTGTGGTGGGCATCAAGAGCCGTGAGATCTATGAAACCCCCGGCCTGCTGCTGCTGATCAAGGCGCACCAGGAATTGGAGAGCCTGACCCTGGCCGCGGACGTGCTGCGCAGCAAGCGCCAGTTGGAGCAGCAGTGGGCTGACGTGGTCTACCAAGGCCTCTGGTACGGCCCGCTGAAGGACGCCCTGGATGGCTTCATTGACCGCACCCAGCGCACCGTGAACGGCAGCGTCAAGGTGAAGCTGCACAAGGGCAACGCCACCGTTGTCGGCCGCAGCAGCGCCAACAGCCTCTATGTCCCCGACATGGCGACCTACGACTCGGGCGATCAATTCGATCACCGTGCCGCCGAGGGCTTCATTTACGTCTGGGGTCTGCCCACCCGTCTCTGGGCCAACAGCCAGCGCTGAGGCCTAGGCCGCTTCGGGCCAGAGCGGCCTGACCCGAGCACCCCTTTCGGATTGGAGGGGAAGGATCAATGGCTCGTCTCGCTCCAAGGACTGCGGCTTCAGTTGGGGGTGACCCTGCTGGAGCCGTTCGTTTTCTGCGCTCAACAGCCGTTGGCGCTCGAGGATCGGTTCCAGCCGTTGGCTGAACTTCCGTTCGAAGATGCCGGGCAGCTCCGCGAGCAGAGACTCCAGCTCAGCGATCTGCTGCCGCGCGCGCTCAAGCTCCTCTTGGCTTTGGGTCAAGGCCGCCTGCAGGTCCTGGTGCTCCAACAGCCGGCCCATAAAAAACCTCCTGGAACCTAACCAAGGCTCCAGGAGGGAACAAGAGGCGAGAAGCCTTTGGTGATCAGGAAGCGGAGGTCTGCAGGGCAGCTTCGTCGCTGGCGGCCTGGGGTGCAGGGCCGGTGCGGGGAGCAGGCAGGGGGCCGTCCTGCTTGACGGTCAGGTAGCGAATCACGTCTTCGCTGAGGCGCATCGCCTTCTCGAGGGCTGCAACCTGTTGGCCGTCGCCGTTGTGGGCGAGCTGCACGTAGATCCCTTCCTTGTGCTTGGCGATGGTGTAGGCCAGGCGGCGCTTGCCGCGCATCTGGCAATCCAGCACCTCAGCACCGGCTTCGGTGACGAGATCGCGGTACTTGGTGATGTGGGTCTCCACCTCTTCCTCCGGGATGTCCGGACGAAGGATGTACATCGTTTCGTAGTAGGGCTGCGACATGGCTTACGCGATCCGACGTGGACGCCGAAAGGGACGGTGGCTGATGGGGTGGACCGAAGCCCGGTTCATCAGCGGCGGATCGTCCACCCTACAGCTGCATGCGAACCGCCTCAGACAGGCTGGGAATGTCGGCTTCCTTGCCGCGCAGGCACTGGATGATCCCGAAGAGCACCAGCACCAGCATCCCCAAGAAGATGGTGTTGGCCAGGGTCCGAACGGCGAAGTTGCCGCCCAGGGGCGCCAACAGCAGGTTGAACGCCAGGGAGAGCACGATCAGGATGATGTCCAGCAGGATCGCCTGCAGGGCGTTGAAGCGGATGAAATAAGGCACCCGTGGGTTGCGCACGACCCCCAGGAACAGCACCAAGAAGAGGATGAAGCCGCCGAAGGGGATTGCCTGTTCCACCAGCACCAGCGGCAGCGCAGGCAGGCTCAGCCACTGGAGCATCGGGAAGAGGCTCGTCAGGGAGCGTCCGAAGGGAAGGCCGTCGCTCCAGGGCAGGAGATAGGTCAGAAGGGCTAGCAGCCTCTGCCAGCTGGGGATCGTCATCGCGCGCGGTCGCCGTGGACGTGACGTTAGTGGGACCTACTGCAGCTGGTGCAGGGCGGCCTCGTGCATGGCCTCCACGGGCACGTCGCTGTGACCGCTCCAGAGGCGCAGGGAGGCGGCCCCCTGCTCCACGAGCATGCGCAGGCCATCCAGGCTGCGGCATCCATTCGCGGCGGCGTGCTTCAGCAGGGCGGTGGGCCGCGGGGTGTAGATCAAGTCGTACACCCACGCCTGGGACGGAAGCGTTTCCAATTCGGCGTGGCTCAACGGGCAGGCCTGGGCGGCGCTGGCCGCCGGCGCGGAAGCCATTCCCACCGGCGTGGTGTTCACCACCAGGTCCGCGTGCGGCAGGGCTTCGCTGACGGCGTTCTCCCAGGACAGGGTTTTCAGTTGGGGCGCCCAGCCTTGGCAGTCGGCCTGGAAGGCCTGAAGGGCTTCGGCCCGTCGCCCGGCCAGAACGATCTCCGCAAAGCCCAGCTCCACGAGGCCGGCGACGACGGCGCGGGCACTCCCGCCGCAGCCGAGCACCAGGGCCCGCTTGCCCGACCAGCTGGCTTCCCGCAGGGGCGCGCAGAACCCCTCCACATCGGTATTGGTGCCCAGCCAGCCGCCCCCCTGGCGCGGCACCAGGGTGTTCACGGCCCCCAGGCGCTCCGCCAGTGGACTGAGTTCGCTGCAGAGCGCCGCGACCGCTTGCTTGTGGGGGATGGTCACGTTCAGGCCGCGGCAGCCCATCGCTTCCAGGGCGCGCACAACGGTGGCGAGTTCGGCCGCTGGCGCGGGCAGGGCCAGATAGGCCCAGTCCAGACCCATCGCTTCGAGGGCCGCGTTGTGCATCACCGGCGAGAGGGAGTGGCGCACGGGATCGCCCAGCACCCCCACAAGCGCTGTGCTGCCTTGGATGCGGGCCTCGGCGTTCACGGTGGTTCGGGCACTGTTCGGCAACCACACCTAGCCCCACACGGGTGCTGCTGCGGAGGATGCCTGCAGTTCAGAGGTCACCCATGGGCAAGGTTGTCGGTATCGACCTTGGCACCACCAACAGCTGCGTGTCGGTCATGGAGGGCGGCAAGCCCACCGTGATTGCCAATGCTGAGGGCTTCCGCACCACGCCCTCCGTGGTGGCATACACCAAGAACCAGGATCAACTGGTGGGTCAAATCGCCAAGCGCCAGGCGGTGATGAACCCGGAGAACACCTTCTATTCCGTCAAGCGTTTCATTGGACGCCGGGTGGATGAGGTGAACGAAGAGTCCAAGGAAGTGAGCTACGGCGTCGAGAAGGCCGGCTCCAACGTCAAGGTCAAGTGCCCGGTCCTCAGCAAGCAGTTCGCCCCTGAGGAAGTCAGCGCTCAGGTGCTGCGCAAGCTTGCTGAAGACGCCGGCAAGTACCTCGGCGAGACCGTGACCCAGGCGGTGATCACCGTTCCCGCTTACTTCAACGACTCCCAGCGCCAGGCCACCAAGGACGCCGGCAAGATCGCTGGCCTCGAGGTGCTGCGCATCATCAACGAGCCCACCGCGGCGGCCCTGGCCTACGGCCTGGACAAGAAGAGCAACGAGAAAATCCTGGTCTTCGACCTGGGCGGCGGCACCTTCGACGTGTCCGTCCTCGAGGTGGGCGACGGTGTCTTCGAGGTGCTCTCCACCTCCGGTGACACCCACCTGGGTGGTGACGACTTCGACAAGGTGATCGTTGATCACCTGGCCGACACCTTCAAGTCCAACGAAGGCATCGACCTGCGCAGCGACAAGCAGGCCCTGCAGCGTCTGACCGAAGCGGCTGAGAAGGCCAAGATCGAGCTCTCCAGCGCAACCCAGAGCGAGATCAACCTGCCGTTCATCACGGCCACCCCTGAAGGCCCCAAGCACCTCGACCTGACCCTGACCCGGGCCAAGTTCGAAGAGCTGGCCTCCAAGCTGATCGACCGCTGCCGCGTGCCCGTTGAGCAAGCCCTGAAGGACGCCAAGCTGGCCTCCTCGGAGCTGGACGAAGTGGTGATGGTGGGTGGTTCCACCCGCATCCCCGCCGTGCTCGAGCTGGTGAAGCGCGTCACCGGGAAGTCCCCCAACCAAACCGTGAACCCCGACGAGGTGGTGGCCGTGGGCGCCGCCATTCAGGGCGGTGTGCTCGCCGGTGAGGTCAAGGACATCCTTCTGCTGGACGTCACTCCCCTCTCCCTGGGTGTGGAAACCCTGGGCGGTGTGATGACCAAGATGATCCCCCGGAACACCACCATCCCGACCAAGAAGTCGGAGACCTACTCCACCGCCGTGGACGGTCAGACCAACGTGGAAATCCACGTGCTCCAGGGCGAGCGCGAGATGGCCAGCGACAACAAGTCGCTCGGAACCTTCCGCCTCGATGGCATCCCCCCGGCCCCCCGTGGCGTTCCCCAGATCGAAGTCACCTTCGACATCGACGCCAACGGCATCCTGAGCGTCACCGCCAAGGACAAGGGCAGCGGCAAGGAGCAGAGCATCTCCATCACCGGTGCTTCCACCCTCAGTGACAACGAGGTGGAGAAGATGGTGAAGGACGCCGAAGCCAACGCCAGCGCTGACAAGGAGAAGCGCGAGCGGATCGACGTGAAGAACCAGGCCGAAACCCTGGTCTATCAAGCCGAGAAGCAGCTGGGCGAGCTGGGCGACAAGGTCGGCGCTGAGGACAAGGCCAAGGTCGAGTCCTCTTCCGCCAAGCTCAAGGAGGCGATCGAGAAGGACGACTTCGACACGATGAAGTCCGAGCTCGAGACCCTGCAGCAGGCCCTCTACGCCGCCGGTGCCGCTGTCTATCAGCAAGCCGCCGGTGCTGAAGGTGCCGCTGCTGGTGCCCCCGGCGCTGAGGCCGGTGGTTCTGGTGCGGCTGGTGACGACGTCATCGACGCCGAATTCACCGAGTCCAAGTGACGCTCCGCTCACACTGTTGAGCCCAAAGCCCCCGGTTCCAACCGGGGGCTTTTTTGTGCCTCGACCCGCGCAGCCCCAAGCCCCCCTCGAGGGGGGGCTTGGGGCTTGGCCCTTCGCTTATTCGCCGATGCTGGCGACGGCGGCCCGCGCTTTCTGCAGCACGTTGGGGGGCAGGCTCACGTAGCCGAGGGCCGGGGCATTGGCCTGGGCGGCGTCGCTGAGGGTGTAGTTGAAGGCCTCCTGCAGACCCTTGAGCTTGTCGCCGTTGCCGCTCTTGTAGAGCAGGATCCAGGTGAAGGTCACGATCGGGTAGCCCGCCTTGGGATTGGGGTTGCTCCCGGTCAGGTTCGGGCCCAGATCGATGCTGCCCAGGGCTTCGGACGCTTCTTTGGTGGTGGGCTTGGCGTAGCTGCCACCGGCATTTTGCAGGGCAGCGGCCTTCAGATCACCACGGACATAGGAACTCTCGACGTAGCCCAGGGCGCCCTTGATTTGCTGCAGGCTGGCGGCCATGCCCTCGTTGCCCTTGGCACCCAAGCCCGTGGGCCATTTGATCGATTTGCCGCTGCCCGGACCGCTGGCCCAGGCGGGGCTGAAGGCCGAGAGGGACTTGGTGAAGTTGTAGGTCGTACCCGAGCCGTCGGAGCGGTAGACCACCTTGATGGCCTGATCGCCGCAGCCGAGGTCGCTGTAGTTGGTGATCTTGCCTTCGAAGATGCTCACCAGCTGCTGTTGGCTGAGCTTCAGGTCGCAGCCGGGGTTGTTGTAGGCCACGGCGATCGCACCGGCGGTCATCGGTACCTGGACAGCCCCGCGCTTGACGGCGGCGGCATCCGCTTCGCTCAGGGGCTTGTCGCTGGCGGCGAAATCAACGGTGGCGGCGTCGAACTGGCGAATGCCAGCGCCGGAGCCCACCGATTGGTAGTTGACCTTGACGGAGCCCTTGGCGGCCAGGTCCTGGAACCAGCGCAGGTAGATGGGAGCCGGGAAGGTGGCGCCGGCTCCCTGGAGGCGCGCGCCGGAGCTGTCGCCACCGGAGCCGCCGCAGGCGGTCAGGGCGAGGACTCCAAGGAGGCTCAGCGGTGCCAGGGTGCGGGAGCGCAGCATCGTCGGCGGTGGTCGACAAGAGCCCTCAGGCTAGAGATGCACCCCTCCGCGGTCAGCCCTGGTCGGCGTTCTCGATCTGCTCGGCGACCCAGGTCGCGCTGGCGGGAGCCAGCAACACCCCATTGCGGTAGTGCCCACTGGCGAGGAGAAGCCCCGTTTCCAGCTGCTCCAGCAGCGGTGCCGGCCGGCCGAGGGGGCGGGCCCTGAGCCCCTGCCACTGGCGCAGCACCGTGGCCCGCTTGAGCCAGGGCGGCGCCTGTCCGCTGAGCTCCCGCAGGGCCTGCAGCTCCTGGGGCTGCCCCTGGCGTTGATCGATTTCCACGGTGGCCCCCAGCCAGAGGCGGCCCTCGGGCCGCGGCACCAGGTTGATGCCACTCCAGCTCAGGCTTCCCGGCCAGTTGCTCGGGCCCTGATCCTCCTCGGCCAGTTGCAACTCAAGGGCTTGTCCCAGCACGGGATGCTGGGGGCGGTCATGGCCCAAGGACTCCAGCAGCGCTGAACTGCCCAGTCCGGCACTGAGCACGGCCCAGTCAAAGGTCCCCGCGTTTGTGGACCCGCAGCGCACGCGCCAGCGGCCGGCATCGCCCCGCTCCAGTCCGTCCACGCTGGAGGCCTCCAGCGCGAGTCCGAGTCGTTCCCCATCGGCGAGCAAGGCCCGCATGGCGGGGACGGGGTCCAGTTGTCCGTCCTCGGGGGAGAGCAGGCCCCCCAGGCAGGGTTGGGGAATCAGCGGCTTGAGCTGCTCGAGGTTCGCGGCCGCCAGCAAGCGCAGGTCGTCGCGCTGACACGCCAGCTGGGCTTGGGCGTCCCGTTCGGCAGCCGTGGTCGCGAGCTGCAGCAGACCCGGACGGAAGGGCAGGTCATGGCCCCGCTGCTGAAGCGTCTCGCGCCATTGGCGCCAGAGGGTGTGGGACTGCTGCCGCAGCCTCCAGCCCCGGCCACTGCTGCGGCGAAAGACGCGGGCCATCAAGAGGCCGAGGGCTGCGCTGCTGCCGGCTTCCTCGCCCTGGGCCTGCCGCAGTTGGGGGTCAAAGAGCGTGACCTGGTGGCCAATCTGCTGCAGGTGCCAGGCCACGGAAAAGCCCACCACACCGGCTCCGATCACGCAGATCGAGGAGGGCCGGCGGGTGGGCAGGGGGTTCAGCGGATTCAGATCTGCTTTAGGTCGGACTGAACTTGCTCAGGAAGGATCTGGGCGTAACGGCCGAAACCGCTGGCGACCTTGATGTAGGCCTTGCTCAGGTTGTTGGCGTCCTGCAGACGGGCGGCTTCGTCGAGGTCGGCGAGGGCAGCCTTCAGGTCAGTGGCCAGCTTGGTGGCCTCGGCGCGGTCGCCGGGCAGCAGGCGCTGGTTGATGTAGAGCATCTCGCGGCCCACTTCTTGCATGGGGCCGTGGATCAGGTTGCGGGTGAAGACCCAGTTGCGCTCGTTCACAAGGGTGGCCAGCTCGGGCAGGCGGTTGCGGGCGGAGAGGAAGCCTTCGGCCTGGCGCTCGATCACGGTGATGTCATCCGTGCTCAGGGTGGGGGCCTTGGCTTTGTCGCCACCACAGGCGGTCAGGCCAAAGCTGATGACCAGAGCGAGAGCCGCCAGGGCCAGTCGCCGCAGGCCGGAATAGAGCTGTTGAGCCGCCATCGTTGCTGAACTTGATTGCGGGACTTTACCCAGGGCAACAGGTCTCAGAGCACTGCATAACGAGCTGCAACGGCTGGAGCGGCAGAATTCAGGGCTCGACGGGCTTCGACGCCATTCCATGACGGCTGCCACCGCCATCCTTCAGATGATTTGCCCCGATCAGCCGGGGCTTGTGCGGGAGCTCTCCGGTTGGGTGGCGGGCAACGGCGGCAACATCGTCCACGCCGACCACCACAGCGATCAAGGGGCGGGCTTGTTCCTCAGTCGGATTGAGTGGCAGCTCGAGGGCTTCGGTCTGCCCCGGGAAGCGATTGCTCCGGCGGCGGCGTCCCTGGCGGAGCGCCTCGGCGGTGAACAGACGGTAACCTTCTCCGACGAGCGTCCGGCGGTGGCGATCTTCGTCAGCAAGCAGGACCATTGTTTGTTGGATCTGCTCTGGCGTGTGCGCACGGGCGAGTTGCCGATGCGGGTGCCGCTGGTGGTCTCCAACCATCCGGATTTGGGGCCGATCGCCGAGGAGTTTGGGGCCCAGTTCGCCCTCGTGCCGATTAGCAACGCCAACCGCGGCGAGGCGGAGGCCCGCCATCTCGAGCTGCTGGCGGAGCACGGCATCGAGTTGGTGATCCTGGCCAAGTACATGCAGGTCCTCACCCCGAGCTTTCTTGCGGCCTTTGACCCCCCGGATGCATTCCACCGGGTCATCAACATCCACCACTCCTTCCTGCCGGCCTTCATGGGGGCACAGCCCTATCACCGGGCCTGGGAGCGGGGCGTGAAATTGATCGGCGCCACCGGGCACTACGTGACCGACGAGCTGGATGCGGGCCCGATCATTGCCCAGTCCACCGTGAATGTGAGCCACCGCGATGAGGTGGAGGATCTGATCCGCAAAGGCCGCGACACCGAGCGTCTGGCCTTGGCCCGGGCGGTGCGCTTGCATCTGAAACGACAAGTGATGGTCTACCGCGGCCGTACGGCGGTTTTCGAATGACCCAGCTCTGGCGCAGGCCGCTGCACGCCGGTTTGGAGGTGCTGGATGGCGAGCGGCCGGCGGCGGCGACGCTTTGGGGCTGGCGCTGTTTCCAGGTCGCCCTGCTGCTCCTGCCGGCCAGTGCCCTCTTGGCGGGCCTGTTGCTGTTTGTGGCCTTGATCCTGGGAAGCCGTCAGCCGACGGCCTGGCGGGACGACCGGGTCAATTGGTGGCTTGGGGGCATCGGCCTCTGGATGGTGCTGGGTTGCTTGGCAGCCTCCAGCGGTTGGCTGGCCTGGGTCGGTTTGGGCAATTGGCTGCCCTTTTTCTGGGCGTTCTGGGGGTTCCAGCCCTATCTCGCAACGCCCGAGGCCCGGCGCAGGGTGGCCCTGTGGCTCGTGGCGGGGACCGTGCCAGTGCTGGGCACCGGCTTTGGTCAGATGGTGCTCGGCTGGAGCGGCCCCTACGAGTTACTGGGCGGGGCGATTGTGTGGTGGATCCGCGGCGGCGGCAACCCGCCCGGTCGGCTCTCGGGCCTGTTTGATTACGCCAACATCACGGCGGCCTGGCTGGCCTTGAGCTGGCCGCTCGTGCTGGCGGCCTTTCTGAAACACTGCCGCCGCTGGCGCTCCGGCCCCGTGGCCTTGGGGCTCTGGGGCATCAGCTTTGCCCTGGTGGTGACCCAGGTGGCCGAGATTCTGGCCACCGACTCCCGCAATGGCTGGGGGGCCCTGGTCTTGGCGGTCCCGATCGTGCTCGGTCCGGGCCGCTGGATTTGGCTAGTGCCCCTGCTCCTACTTGCGTTGCTTCCCGTCGCCTTGGCCACGCTGCCGGGGGTGCCCGCGGTGATTCAGGCGCCCCTGCGGGAGATCGTGCCCCAGTCGATTTGGGGCCGCTTGAACGATTTCAACTCCCATGGGGAGCGGCCCCTGGCTCTGACCCGCCTCAGTCAGTGGGGCACGGCCGTGGGACTGATCGGCGAGCGCCCTTGGCTGGGTTGGGGGGCGGCGGCCTTCAGCGTGATTTATCCGTTGCGGACGGGGCATTGGCATGGCCACCCCCACAACATCGCCTTGGACCTTGCCTTGAGCCATGGCCTGCCGGTGGCCATTGGCCTGGTGGGCTTGGTGCTCTGGCTCTTGATCCGCGGCGTGAGGCTGGGGATGGCCAGTGGTGCCCTGTTTGAGCGGGCCTGGTGGGCCGCAGCTCTTGTGCTGGTGGTGCTGCACGCCACCGACATCCCGATGTACGACAGCCGCCTGAACATCGCCG
Source organism: Synechococcus sp. LTW-R (assembly GCF_014217875.1). Classification (NCBI taxonomy): domain Bacteria; kingdom Bacillati; phylum Cyanobacteriota; class Cyanophyceae; order Synechococcales; family Synechococcaceae; genus Synechococcus; species Synechococcus sp. LTW-R. The sequence continues at coordinate 1,938,962 of NZ_CP059060.1, forward strand.
GTTGGATTCTCTTGGCGGGTCTGCGCTGCCGCCGCTAGGCCAAGGCTTCGTCGTGGTGCTTGCGCAGGGTGGCCTTGGGCAGTGGACCCTTGAGGTGCTCCCAGGGCAGAACCCGATCAGCCTCCCAGGCGCTGTGGATCACGTCCTCCCAGGGGGGGAGGGGTGTCTCGGCTTCGCGATAGGCCTGCTTCCAGCCGCCGAGTTTTTCGTGGCGGCCGCGCACCGCGGCGATCACGTGGGCCAGGCGCCGGTCGCTGCGGGAGAGGAGCGCCTGGATCACGCTCCAGCCGTAGCTCTCCGGGCGCAGGTCGATGCCCTTGGGCTTGAGCCGCTTGGCCAGCAGCTTGAGTCGTTTCTCGGCTTCCGGGCGGACGCCCTGCCACTGGAAGGGGGTGTGGGCCTTGGGCACAAAGGTGCTGACCCCGAGAGACAGCCGCAGGCCTGGGCTGGCTTTTTTGAGCTGGAGCAAGAGGTCGGCGGTGGCCTCGATGTCGTCTTCGCCCTCCGAGGGCAGGCCGGCCATGCCGTAGAGCTTCAGGCCGCTGAGGCCACCCTCTTTGGCGTAGCGGGCGGCGGCATAGATCTCCTCGGTGGCCAGCTTTTTGTTGACCACCTCGCGCATGCGCTCGCTGCCGCTTTCGATGGCGATCGTCAGGGACTTGCTGCCGCGTTTGGCCAGGATGCGCCCGAGCTCGGGGGTGACGGTGGCGGCCCGCACGGAGCTGACGCTGACGCGGGTGTCCTCAAAGCGGTCCTGATCGAGCCACTGCAGCAGGTCGCCGAATTGCGGGTGCTGGGTCACCGATGCTCCCAGCAAGCCGAGGCGTTGAGTGGCCCCCAGGCCCTTCTCCACGGCCGGGATCAGCCCGTCATCGAGGCTCGGGGTTCGGAAGGGCAGGGTGAGGTAGCTGGCCAGGCAGAAGCGGCAGAGCTCCGGGCAGCTGCGCACGACCTCGACCATGTGAATGGAGGGCCAGGCCGCCTCAGGGGTGATCACCGTGGAGTGGCTCAGGGTGTTGCCGCGCCAGGTCTGTTTCTCGATGGTTTCGGGGATGCCGGCCTCGATCGGTTCGATCGCCAGCAGGTCGCCGCCCTCGCTGTAGCGGGGGGCGTAGAGCGAGGGGACATAGACACCGGGCACCGCCGCCAGGCGCCGCAGGCGTTCGTGGCGCGGGGCGGTTTTGCACGCCTGCAGGGCATCGATGAACGCCGGCAGCAGCAGTTCGCCATCGCCGAGCAGCACTGCATCAAAGAAGGGGGCCAGGGGCTCGGGGTTGGCGGTCAGCACCGGTCCCCCGCCAAAGACGATCGGATCGTTGTCGCCGCGCTCGCTCGCCCAGATCGGGATGCGCTGTTGCTCCAGCAGATCGAGCAGCACTGGCCCGTCGAGTTCCCAACTCAGGGACAGGCCAAAGAGGTCGCAGTGGCGGTGCTGCGGATCACCCTGGTCGGTGAACAGCCGCCGCACATCCACGTCGGCGCGCTGGGCCAAGGTCGCCCAGACCACCTGATAGCCGAGGCTCGTGATCCCCACGGTGTAGGTGCTGGGGAAGGCCAACACCGCCCGAAGGGCACCCTGCTGCGCAGCAGCTGGCTCAAACAGCAGGGTTTCTTGGTTCAGGTCAGAGGAGGATCGCCAGAAAAACTTTAATAGTTGCCGTTGTTGGGTCTTATTTGATGAGACTCAGGACGGGCTGGAATTCTCCGGGAAGCATTATTTGAGGTTCCCCGGTCGCATTATTCGGAACGATTGTCATGCCCGTGTTGGAGACCTTGAACGATACGAGGAGTCCTAGGCAGGCATCTTCAATGACAAATGGGCTGCTTGGAGTGAAGACTCCAACCATTGCTGCTGGACTTGTGCAGTCACTGGCTTTGGAGTAATCGCTGGTTGTCAGATAGGCAATCAGTGATCCGCTGGATACTGACGTGTTGGTCGATGTTGTGCATGTGGTTCCTCCAAAGCTATTGAGAGTTACCAGGGATTCTGCTGCTGTCGATCCGGAAGTGGTGTTCTGAGAAGGTGTGTATGTGCTGGTGGCGGTTGAGTTGGTCGAGAAGTCGGTAGCTGCGCCACCCGAGCTGCCATTGAATGTTGCCGTGATGCCTAGGACGTTTGACATTTTTGCGTAGGCATATGGGTAGGATCCATTCGGTGGTCGTGATGAAGACCCGCCGGTTAAGGCTTGATTGTTGCCGCCCGCGACGTCTACAGTTTGACTTCCCGAGAAAGTGGCGAAGCAGACCTTTTCGTCAAAGCTTTCTCCTGCAAATGGGTCTGAGCTGCAGATTCCCATTTCTGTAATCGTGACGTTGTAACCACTAGGAGTGGCGTAACAGGATGCCGTAAGCACTGCCCCTGATGCGCACTGTGCTTGTTGTGCCTTGCTTGGTGCGGCGGCGACGAGGACGCCAGTGCTGAAAACTGTGAAAAGAGTGGCTGAAAAAAGGCGATTCATGATTCCGTTTGGTTTTGGATTGTGGTCATATCTTGGTTATGTACCGCCTGCTTCATTGGTGAAGTTCTCAGGTTTCCGTACGCGCTCAAGTAGCACCTCATAGCGGCGGCGAACCGGTTGCGTCATCTGCTCCAACAGGTTCTGTTTGGTGTTGTTCTTCGCGTAGGTGACTGGGCGGCCAGTCAGTCGAACGCGCGCGCCAAAGTACGGGCCTGGTTGGTTGTCGATGTCATCGGTCGAATCCACCGGATAGGCGGGGATTTCGTTGGACACCCACAGCTCGAAGTTGGCATGGGGAGTGGCTTGCCAGTTCAGAGATCCCTCGAGTCCACTGTTGTCGTTGTGGTAGCCCGTGTAATCCCAGTTGAAGCCCCGCACGTACATCGCGAGTTGGGGATAGAAGGGCAGGCGATAGCCCAATTCCACATCCCAGCCAGGAACGACGCCTTCTTGGTATTCGATGTCATTAATGACAACGTCTTTCCGTCCCGATCCGTTGATGTACCAGTTGTTGCGCAGCTCAAAGCTTTTCCAGAAGCCCTCGGCGCCAACCCCCCAGCGGGTGTAGGCCACAGGCTGCCCTGCTGTTGTCGAGTAGTTGGTGGTTGCCAGATCCCAGAAGCCGTTCACCCCGACCATCGCCTCATCGCCCAGGCGGTAGCGGCTACCGAGGCCCACGTTGACCTGAGGCTGGGCCGAGGTCTCCAAGGTGACCCGCGCTTGGCCAAACATCAGGCCCATGGGATCACCTTCGCTGTCGTAGCCCAGCGTCTTGAGCCGCATGAAGCTATCGAGGTGGCCCGTCAGGTCGCTACTGGTGGCGGCGTTCAGGCCCAGGGTGGTTTGGGCGAAGAAGGGAATCGTCTTGATTTGTTTGTTGGCGTAGTTCACGCCACTGCTGATCAAGGTGCGGGTGATTTCGGATTGGATCACTCCGCCGAGATCAACACCATTCCCATTGACCAGCGACGAGCCGTACTGGGCGGTGTAACCAGCACCCTTCTGAACAATCCGCTCAAACAGGTTGCGGGGCTGCCGCACTTCGGCCGGACCAAGGCAAGCCTGCGAGCGGGGGGCGACAAACACGTCGCACTTCCAAGGTTGGTGCGTCAGCGGTTTGCCGATCGTGAGTTGGCTTCCCTCCTGGGGCAGTTGGTCGCCACTGATCAGGGGCTTGTCTTTGGTTGTGTCTGGCTCTGGAGTCAGGCCCAGTTCGCTGGCACTCAGTCCATCCAGCTGGGGTGGCAGTTCTTCCGCGTTCGCTCCAGCGCTCAGCATCAGGCTCAGCGGAGCGGCCGCAGCAAAGAAAGCTCGCCGTGGTCGTAATCGACGCCAAATCTCGTTGTTCATCCCCCACACACCAATGGCGTTCGAATGAAATCGCCATTGGTGTATCGCGGCTTACACCTTTGGGCGGTTCGCTGGTTGCCCGGTGTTTGTTCAGCGTGTTACCGATTGGGGACAGAGCTGGCGAATGGTGAAGTTCACCAGGAGTTGATCTTCTGGATTTGGGCCCTCGGGGAAATGCATCGTCCAGGCCTCGGCGATTAGCGCCTCGCTCTCGCCTTCTAGGCGAAGCGCGCAGATCAGCGCCCCGGTTTCCAGGTGCTTGGCCTCGCGCTTCAACGTGCGCACCTCAAAGCCGCTGAAGGGGGTCCGCTGTGCCATGACGGGCAAGCCCAGGCTGAGCCAGAGAAGGACTGAGGCTGTGCGTCTCAAAGGTCCCTCGGGCTCAGCGGTGTGCCCGGCAGTTTCATCTCCCCTTGGGTGCTCGTCGCACTGCTCTGCAGGGCCAGCTGTCGCTGGTAGATCGAGTGCTCGTGGGTGATCCGCGAGATCACGAAGCTGACCACCGCGCAGACAAACAGGGGCTTGAGGATCAGCAGGTCCTTGGTCAGGGCAAAGACCAGGAAGACCGCCGTGATCGGTGTGCGGGAGCAGGCCGCGATGAAGGCCGCCATCCCCGCAAAGACGTAGGTGCTCGGGGCATGGCCCGAGAGGTGTTCGGCGATGCCCGCGGCGGTGAGCCCTAGGGCCCCGCCCAGGGTCAGCATCGGCGCAAACAGACCCCCCGGGGCACCGGTGGCGGCGGCCAGGCCCGTGGCAAAAAACAGCAGCGTGAAGATGCCCACGGCCTTGCTGAGTTCCACGTGGCCATCGACGATGGCGTGCTGCAGCGCCGCGTTGTTGCGGAAGTCAGACGGAAGGGCGGCATAGAGGCAGCCCAAGGCGATGCCCCCCAGCAGCATCCGCACCACGATCTTCCCGGAGAAGAAGCGTTGGCCCAGGGATTGCATCCGCACCACGTAGCGGGTGTAGAGCTCGGCGAGCAGGCCCACCACGATTCCCAAAACGACCAAATAGATCAGGTCCTTCGGCAGAAACTGAATATCCATTTGGTATTCGCTGCTGACCTGGAAGCCCCGCTGGCCCAGGCCGGCGCTTTGTTGGCCGAAGCCTGCCAGACCCATCACATCGGCCCAGAAGCTGCCGGCGAAGGCCGTGCCCAGCACCAGCAACAGCAGGATCGGACCGGATTTCCGCAGCAGCTCCTCAATCGCGTAGAAGAAGCCCCCCAGGGGGGCGTGGAAGACCGCCGCAATGCCCGCGCCGCCGCCGGCCGCCACGATCACCCGCAGCAGGGAGGGGGGCGCCTTGAACCAGCGGGCCATCTGCCAGCCCACGGAACTGCCCATCTGGACTGCTGGACCTTCCGGGCCGAGCGGGAAGCCACTGCCGATGGCCAGGATCCCGGCCAGCAGTTTGACGATGGCCACCTGCAGGTTCATCGGCAGGCTCTGGCGCGAGAGGAAGCGCATCACCTGCGGGATGCCCGAGCCGGCCGCCGTCGGTGCCAGGGTGCTGATCAGCACGGCCGAGAGCAGGCCGCCGATCCCTCCCATCAAGGGCAGGACCAGCCAAGGGCTGGCGGTTTGCAGGAGCCCCAGGCGCCAACTGCCCAGCCAGCCCACACCCGTTTTGAACAGCAGGCCGGCGGCTGCAGCCCCTAGGCCGGTGACGATCAGGGTGAGGACAACGGCAGGCCAGCGCTGCTGGACCATCCGCTCGAGGTTGCGGCTGGTCCTCCAGGACTGCAGTTCCAGTTTCAGGCCGTGGGTCTGCAAGACGCTTAGACCCCTGCCAGTACCTTGGCCTCGTCGTCGGTACTGACCACGCGACCGCTGTCCTCAAAGCCCTCGATCTGATCGAAGTTCAGGTAGCGGTAGAGCTCAGCGCTCTTGGGATCGATCTTGGCCGCGGCGATGGCGAGGTACTGCTCTTTGGTGGGGATCCGGCCCAGCTGGGCGCAGACCGCCGCCAGCTCGGCGCTGCCGAGATACACCTGGGCGCCGTTGCCGAGGCGGTTGTTGAAGTTGCGGGTGCTCGTCGAGAAGACGGTCGTGTTGTCCTCGACGCGGGCCTGGTTGCCCATGCAGAGGGAGCAGCCGGGCATCTCCATGCGGGAGCCGGCCTTCTCGAAGATCCCGTAGTAGCCCTCCTGCTTGAGCATCTCCTCGTCCATCCGCGTGGGGGGGCAGACCCAGAGGCGGGCCGTGTTCTCCCCTTGACCCTCCAGGACGGTCGCGGCGGCGCGGTAGTGGCCGATGTTGGTCATGCAGGAACCGATGAACACCTCATCGATCTGCCCCCCGGCCACGTCGGAGAGGGTTTTGACGTTGTCGGGGTCGTTCGGGCAAGCCAGGATCGGCTCGGTGATCTCATCGAGGTTGATCTCGATCACCGCGGCGTACTCCGCGTCGGCGTCGGCCTCCATCAGGACGGGATTGGCAAGCCACTCCTCCATGGCCTTGATCCGGCGGGCCAGGGTGCGGGCATCGCTGTAGCCCCGGGCAATCATGTTTTTCAGCAGCGCCACGTTGCTGCGCAGGTACTCGCTCACGGTCTCCACTGAGAGCTTGATGGTGCTGCCGGCGCAGGAGCGCTCGGCGGTGGCGTCGGTCAGCTCGAAGGCTTGCTCGAGCTTCAGATCGGGCAGGCCCTCGATCTCCATGATCCGGCCGCTGAAGATGTTCTTCTTGCCGGCCTTCTCCACGGTGAGCAGCCCCTGCTGAATGGCCACGTAGGGAATGGCATTGACCACATCCCGCAGGGTGACGCCCGGCTGCAGGGCGCCGGAGAACTTCACGAGCACCGATTCGGGCATGTCCAGCGGCATGGCGCCGATGGCGGCCGCGAAGGCCACGAGGCCGGAGCCGGCCGGGAAGGAGATGCCAAGGGGGAAGCGAGTGTGGCTGTCACCGCCGGTGCCGACGGTGTCGGGCAGCAGCATCCGGTTCAGCCAGCTGTGGATGATGCCGTCGCCTGGGCGCAGGGCTACGCCACCGCGGGAGCTGATGAAGTCGGGCAGTTCGGCGTGGGTCTTTAGGTCCACCGGCTTGGGGTAGGCCGCGGTGTGGCAGAAGCTCTGCATCACCAGGTCCGCGGAGAAGCCCAGGCAGGCCAGCTCTTTCATCTCATCGCGGGTCATGGGCCCGGTGGTGTCCTGGGAGCCGACGGTGGTCATCAGCGGCTCGCAGCTGGTGCCCGGGCGCACGCCCTGCAGGCCACAGGCCTTGCCGACCATCTTTTGGGCCAGGGTGAAGCCCTTGCCGGTGTCCGCAGGGGCGCTGGGGCGGATGAACAGGTCGCTGGCGGGTAGGCCCAGTTGGGCCCGCACCTTGTCGGTCAGGGCGCGGCCGATCATCAGGGGGATCCGGCCGCCGGCACGGACCTCATCGGTGATCGTGCTCGGCTTGAGTTCAAAGCGAGCCACGATCTCGCCGGCATTGGCTTCACCGGCCGCCCGCTCGATCGTCCCGGCGTAGGGGCGAATCGTGATGACATCGCCGGAGTTGAGGGCGGTCACGTCGCACTCGATCGGCAGGGCGCCGGAGTCTTCCGCGGTGTTGAAGAAAATCGGGGCGATCTTGCCGCCGAGCACCACCCCGCCGCTGCGCTTGTTGGGCACGTGGGGAATGTCGGTGCCGGTGTGCCAGAGCACCGAGTTGATGGCGGATTTGCGGGAGCTGCCGGTGCCGACCACGTCGCCCACGTAGGCCACGGGATGGCCCTTCTGCTTGAGCTCAGCGATCAGGTCAAGCCCGCCGGGCATCCGGGTCTCGAGCATCGCCGTGGCGTGCAGCGGGATGTCCGGGCGGGTGGTGGCGTGGGTCGCGGGGGAGAGGTCATCAGTGTTGGTCTCGCCTTCCACCTTGAAGACCGTGACCGTGATCTCGGCGGGCAGCTCGGGCTTGGCGGTGAACCACTCGGCATTGGCCCAGCTGTCGATCACCCGCTTGGCCTGGGCGTTGCTGGCGGCCAGCTCGAGGACGTCGTTGTAGGCGTCGTAGACGAGCAGGGTGCGGCTGACGCCCGTTGCGGCCGCCTCAGCGATGGCGGCGTCCCCGTGGGAGAGCAGCTCGATGAGGGCGCCGACGTTGTAGCCGCCGATCATCGTGGCCAGCAGCTGGACCGCCTCGACGGGCTGGACCAGGGGGCTGCTGGTTTTGCCCTGGGCCACGGCACTGAGCCAGTCGGCCTTGACGTAGGCCGCTTCATCCACGCCCGGGGGGATGCGCTCGGAGAGGAGATGCACCAGAAACTGTTCTTCACCGGCGGGAGGTGCCTGGAGGAGTTCAGTCAGGGACTGGGTTTCAGCGGCTGTCAGCGGCAGGGCGGGGACCCCTTGGGCTTCTCGCTCCGCAGCGGCGGCGCGGTAGTCGGCAAGGAAGCTGCTGGCAGACATCGGCGCTGGAACCCGGGGGGCTCTCGATCGGTGGACGTCTGACCATTGTTCTTTGCCGCCGGTCCCCCCCGTTGTGACGGACGATGCGACTGGGCTTTTAGGGTGGGTTGCTCCGAGCCCCTTGGATGGTTGCCGGCATGATTCCCACCTCTGATCTCCACGTGGTGGAAACCCGGCCCCTGGTGGCGCCCACCCTCTTGCATGGGGAGCTGCCCCTGAGTGAGGCCGCAGGTCGCACGGTGCGCGAGGCCCGCGAGCGGATCAAGGCCATCCTGCGGGGTGACGATCAGCGCTTGCTGGTGATCGTTGGACCCTGCTCGGTCCATGACGTGGATGCCGCGAAGGAATACGCCAGCGCAATTGCCGAAGAGCACAAGCGCCACCGCGATCAACTCGAGGTGGTGATGCGGGTCTATTTCGAGAAACCCCGCACCACCGTCGGTTGGAAGGGGTTGATCAATGACCCCCACCTCGACGGCAGCTACGACATCAATACCGGTCTGCGTCTTGCCCGCGGTTTGCTGCTGCACCTGGCGGACATGGGCCTGCCGGCGGCCACCGAGCTGCTTGATCCAGTCGTTCCCCAGTACATCGCCGATCTGATCAGCTGGACCGCGATCGGCGCCCGCACGACCGAGAGTCAGACCCACCGGGAGATGGCCTCCGGGTTGTCGATGCCGATCGGTTTCAAGAATGGCACCGATGGCAGTGCGATCACGGCCATCAACGCCATGGAGGCGGCCGCACGGCCCCACCATTTCTTGGGCATTAACAAGGATGGCCAGGCCGCCATCGTCACCACCACCGGGAACCCCGATGGGCACCTGGTGCTGCGGGGCGGTAAGCAGGGCACCAACTACCACCGTGAGGCGATCGAAGAAGCCTCCGCCGCTCTGGTCAAAGACGGGCTGCCGGCGCGGGTGATGGTCGACTGCAGCCACGGCAACTCCAACAAGGACTACCGCCGTCAAGGTGAAGTGGCGGCCCAGGTCGCCGATCAACTGCGGGCGGGCTCCCGCGATGTCATGGGCGTGATGCTCGAGAGCCACCTGGTGGCTGGGAATCAAAAGATCAGCCCCGATCGCGCGGCCTTGACCTACGGCCAGAGCATTACCGATGCCTGCATCGACCTGGACACGACCCGTGAGGTCTTGGCCGGCTTGGCTGATGCGGTGGCCGCGGCGCAGAGCGCTTCTGCCGTTGCGGTTTAGGGCTGGGAATGCATTGAATCAGCACTCGAAGATCGTGAGTGCTAATTGCTATTGAGCTCTGCGAGTGGGGTTGCAAAGTGTTGGTCATGAGCAGAATCTTCTGCTGATCCAATTACTTTGCCGGTAACTGGAAAGCAGGTCTGCCCATGGCCTATCTGTTGCAGTTTTTCGGTCTGTCGGATCCGTTGCAGCTCTTCTATCTGCAGCAGAGCTCCGTTGATGGTGCGGGTCCGGTCTTCACGGGCTTTCGTCCCGTGCAGCTGGATGCCCTGATGGCCTGGGCCCTGGAGACCGCCAGTTGCCGCCAGTGGGATCCTGAGCTCACCCAGCAGAGCGTGATGCAGGCCTGGATGGAGCGTGCTGAGGCGATCCGTCAGTGGCAATTACGCCTGCGCCATGAACCCGGCGAGACCCAGTTGGTGACGGGTCTAGGTAGCCAACGGGATTGGGAGCAGCGCTGTGAGGCGATGCTCAGGGCATAGCGAGTTGCCAGAGGCAAGCCGTGGCTAATGGCACGCTCAAGTTGTCGAGGCCAAAGCCACTCAGTTGTTCCAGCCCGGTGGCGGCGAAGGCGATGACAGCCGCCGCCACCAGGTTGGGTGCAGAGGTCCCCGTTGCCTGGGCGACTCCGATGAGGAGGGCCAGGACCAGCCAGCTGGTGAGGGCCATGGCGGAGGTGCCCACCAGCGATTTGGTTTGCCCGAAGAGACGCCAGCGCGGTGAGTTGATCTGGGGTCCCACCAACCCGGCGAGTCCATCGCCGCAGGCCATGACCAGCACGCCGGCGGCGACGGGCAGCGGTTGCTGGGGCCAGAAGAGGGCCAAGAGAATCGTGATCGAGGCGCCGTAGGCGATCGTCCCGTAGCTCTGGCGTCCGACGTCTTCGACCGCAGGCAGCAGGCGGAAGCGGTGATTGAGGGCTGCGCCAACCGTGACCAGGGCCGCGGCGCCGAGGGCGAAGTCCCGCGGAATCCCAAAGACCCAGGCGAGCAGGACGACGGCGCCGGTGCCGATGTGCACGATCTTGCGGCTCCACTCCTTCTGATGCGGCCAACGCCGGCGAACGGCCAGGGCCGTCAGCAGGACAGCCGCAAGCCATCCCGCGACCGCGGCCACGCCGAGGAGCTGTTGCGTGACCACTGAACTCAGGCGATCCGGCTCAAGCAGCCTGCTGGTAGTTGGTCATCAGGCGCAGCTTGAGGATCGCTTTCGATTCCAACTGACGCACCCGTTCGCGGGAGACATTGATCTGGCGGCCGATTTCCGCCAGGGTCAAGGGTTCCTGGCCGGCTAGGCCGAAGCGCAGTTCGATGATGCGGCGCTCCCGCTCATTCAGCTGCGAGAGCCAAGTGCCGAGGTGTTCCTTCTGCAGGTTGCGATCCATGGAATCCATGGACTCGTTGCTGTTGGGATCGGCGATCAGCTCGCCGAGGGTGCTCCGGTCGTCATCGCCTCGGGCATGGGCGTCGAGGGAGGCGCAGGGAGCACTCTGGGAGATCAGTTCTTCCAGCTCCTGAGGTTGCATGCCCATGGCATGGGCCAACTCCAGGCGATTCGGCTGACGGCCAAAGCGATGGGAGAGCTCGCGGGTGATGCGGCGCATCTTCGAGAGCTTCTCGCTGACGTGGATGGGGAGCCGAATCGTGCGGGCGCTGTTGTCGATGGCCCGGGTCATGCCCTGGCGGATCCACCAGTAGGCGTAGGTCGAGAACTTGTAACCCATGGCTGGGTCGAACTTGTCCACCGCCCGCTCCAGGCCGATGGCGCCTTCTTGAACCAGGTCGAGCAGTTCGAGGCCTTGGTTTTGATACTTCTTGGCGACGCTGACGACGAGCCGCAGGTTGGCGGCCATCATGCGATCGCGGGCGCGGGTGCCCATCCGGATCTGGTGCTTCTGCCGGGCCGTCAGTTCTGCGGCGGGGAGTTCCTGCAGGCGCTTCATGGCCTGCACATGGTGCGCTAATTCAATCTCTTCGGCGGGGGTCAGGAGCGGTACCCGACCGATATTGCTCAGATACCAGCCAATCGAATCAGCACTAAGGCGACCTCCTTGTCGGGATGCGGCGGATCGAGCGGTTGATTTGTTGCTCGAAGGGCCTGAAGCAGCGGGCTTGTTTGCAGGCATGGCAGCTGAGACGCAGGCTTCGGAGGTTGCTTTGGGCTGGCGGTTGTCTCTGCTGGGTAGCAGAGGTGTAGGAAAAGCCGCAAAGCAAATTGATTTGGCCGGAATGTAGCACTTCTGGCCAACGCGAGATGTATGGAATTGGAAGACTTACTGAGGCCTTTTCATTCGTTTTTCTTTCTGTTTGTAGCCCTCGCTACGCCCCCGTCTCCACAGGGATCAGGCCCTTTCTCCAGCCATCGATCAGGTTGGCTTGCACCGCGATGCTCTCGTCCTCGGGGATGCGCCGGCTGAAGCTGCCATCGCTCTGCATGTCCCAGGCGGTGCAGTTGTCATTGAGATAACTGTCGATCAGCCGTGTCAGCCGTTCGTGTAGATCGGGATCTTCCACGGGAACCACGGCTTCGACACGCCTGTCGAGATTGCGACCCATCCAGTCGGCACTGCCGATATACATCTCATGCTCGCCGCCGTTCTCGAACCAGAACAGGCGGGAGTGCTCGAGGAAGCGTCCGATGACGCTGCTCACCCGGATGTTTTCGCTGATGCCGTCGAGGCTCGGTCGCAGGCTGCACATGCCCCGCACCACGAGGTCAATCTGCACGCCGGCCTGGGAGGCCTCGTACAGGAGCGCAATGATTCGGGGATCCACCAGGGCGTTCATCTTGGCCTTGATGGCGGCGGGCTTTCCGGCCTTGGCGTGGTCGATCTCGCGCTGGATCAGCGCTTGCATCTGACGCCTCAGGGTGACGGGGGCGACGAGCAGGCGCCGGAAATCCTGTTGCTTGGAGAAGCCGGTGAGGTAGTTGAACAGCTCGGCGAGGTCCTGTCCCAGTTCCGGCCTCGCCGAGAGCAGACCCAAGTCGGTGTAGAGCGCCGATGTCTTTGAGTTGTAGTTGCCCGTGCCGATGTGGCAGTAGCTGCGCAGCAGATCCTTTTCCTTGCGGACCACCAGCGTGATCTTGGTGTGGGTCTTCAGGCCGATCACGCCATAGACCACGTGGACGCCGGAGCGCTCCAGTTGGCGGGCCCACTGAATGTTGTTGTCTTCGTCGAAGCGGGCCTTGAGCTCGACGAGCACCATCACCTGCTTGCCGTTCTCTGAAGCGCGAATCAGCGCGGCAATGATCGGGGAGTCCTTGGAGACCCGGTAGAGCGTCATCTTGATGGCCAGCACCGATGGGTCATCGGCGGCCTGATTGATGAACTCTTCGACGGACGTGGAGAAGAGGTCAAAGGGGTGGTGCAGGAGCACATCACCGCGGCGCAGCACCGAGAAGATGCTCGTGAATTCCTCGGCCTTGATCGAGCCGTCCTCTAGCAGGCTCTTTTGGGCTCGGGACAGGCTGAGCGCCGTGCGGCCCCGGTGGGGCGCGTCCTTGAGGGCCGGCAGGGGAATCGACAGCAGGCTCATCAGGTCGTCGAGTCCGAGCGGCCCGCCGATGCGATACAGATCCTCTGGATCCACGCCGGTGCCCTCCAGCAGGAGTTCGACGACGGCATCGGGCATCTCGTCGGCGACTTCCAGGCGCACCACTTCCCCGCCCATCCGGCGTTTGCGCAGCCCCTGCTGCAGGGCCTCCATCAAGTCGTCGGCTTCCAGGTCCCTCAACTCCAGGTCCGCATCCCGGGTCACACGGAAGAAGTAGTGCCCCTCCACCTCCATGCCAGGGAAGAGCAGTTGCAGGTTGAAGGCCACCACCTGCTCGAGCGGAACGGCGGTGAAGACCGGTTGGGGCTCGGTGGTGCTCAGCTCAGCGGGCAGTTCCACAAACCGCGGCAGGTTTTTTTGCGGGACCTTGACCCGGGCGAACTGTTGAACGCCGCTGTCGGGATCGCGGATCAAGGCCGCGATGTTCAAGCTGAGGTTGCTGATGAAGGGGAAGGGGTGTGCAGGGTCCACCGCCAGCGGGGTGAGCACCGGGAAGATGGCGCGCTGGAAGTAGTCGTTGACCCAGGCCTTCTGCTTTTTGTTCAGCAGCCGGTAGTCCAGTAGGTGCACGCCGGCTTCGGCCAGCTGGTGCTTCAGGTAATGGCGGTAGTGGGCCTGTTGCTGGTGCAGCAGCGGTGCGAGTTCCTTGCGCACCAGGGCCAACTGTTGGCTGGGGGTGAGGCCGTCGTCGCTGAGTTTTTGAACGTCCGCTTCCACCTGTGACTTCAGGGAAGCCACCCGGACCATGAAAAATTCGTCGAGGTTATTGCTGAAAATCGCGCTGAACTTGGCCTGCTCCAGCAGCGGCGTGTGCTCGCTCAGGGCCTGGGCCAGCACTCTCTGGTTGAAGGCGAGCCAGCTCAGCTCCCGGTTGATGTAGAGCTCGGGAGCCACCACTGGATCAGCCATGGAGGACCCGTCAACTTCTGGGCTTCAACGTAGCAATCAGAAGGGATCTGGAGCGTGTTCGCCGCGACGGGGGAGGCCGCCGGCCACGAGGGCCGCGACCCCGGCCAGGACCGTGATGCCGAGCCAAAAGGGACTGCGCTGACCAACGACGTCGTAGGCCAGACCCGCCAAGGGGGGACCGATGAAACTGCCCAGGCTCTGCAGACCTTGCAGGCTGCCCAGGGCGGCGCCTTGGCCGGAGTCATCGAGGCGTCTCGAGACCAGGGCCCGCAGGCAGGGCGTGACCAGGCCTGTGCCCAGGGCCAGGATCGCCACGGCGGGGAAGACGACGCGGGTGGCGTTCTCGGCGGTGGCCATCGGCACGAGCAGGCAGCCGGCGATCACAAAGCCCAGGCCCGCCAGGGTCAGGCGCCATTCGCCAAAGCGTTTCACCAGGGGCCCGATCAAGCCGCCCTGGACGACGGTGGCGACAACGCCCACCACCAGGAAGGCATTGGCGGCCAGACCCGGACCCCAATCGAAGGCCTGCTTGAAATAGAGGACCAGAACGGCGGTGAAGCCGTTGAAGGCCAGAAAGAACAGGAAGAAGGCTCCGCACAGCCGGCGCACCTGCGGATTGGTGAACACCTTCTGCAGGGCGATCAAGGGATTGAGATCCCGTTTGCGGGGCATGGCCAGCCGTGCCTCCGGCGGATGGGTTTCCGGTAGGAGCAGCAGCACCAGCAGCAGGTTGATCAGGGCAAAGGCCGCAGCGGCCCAGACCGGAAGGGTGACGTTGGTCTGGGAGAGCAAGCCGCCGAAGGCGGGGCCGAGGATGAAGCCCAAGCCAAAGGCCACGCCAATGAGACCGAAGGCCTTCGCCCGGTTTTCGGGGGTGGAGATATCGGCCAACACCGCCCCAGCGGTGGCGGCGGTGCCGCCGCTCACGCCATCAATGAGGCGGGCGGCGAACAGCAGCACGAGCGGAAGGCTGGTGCCGGCGGCCCAGGGGATGGCTTGCCAATCGATGCTGACCGTGACGGCAAACAGGCTCAAGCCCACCACCGAACCCGCCACGCAAATCCCGATCACGGGACGGCGGCCGAAGCGATCACTCAGCGAGCCGATCAGCGGCGTGACCGCAAATTGGGCGATCGCATAACTCCCCGCCAGCAGGCCCAGGGTGCGCCCGTTGTCCGTGAAGCTCGCCAGCAGGAAGGGCAGCAGCGGAAAAACGATGCTCTCTCCGAGCCGATCGTTCAGCAGCGTCAGGAACGCGCAGAGGGAGGTGGAGGGGCGTTTCCAGCTCACAGGGAGGCACCCAGTGTTTGCCACACCATCCCACGGGAGGATGCTGCAACAGGCCGATGAGCGTTTCCCCGTGACTGCCACTCCCCCTGAGCTGAGTCACCTCAATGCCAGCGGCGAGGCCCACATGGTGGATGTCGGTGGGCGGGCCGTGAGTGATCGCGTGGCTGTGGCCGAAGGGTTCATTGAGCTCTCGCCCGAGGCCTTGGCCCTGGTGGTGGAGGGCCGTGCCGCTAAAGGGGATGTGCTCGCCGTCGCGCGGGTCGCGGCGATTCAAGGGGCGAAGCGGACCTGGGAATTGATTCCCCTCTGTCATCCCCTGCCCCTCACCGGTGTTTCGGTGGTGATCGAGCCGGTGGCCGATGGCCTGCGCATCGAGGCTTCGGCCCGCACCACCGGGGTGACCGGCGTGGAGATGGAAGCCCTGACCGCCGTGCAGGTGGGTCTGCTCACCACGTACGACATGGTCAAAGCGGTCGATCCGGCCATGACGATCGGACCCGTGCGGCTCTTGAGCAAGACCGGTGGGCGTCGCGGCGATTGGCAGCGCGATGACTGAGCCCTACCCCAAAGAAGGTTTGCCCCTGGATCAGGCCCGAGCGCTGATCCTCCAAGCCCTCGCGCCTCTCGCGCTCTCGGAGTCCTTGCCTCTGCCTGAGTGCTTGGGACGCACCGTGGCGGAAGCGGTTCACGCGCCAGAGGCGGTGCCTGGATTCCGGGCGTCGATCATGGATGGCTACGCCCTTGCCGGCTCGGAGCAGCCGGCGTTGGGTGACGCCTGGCAGTTGGTCGGTCGCTCCGCGGCAGGGGCCCCGTTCCTTGGAACCCTGCAGCCTGGTCAGGCGGTGCGCGTGCTCACGGGTGCGCTGGTCCCCGAGGGCAGCGGCCGGGTTGTGCCCCAGGAATTGGTGGAAGCCAGCGCTCAGGAGCTGCGCTTGATCAAGGCCTGCGGGGCCAATCCCTGGATTCGCTCCGTCGATGAAGAGACCGCCGCTGGTGGCGTGCTTGCTGAGTCCGGCCTGCGTTTGGGGGTGGCGGAGGTGGCCCGCTTGGCCAGCTGCGGCATTCAGCACTGCCGGGTCTTCTCCAAACCCCGGGTTGGTCTTCTGATCAGTGGGGATGAATTGCTTCCCCCGGGCCAGCCCCGGCAGTTGGGGGAGATTTGGGAGAGCAACTCCACCTTGCTGCGCGGTCTGCTGGAGCGCCTGGGTTACGAGGTTGCCGTGCAACGGGTGGTTGGCGATCAACCGGAGCCATTGCGTCAGGCCTTGCTCGCATTGGCCGAGGACTGCGACGTGGTGGTGAGTACCGGCGGGGTCTCCGCCGGCGATACCGACTGGATCCGTCCCTTGGTGGCGGAACTGGGGGAGGTGCGGTTTTGGAAGTTGTTCCTTAAACCTGGACGCCCCTTGGCCTGGGGGACGGTGGCCGGTACGCCCTTTTTTGGTTTGCCGGGCAATCCCGTCGCCGCCGCTGTGACGGCCTTGCAGCTGCTCTGGCCGGCCCTGCAACGGCTGGAGGGTGCCCAGGTTCAGCTGCTGCCGCGTCTACGGGTGGCCTTGGAGCAGCCCCTGCGGCGGGGCGCCGGCCGCCCGGAGTTGGCGCGTGCCTCCTTGGTGGTGGCCGAGGACGGTCGCCTCTTGGCGCGGGTCGCGGGCTCCCAGGCGTCGTCCCGCATTGGCTCCCTGGCGGGGGCGGACCTGCTCTTGGAGATCCCCGCTGAGCTGGGGAGCCTGGAGGCGGGGGCGGAGTTGTGGGCTCAGCTGCTGCGGCTGCCCATCTTTTAAAGGGGGGTGTTGCCCTCGATCCACTGGCTGGATCCATCGGCGTTCCATTCCCGCTTCCAAAAGGGGGCGTTGTGTTTGAGCTCTTCGAGCAGCTCCTGGCAGCAGCGCTGGGCTGGACCGCGCCGGTCGGCCCAGACCGCGACGCAAACGATGGCCTCGTCCACGGCGATGCGGCCCACCCGATGCTCGATCAGGCAGGCCAGGGCGCCATGGCGTTGGCTGACGGAGGTGGCGATGCGCTGCAGTTCCGCTTCCGTCATCCCCGGGTAATGCTCGAGCTCGAGTGCCACTACGCCATCGCCTGCGCGCACGCGCCCGATGAAGGAGCTCGTGGCCGCCGCCCGCGGGAGGCCGGCCTCCAGGAGTCCCTCCTCCCAGTGCTGCAGCACCTCCAGGGGATCGAACCGCTCTGGATGCAAACGAATCAAGGTCGGGATCGGCCTGTCCATCAGCCCCCACTGATCGGCGGCAGGAAGGCCAGCTCGTCTCCGCTCTCGAGCGGCGTGTCGGCGCTGGCAAAGCGTTGGTTGATGGCCACTCGCACCCCATCGAGGGATCGGGCGAGGCCCAGTTCAGCCCACAGCTGTTTCGCGGTTGTCGGTTCGGCGAGGGGCCAGTCCCGCTCCCCCCAGCCGGCTTGCTCCCTGAGGCTGGCGAAGAGGCGGACGCGGATTGAGCCTGGTGCGCTGGAGCCCATGCTTCAGACGCTACCCAGCGGGGCGGCAAGGTTTGGCAGCATCAAGGCATTGCTTGCATCCCGCGCTTGGGCCTTTCGATTGCGCTGTTGACCGTCTCTGACACGCGGACCCTCGCTGAGGATCGCTCGGGGGCTGCGCTGCAGCAGCGGCTTGAGGGGTCAGGCCATCAACTGTATGAGCGCCGTTTGGTGCCGGACAACCGCTACCAAATCCGCTCCGAACTGAGCCGTTGGATTGCCGATGAGGCGGTGCAGGTGGTCATCAGCAGTGGCGGCACCGGTTTGACCGGACGCGACGGGACGCCGGAGGCCGTCGAGCCGCTCCTGGACAAGACCATCGAGGGCTTCGGCGAGCTGTTTCGGGTGCTCTCCTTCGAGACCATCGGCACCAGCAGCCTCCAGAGCCGTTGCCTGGCCGGCGTGGCCAATGGGACGGTCGTCTTTGTGTTGCCGGGGTCCCTCGACGCGGTGGAAACCGCCTGGGATCGTCTGATCGCAGCCCAGCTCGACGCCACGACCCGTCCCTGCAACTTGGTGCAGCTGTTCCCCCGGTTGCGCGAAGCGCCGTGACGGGCTTGGAGCCCGGGCTGCTGCTCGCCCTGGGGCTAATTGCCTTCCACTATGCCTGCGTCGGCCATGCCGGTGCCTCCGGCTACATCGCCAGCCTGGCCCTCTTCGCGGTGCAGCTGGAGTGGATCCGGCCCATGGCCCTGGTCATGAACCTGGTGGTGGCGAGCCTGGCGAGTTGGCGTTTTTACCGCGATGGCCACCTGCCGGTCGTCGTTCAGCGGCGCCTGCTGTTGCCGCTGCTCTCCTGCTCCATTCCGGCGGCCCTGCTCGGCGGCAGCTTGCGCTTGCCCGGTGAGGGCTTGAGCCTCTTCTTGGCGATCGTCTTGCTCTTTTCTGCCCTGCGGCTTTGCTGGTCTCCCTCAGAGCGCACGGGCGGGGCCGTGGCCTTGCCGCCATGGCCTGTGGTCTTGCTGACGGGCGCGGTGCTGGGCCTGCTGGCCGGGTTGAGCGGGACCGGTGGCGGCATCTTTTTGACGCCGCTGGTGCTGCTCGCGGGTTGGCTTCCGATCCGCCTGGCGGCCGGGGTCTCCTCGGCTTTTATCTGGTGCAATTCCTTGGCGGGGCTCAGTGGTTGGCTGCTGAGCTACGGCGCGTCAGCCCTGCCTCCAGCCCCGCTTTTGCTGGCCCCCTTGCCGCTGGTGGCCCTGGCGGGAGCCCTGGGGAGTTGGTGCGGCAGTCGCCGTTTTCAAGAGGTCTGGATTCGCCGCCTGTTGGCGCTGGTCTTGCTGCTGGCCAGCCTGAAGTTGTCCGGCCTCTTGCCCTTGCCCTAGCCCCCCAGGTAGGCCATCTCCGCTTTGGGCTGCCCCGCGCTGGACGTGCGCTCTTCGCTGTAGCGGTCCTGGCGCTGGTGCCAGAGCTGGCCCATCGCGCGGCGGAGCTGACTTGGGCTCTGCAGCCAAGGCTTGAGGTCTTGGCCTTCGGAGGCGAACAGGCAGGTGTAGGCCATGCCATTGGCGGTGACCCGCAGCCGGTTGCAATCGCCGCAGAAGGGTTGGCTGATCGAGGCCACCACGGCGACCGCGCCGTGGCCATCGCGGTAACGCCAGCGGCTGGCGGTGCCATGGGCGGCACGCCCAAGGGGCTCCAGGGGCCAGTGGTGGCTGAGGCGCTGGAGCATTTCGGCGGCGGGGACGACGTCCTCGGGGGACCAGCCATTGCGGTTGCCCACATCCATCGTTTCGATCAGCCGCAACTCCAGGCCCTGCTCCCGGGCGAGGGCCGCGAGGGGGAGCAGTTGATCGTCGTTGCGGCCGCGTTGGATCACGCTGTTGAGCTTCAGCTCCCCAGCGGCCGGATCAAATCCAGCGGCTTTGGCCGCGGCGATGGCCGCCAGGACCTGCTCCAAGAGCTGCTTCCCCTGCTGCGGCCGGCCACTCATCTCCCCCACCAGCGCGGGGTCGACGGCATCGAGGCTGATGGTCAGGCGTTGCAACCCGGCTTGCCGCAGCCGCAGCGCGCGGGCTGGGCTGAGCAGGACGCCATTGGTCGTCAGCGCGATGTCTCTCAGGGCGCTGAGGGGGCTGCCCGCTGCCCGGCGTCCCTGGTCGATCGCCTCGAGCAGGTCGTCGAGATCGGGGGCCAAGAGGGGTTCTCCGCCGGTGAGGCGCAGGCTGCCGACCCCCAGGCTGCAGGCCGCTTCGATCACCCGCAGCCGCTGCTGCGTGCTCAGCCGGTCGGCGGGCTCCTGCCCGTCGGGTTGGCAGTAGGGGCACGCCAGGTTGCAGCGCGCCGTCAGGGAAAGCCGCAGGACTCCGAGGGGACGCTGGAGTTGATCGGTTGCGGTGCCTGCGCTCATGCCATCAGCCTGGCGCGCTCGGCCGGGGTGTTCGCATTGATCAGCGGCTGGGCGGGGAGCACTACAGCTTGATGGGGGATGGTGGCGAGCCAGGCCTGCCAGCGCCGCTCTCCGCTGGCCAGGACCTCGGCCAGACCGATGCGTTGCTCGGCTCCACCGGGATAGATCCCCAGCAGGGGCTGCAACCGCTCGCCGTCATGGGCCACGGCGGCCTGGCTGGGGGAGTGCTTCCACTGCGCGATCAATGCATCCAGTGCGCTTCGGGTGAGCTGGGGCATGTCCACTGGTGCCACTAGAAGGGCGCTGTCGCTACCCCTGGGAAGGACCAGCTGCAGGGCGTGGAGGGGGCCTTGGGCTGGTGTGGGCTCGAGGGCCAATGCAACCCGCTCAAGTTCGGCGATGAGGTCGGCATGGCTGCTGTGTTGGCTGCAGACCGCCACGGAGGGGCAGACCTGGCTCAAGAGTTCAGCCGCATGGGACAGCCAGCTCCCGCCGTTGGGGTGGGGGAGGGCTGCCTTGTCCTGGCCCATCCGCCGGCTGGCGCCGCCGCAGAGCACTGCTCCCTCGAGCCGCATCGGAGTCATCGCGGCACGATGGTTCCCCGGGAACCCCTTGAAGCGTCGCTGTTGCTACAAAACGGACCTGAACTGTGGCCGTAGCGACAACTGATAAGCGCCATTAATTCCTGTCATTAGAGCCTGCTCTGCTTTGCGCTCGAGTTGTTCTTTGGTAGCTGTCGTTACCCGAGTCTGTGGGTGGCGAGTGGTCCAATCTCTTCAGCGCTTGATGCGCTGTCCCCCTGGTCGCTGCTTTTTTTGAAGGCCTGGGCTCATCCCACTGTCCCTGTCCTCCATGCTTAGCGATCTTTGGTCGCTCCAGGGGAGATATCGCACTCTTCATCTCACCTGGTTCGCGTTCTTCCTGACGTTCGTCGTCTGGTTCAACCTTGCTCCTCTAGCGACAACCGTTAAGGCCGATCTTGGTCTTGATCTTGGTCAAATTCGTACCGTTGCGATCTGCAACGTCGCTCTCACGATTCCCGCCCGCGTGCTGATTGGCATGCTGCTGGACAAGTTCGGTCCCCGTAAGACCTACTCGGGCATTCTTGTCTTCTCGGTCATCCCCTGTCTGCTGTTTGCATCGGCGCAGGACTTCAACCAGCTGGTGGTCGCTCGCCTGCTGCTCTCCATCGTTGGTGCCGGCTTCGTGATCGGCATCCGTATGGTGGCGGAGTGGTTCCCGCCCAAACAAATCGGCCTTGCTGAAGGCATCTACGGCGGTTGGGGCAACTTTGGCTCCGCCTTCTCCGCGCTGACTCTGGTTGCCCTGGCTGGCTTCCTCTCCTTCTCCGGCGGCTTCGAGCTGCCCACTGGCGCCATCTTGAATTGGCGTGGAGCGATTGCTCTGACCGGCATCATTTCGGCCGTCTACGGGGTGATCTACTTCTTTAACGTCACCGACACTCCTCCCGGGAAGACCTACCAAAAGCCAGCCAAGTCTGCCGGTCTTGAAGTCACCTCCATGCGGGACTTCTGGGGTCTGCTGGGCATGAATGTTCCCTTCGCGGCCATTCTCTGCGTGCTCTGCTGGCGCCTGCAAAAGGTTGGTTTCCTGAACGCCGGCACCTATCCCCTGGCGCTCCTCGCTGTTCTGGTTTGGTTTGGCTTCCAGACCTGGGGCATTATTCGCACCAACCGCGACCTGATCAACGGCGTTAAGCAGTACCCCAAGGAGGACCGCTACGAGTTCAAGCAGGTCGCCATTCTGGAGCTCACCTACATCGTGAACTTCGGATCTGAGCTGGCCGTTGTCTCCATGCTGCCCACGTTCTTCGAGACCACGTTTGATCTGCCGAAGGCCACCGCCGGCATCTTGGCGTCCTGTTTTGCCTTCGTGAATTTGGTGGCTCGCCCTGGTGGCGGCCTGATTTCCGACAAGCTCGGCAGCCGCAAAAACACCATGGCCTTCCTCACCGGTGGCCTGGGCATTGGTTACTTGATCATGAGCATGATCAAGCCGGGCACTTTCTCCGGTGGCCTGGGCATCACCGTCGCGGTGTTGATCACGATGCTCGCCTCGTTCTTCGTTCAGGCGGGTGAAGGCGCCACCTTCGCGATGGTGCCCCTGGTCAAGAAGCGCGTCACCGGTCAGATCGCAGGTCTGGTCGGCGCCTACGGCAACGTTGGTGCAGTGGCTTACCTGACGATCTTCAGCCTCCTGCCGATGTGGATGGGTGGCGGCAAGGATCCTTCTGCCGAGATCGTTGCCTCCTCCAACAGCGCCTTCTTCCAGATCCTCGGGATTGCCGGACTGATCGTCGCTTTCCTCTGCTTCTTCTTTCTCAAGGAGCCCGAGGGTTCCTTCTCTGAAGAGCACGCTGACGAGAAGCTGCTCGTCAACGCTTGATCCACCCCATTACAGGGGTCTGTTCGGGGCGGCCATGCTGAGCCGCCCCTTTTTTCTTTTGACGCTGTTTCGGTTGTGGTGATGGCCTCCGGCAACGTGCGCAGCCAATGCCCCTACTGCGGTGTGGGCTGTGGTCTTGAACTGATTCCACCGGCCTTGCCCGGCCAGGCGGTCAAGCGTGATGCCGAGGGCAATCCCATGTGGACGGCTCGGGGTGACCGCCAGCACCCTTCGAGCCTGGGCCAGGTCTGCATCAAGGGCGCGACCGTTGGCGAGACCTTGGGTCGTGGTCGGCTTCGCGAGCCCCTCTACCGCGCCAGCCTGGACGAACCGTTCCAACCCATCACTTGGGAGCAGGCGATGGACCTGCTGGTGGGCCGCATCCGCAGCACCTTGGCCACCAAGGGGCCCGATGCGATTGCGATGTATGGATCGGGCCAGTTCCACACCGAGGACTACTACCTGGCCCAGAAGCTGCTGAAAGGTGCCCTGGGCACGAACAACTTCGATGCCAACTCCCGCCTGTGCATGAGCTCCGCGGTGGCGGGCTACACCCGCAGCCTGGGCTCCGATGGTCCGCCCGCCTGTTACGAGGATTTGGACCACTGCACGGTGGCCTTCCTGATCGGGACCAACACCGCGGAATGCCACCCGGTGCTGTTTCAGCGCCTCTTGAAACGCAAAAAGCGCCATCCCGGCAGCGTGAAGATCGTCGTCGTCGATCCCCGCTTCACGGAGACCGCGAAGGCTGCGGATGTGCATCTGCCGATTGCGCCTGGTACGGACTTGGCGTTGCTCCACGGCCTGGCCCATTTGGTTCTCCGCGAGAACGGTCAGGACCCGGCCTTCATTGACGATCACACCGAGAACTACAAGGCCTTCTTTGATTTGGCGGCCCGCTGGACGCCGCGCAAGGTTGCTCGGTTCTGCAACATTCCAGAAAAGCGGCTGCGGGAGGTGGCGGAGCTCTTCCACCGCCGTGAGCGGGTGCTCAGCCTGTGGTCGATGGGGGTCAACCAGCGGCGCGAAGGCACCGCGGTGGTGGGTGGTCTGATCAACCTGCATCTGTTGACCGCTCAGATCGGTAAGGAGGGTGCGGGTCCCTTCTCCCTGACCGGCCAGCCCAATGCCATGGGTGGACGCGAGGCCGGGGGCTTGGCCCATCTCCTGCCGGGCTATCGCGTTGTGACCAACCTTGAGCACCGCCAGGAGGTGGAACAGGCGTGGCAGTTCCCGGCCGGACGCATCGCGGCGACCCCCGGCTTGGCGGCCTGGCAACAGGTGGAGGCGATGGAGCGCGGTGAGCTGGATCTGTGGTGGGTGGCCGCCACCAACCCGTTGGTGAGCATGCCGGACCTCGATCGGGTCAAGGCCGCGATGCGGCGCTGCCCGTTGGTGGTGGTCAGCGACGCCTACGCCGATACCGAGACCTCCCACTACGCGCACCTGTTGTTGCCCGCGGCCCAGTGGAGTGAAAAGGCCGGGGCGATGACCAATTCGGAGCGTCGGGTGACCTACTGCCCGGCCTACCGCCCCCGCCATGGGGAGAGCCGTCCGGATTGGGAGGTGTTCGCCGAGGTGGGCCGGCGTTTGGGTTTTGAGGAGCAATTCAGCTACGCCTCGGCTGCGGAGGTGTATGCGGAATTCAGTCAGCTCACTGCGGGCCGACTCTGTGATGTCTCCGGCCTCAGTCACGCCTTGTTGGAGGCGGCGGGCCCGCAGCAGTGGCCCTTCCCCGCGGGGGCATCAGCCAGCGGCGAGGCGAAGCGGCTTTACAGCGACCATCATTTCACAACGCCTTCGGGCCGTGCCCGCTTCTGCACGGATCAACCCATGGGTCTGGCGGAGCCCCCCTGTGAGACCTACCCGTTGGTGCTCACCGTTGGCCGGTATCTGGGGCAGTGGCACACGATGACCCGCACGGGGAAGGTCGAGCGGTTGCAGACCATGCACCCCAAACCCCTGTTGGAGGTGCATCCGCAAGATGCCTTGGAGCTGCAGTTAAAGGATGGGGAGCTGGCCGCCGTGAGCTCCCGCCGCGGACACATCACGGCGACGGTGAAGCTCACCGAATGTATCCGCCGGGGCTCGGTGTTTCTTCCGATGCATTGGGGGTTCACCCAGGAGAACGCCTGTGAGGCCAACACCTTGATGCACGATCAGGCCTGCCCGGTGTCTAAGCAGCCGGAACTCAAGGCCTGCGCCGTGATCGTTGCTCCAGCGGTGTCGGTGGTGAAGCCGCTCGAGCAGGAGGCTGGACGGCTCGAGGCGCTGCGCCGTTGGTTTACGCCAGCACTTCGCTGAAGGCCGCCTCCAGGTTGTGGTGGTCATGCCCCGGCCGCGCGAGCTTGCAGAGGGCGAAGCGCTCGAGCTCGTTGAGGGCGGACCACTGCTCAAGCCGGAGGCTGATGCCGCGGGTCTCGGCGGCGGCTGTGAGGAGCTCGGGAATCTCGATGGGGTTCTGCCAGGCCTCCCCCGTTGCGATCGGCAGTGTTTTGGCCTGACCGTCGGCCATGGACTCGGTGCACGCCAGCAGGTGTTGGCGGAGGTGATCGAGGCCCTCCGGCGTGTCCTCCCAGTCGACGAGGCTCTGCCGTTGCGTTTGGTTCAGGGCCAGCCAGTGGTTGAGTTTGAGCTTCACGCCACAGAGATCCAGCTTGCGGCGCACGCAGAGGGGAATGCAGCGCCAATTGCCGATGAAATCGCTCTCGAAGTCAAAGCAATGGCTTGCCGAGGGGGCCTCAGAGGTCACGGCCAGACGGGGTTCTGGTAGTGATTTTGACGCTTCTGGGGATTGCCGGCAGTGGGGTGAACGGTTTGGTGTCAACGGCTCCCAAATGCGTCCGTTGATCTCTGCAAACTCCTTTCAATTCACCGCTCCGCCATGCGTCTCGCCGTTGCTCTTGGGGTTCTGCTCGGTGGTTCCCATGGCTGGCTGAGCAGCGATCGTCTGTTGGCCGGCGCAGCCGCTTGGTCCATCGCGCCAGTGGCTTCCACAACGTTTTGGACCGGTTCAGCTGGCGATGGCTGGCTGGCGTCTCCATAGTGGTTGGGTCGAATCCTTTCTGCCGTCATGGCAACCAAAACTGGTATTGCGGCTCAGGGCCGCCATCCCCTGACCATCGCCACGGGCTTTCTCGGCGCCTTTGTCGTGGCGTCCTTGGGCGTTCAGCTCATCCGTAGCGCTTCTGTCTCGACCGCTGCACCGGCGTCCGTGCAGCCCGTGATTGCTGGTCAAGCCGCGATGTGGCAAGTCCTCGGCGAGCGCTGAGTTCGCTGCTCAACCCATCTCCTGGCGGAGCCGTTGGAGATGGGTCATGACGGCCCCTGAGCGGAGCAGTTCCCGGCTCCGCTCAAGTCCGTTGGCGTGGGTGCTTTCGAGCCCCGTCTGCCAGAGGTAGGTGCCGGCATTCCAGACCAGGGCGGTCGCGAGCTCCCCTTGTCCGCCGAGGGCGGCCGCGGCTTGGCTGCTCCAGGTCTCCAGTCCTTCCCACAGGGGATCAGCCCCGTAGCAGCCGTTGTCCCTGGGGTGGAGGATTTGGCGTCCCTCGTCCCCCGGGCGAGGCCTGCCGGTGACGCATGCCCGGCTGATGGGCAGATCGGTGCTTCCTTCGAGGCCTTTGACGGTGAGCACGTTGGTTTCGCCGGCCAGCTCGAGTGCTTTCCAGGCCCGCGCTTCGGTGGGTGGGTGCACAAAGCCACTGACCAGGAGATGCTCGCCTTGGTGCGCAGTCCAGAGCAGTTCCAGGCTCGCGAGGGGTGGTCGCTTGCCGAGGTCCTCCCGATAGGGAATCAGGGATTCGGCGTCGGGCAGGTGATCGGGTTGATGCACCAGGGCGAGATCGCAGCGCTGGAGTTTCTCTTGCACCCACGCAACGCTGCGGCCGGCAAGTTGGAGGCCCAGGGCCGCGAAGAGCTCCATGGCGGTGATGCCGTACTTCACCGGAATCCGGCCCGCCCCTTGCAGGACCACGGGCAGTCCGGCGCTGGAGAGCACCAGGGCGGTCAGGGGATAAATGGGGGCCGTTCGGGTTCGCCCGTCGAAGGGCATGCCGAAGCTGATGGCCGGCTTCTCGGTCCTGAGTTGAGGGCCGCGCTGGCGGTAAACATCAAGCATCCCGGTGAGTTCCTGGGGCTCGGGCCTGCGTATGCGGTGCGCGATTAGGAAGGCGCCGATTTGGGCCGGACTGGCCGCTCCGTCGAGCATCAGCTCAAGGGCATGGGCAGCCTCTTCCCGGCTCAGACCACTGCTGGTGTGCTCGCCACTGCCCACTTTCTGCAGATAGGCCTTGAAGGTTGCTCGGCCTTGGGAGCTGCTGTCGGCGACGGGTGCGGCGATGGTCATGCCGACGAGGGAACAGTGATTTGATTTTCTGCCTCGACAGGGCCCGTTCCGGTAACAGCGGCTACCAAGTGGTTCCTGGCTCCGTAGCAACGGCTGCGCAGCGTGTGCGCAACTGCGGCGATTCTTGTTGCTGAACGGATGGTTAATCGCACTCCATTCTGTTCACTCCTCTCATCGCTATTGGCCTGTCTCCATGACGGTTACACCCGTATCCATGCCCTCGTTGGCTGCCCCTTCTGCGGCCACCATCACCGCCACATTGATGGCAGCCAAGAAGGCCAAAGGCCTGAGCTTTTCCGATCTGGAATCCGCGCTGGGTCGTGACGAAGTCTGGATCGCTTCATTGTTCTACGGTCAGTCGACTGCATCGCCTGAAGAAGCTCAAAAGCTTGCCGAACTGTTGAGCCTGGATCACGCCATTACTGAGGCCCTGCAGGCGTTCCCGACCAAGGGTGGCCTCGATCCCGTGATCCCCACCGATCCTCTGATCTATCGCTTCTACGAGATCATGCAGGTCTACGGGATGCCCCTGAAGGACGTCATTCAGGAGAAGTTTGGCGATGGAATCATGAGTGCCATCGACTTCACCCTGGACGTCGACAAAGTGGAAGATCCTGCCGGTGACCGAGTCAAAGTGACGATGTGCGGCAAATTCCTTCCCTATAAAAAGTGGTGAGTTGACCTCCCCACGCAAAAGCCCCCGAAAGGGGGCTTTTTTAATGGTTTCACTTGCGAGCCTGAAGCGCTATTCGCCCAGCGTTTGCTCAATCCAGGCTCGATGTCTGATTTGGGCCTTCAGCTGCCGCTCCAGCGCTTCCTCGAGCCGGGTGCCGGCGAATTGGCTTCTGAGGGCAATCAAGTGCTGGCAGCTCTCGAGGCTGCCAATGCAGCCCAGGGCTTGCAGGGCTGTTTCGGCGACGCCTGGCAGGGCATCGAGGCTGATGCAGCGGCGAATCGCTTCGAGAACTGTGGGCTCATTGCGGCGCTGCAGCAGCTTGAGCGTCGCAATGACGATCTCGGCGCGGAAATCTTGGAGTAAGGGGGCCGTCAGCCGAAGCATCGCGCTGGCGTCGAGGCTGCGGTTGCGGAAGGTCAGCAGCGTGAGTCCGGCGAGGCGATGGCTTTGGCCGGGGGCATGCAAGGCGGATTCGATGATCTCGAAATCGATCAGGTTTCCCCAGCAGCCCAGAGCCTCGAGCACCTCGGGTTCCAGGTCGCCAGCATTCGGCAGCCAAGACAGGAGTTGCTCGCAGGCTTGGGGGTGGTGACAGATGCCAAGGGCGCGGATCAGCGGTCTCGTGATGCCCTGCGATTGGCAGAGGGGAAGAATCCACGCAATGGCCTCGGGTCCGGCCATCCCCAAGCGCTCAGCGAGGCTGAGGGCCAGGGATGGATCACAGACCCGAGGCAGGAGTTCACTGAGTTCCTCCAGGGACAGGGGCTGTCGCCGCCAGCGTCCTAGCCGCTCGCTTAAATCCGCTTCTTCCTGGGGTGACAGAAGGGTGGAGACAGGGGCGACAGCAGTGGCCATGGATCAGCGAGCACCCAGTTCGGCAGCCAATTCGCGTTCCAGCTTCTCGTCGTGCTCAGTCGGCAGGACGTTGCTCACCTTGGTGCGATGGGTGCTGTAGAAGAGCATTCCGATGAACACCATTCCGCCCACGATGTTGCCGAGGGTGACGGGCAGGAAGTTCCAGAAGATCACCTTGGTGTAAGGAACGCCTGAGCCAAGGATGGGGCCTGCGGTGTGCAGGAATTGATTCACAACGATGTGCTCCATGCCCATCGATTGGAAAGCCGTGATGGGGAGCCAGCAAGCCAGGATTTTGCCTGGGACGCTCTTGCTCACCAGGGCCATGGTCACGCCGAGGCAGACCAGCCAGTTCGCGACCAGGCCGCGCAGGAAGGCGAGGAAGAAGCCCATGCTTCCAAGAGCCTCGTACTTCTTTTCAACGTTGATCACGTTGAGGGCCATGATTTTTTGTGCAACCGCATCCCAGATCGGAGGTCCGACGTTGTCAGCTGCGCCATTCATGGTGCCGCTGGTGAGGCTGATCGCCATGATCACGGCCACAACGGCGGTTCCGAGCCAGTTGCCAACCCACACCCAGGCCCAGTTCCGGAAGGTGGAGCCCCAGGTGCTTTTGCCAGCCCAGGTCGCCATCGGTAGCAGGGCGAAGTTGCCCGTCACCAGTTCCATGCCGAACAGCACGATGCTGGCGAAACCGAAGGGGAAGAGCAGTGAGCCAACGAAGGGTGCCTTCACGGTGATGCCCACCGTGAGAGCCAAGATCACTGCCAAGCCAAGGATGGCGCCGGAATAAAAGCCACGGATCAGCAGGTTTTTAACGCTGACGGTTGATTTCTTGCCGCCGGCGGCAATCATGCCGTCGACGAGCTCATTGGGAAGGACGTAATCCATTGAGTTGGTTACGCACTCGAAGTGCGCTCAGGGGATGCAGGTGGATGGTGTGATTAACCGCTGATGCGGTTCATCAAACGGGAGACGATGTCTGGACTGCCGTTGGGCCGATTGACCGGAGCTTTGTCGTCGCCGCTGTTGCTGATCCAATTGACAAAGCGAGAGAAGAGGTCGCTTTTGCGTTGGGGTGTTGCTGAAGTCACTTTGGGAATCAAGATGTCATCAATGGAGGTCAGGCTTCAAAAGAAAAGAGCACCTGAGATCGTCAAGATGATGGCTTTCTTGTGATTGCAACTCCCGTTATTTACTACCGGGGCTTCGCACCGAACTGTTCAATCAGAACCTCCTTGAGAACCGCTTGGATCTCACTGGCTGGAATGCCTTTGCGATGCAGTTCGCCGACCTGTGGGTTGGCACCTTGTGAACCGCCAATGGTGAGGTTGTAGCCCTCGCCCATGCCGCCGTCTGGCTGTTTGGTTTTGGTCCCGGTGAGGCCAATCGCACCCATGTAGGCCTGGCCGCAGGTGTTCGGGCAGCCCGTCCAGTGGATCTTGAGCTCCTCAGGTAGAACCAATTCGCGATCGAGGGCCTCAGCGGCTGCGAGGGCTTGATCTTTGGTGTTGGTGAGGGCAAAGCTGCAGTAGGTGTTGCCAGTGCAGCTCACGGTTCCAGCTGCGATGTGGCTGGGCTGGAGACTGAAGCGTTGCAGGAGCGGCTCGGCCTCAAAGGCCTGGACTTGGGCGCTTGCGATGCCGGTGAAGATCACGTTCTGATCTTCCGTGAGCCGGACTGAACCATCGCCATGGCGCTCGGCAATGGCTGCGATGTCTTGGAAGTCCTCAGCACGTAGGCGGCCGACGGGCACGTGGACGCCGGCGTAGTGCAGGTCCTCTTGTTTCTGATTGTGGATGCCGTAATGGGAGCGGGGTTCGGCGTTGAAGACGGAGCCCGGATCGGGGGTGAGGGGTCCGAAGCGCTCTTCAACCATGGCCCGGAACGTCTCCAGCCCCACCTCATCGAGATAAAGGCGGAAGCGGCCCTTGGGACGCTTGTCCCGTTCGCCGTTGTCGCGCCAGATCTTGATGACGGCCTCGGTGATCGCGCAGATTTGATCCGGCTTGACCCAGGCGTTCAGGGGGATGGCATAGGCGTTCATCTGGGAGGAGAGGATGCCGCCAATCCAGACGCCAAAGCCCATTTCGCCGTTGTTCTCAACGGGGTGGAAGGCGATGTCGTTGTGGAGCAGGAAGTTGTCGCGGGCGCCGGCAACGGCCGTATTCCATTTCCGCGGCAGGTTGGAGAACTCGGGGTTGCCCTGGTGGTTGCTGGTGAGGAAGTTCTCGAGCTCCTGGGTGTAGGGCCGAGTGTCCACAATTTCCAGGGGATCGATACCGGCGATCGGGTTGCCGGTGACGTTCCGCGGATTGTCGAAGGCCGACTGAATCGTGGTCAGGCCGACTGCTTTGAGTTGGCCCAGGATCTCGGGCAGGTCCTCGAGGAGGATGCCGCGCATCTGAATGTTCTGGCGCGTCGTGATGTCAGCGCTGCCGTTGCTGCCGTAGCGGGCAACGACATTGCCGACGACCCGAAGCTGCTCGGCGGAGATCACCCCGTTGGGGACCCGCAGGCGCATCATGAACAGCCCCGGGGTTTTGGGCCTCCAGAACATGCCGTACCACTTCAGGCGCAACTGAAGGTCGGTCTCGTCAACGTTTTCCCAACCGAGTTGGGCGAATTTCTCAATCTCACTGCCAACAAGGAGGCCATCTTTGGCTGCTTTGTTTTGCTCGATCTTGTTGAGCTTCTTGCCTTCGAGCCAGCTGGGTAGTGCGCTGGTTGTTTCAGTGGTGTTGGACACAGTTGGCGTGGCCACCATGGGAAATCGGTTCAGATGAAGTCAGCAACTGAGCCGTTTCCAAAGAAATGAACGACTAGTGGGGTGAATGAAACCACTCGCCCTGTTCCCTCTTGTGTCGCCGTTGCTACGGATCGAGGTTGTTCCTTGCCAGAGAGAAAAAGGGTGTCAACGGATACCTAAAGGGGGCCCGTCTTCCGGGTTGATGGTGTCGCTTTCCGCTTCTGGCCACTCAGTATTGGCGTCCGATTTCGCCCAGCATCCGGGTCGCACCGTTGCGAATCATTTGCCAGACCTTGCCCATGGCGGCGAGGTCGGCGTCCAGCTCGCGTCGCCAGTGCGGGGTGGACTGCATCGGCCGGGTGCGGGGCCTGTCGTAGTCGGCTCGTCCATAGACGGGCCGCTCGTAAGTCGGACGCCGGCGGGAGCTCGGCAGGGGGCGAGTGGATGGCATGGTGAAGCGATGAATCCGATGGGCGTGACTCCATCAGCAGGACCGGGGTGCTGGCGGTGGCCGTTGCTACCGAAGCCCGTTGCTGGCGAGCGCTCCCCCCTGCTCTTGGTCGTCCATGGCCATGCCGGTGGTCAGATTCCAGAGGTTCTGGTGGATCTGGTTTCCGAGTTGGTCCGGGGCCGTCAGGCTCCCGTCTGGATGCAGGCCCTGACCGCGGATCCCCTGGACCTGCCTCAAGGCCTGCCGCTGGTCTTGGTTCCGCTGCTGTTGACTCCAGGCAGTCACGTTCGCTCGGACGTCCCGGCCATTCGTCAGCGCCTGCGTGACCAGGGACATCGCGTCCAGGTCCTTCCTTTCCTGGGCGCTTGGGGGCCCTGGCTGGAGCATCTGCGCGGCTTGGCCGCCCCCGCGGTTCTGCACCATCCGCTTCGGCCAGGGGTGGCGGATCGCTATCTCGCGGCCTTAAGCGCGTACGTCGGTGTGCCCTGCTTAAGTGCAGATCGCAGTGGTGAAGGCGATGCGGCGGCATTGCCCTTGGCCCTGGCCCCCAACCGGATGACGGCCCACCTGCAGACCGAAGCGTCCCCCTGTTTGGCGCTGCTGGAGCGCCCCGCTACCCGTCAGTTTTTGCTCAACCTCCTCCTTGATCTGCCATGACCGCTGACGTTGCCAGCAAGGTCTATTTGGTGGGGGCGGGGCCTGGGGATCCCGACTTGCTGACCGTGAAGGCCCATCGCCTGCTGAGCCAGTGCGATGCCCTCGTGTACGACTCCCTGGTGCCTCGGGAGGTGCTGGCCTTGGTGCCGGAGGGCGCCGAGCAGCACTTTGTAGGCAAGCGCCGGGGGCACCACTCCGTGCCCCAGCCCAGCACCAATGCGGTGCTCGTGGAGATGGCCAAGCGTCATCGCTGTGTCGTGCGCTTAAAGGGTGGTGACCCCTTTTTGTTTGGCCGGGGCGGTGAGGAGGCGGCCCATCTGGAGCGCCATGGCGTCGCGGTGGAGGTCGTGCCTGGTGTGACCGCTGGCATTGCCGCACCGGCCTACGTCGGGATTCCCGTGACCCATCGCCGGGCGGGCAGTTCCGTCACCTTTGTCACGGGCCACGAGGAGATCGATAAGCGCCGGCCGGGCGTCGATTGGCGCGGCTTGGCCCGCAGCAGTGACGGCCTGGTGATCTATATGGGCCTCCACAACCTTCCGCACATTTGCGAGGAGTTGATGGCCGGTGGCTTGGAGACCTCCACCCCAGCGGCCGCTGTTCAGCAGGGAACGGTTCGCGGCCAGAAGGCCGTTGTCTCCACCTTGGGGGGATTAGCTGATGCGGTTCAGGCGGCCGAGCTCGCTTCCCCCTCGATCGTTGTGATTGGCGACGTCGTGAATCAACGGGTCGAGAGCTGTGCCCCTGAGCCGGCGATGGTGGAGATGCCGATTCCCCTCAAACAGGGCTGAGGGCGATCTGCGGGCGCCGGGGGCGTCCCAGATGCAGTCGCTGTAGGGACCACCCCCGCTGCTGAGGGCTCCCCTGCTGGGCACTCAGCCAGCTGTCGTCACGCTCCTTCAGTGCTGTTCGATCGCTGACCTCTTCTCCGCCATACAGCAGATGGATGATCCGATCGGGATCAATGTTCAGTTCAGCTACCTCGTCCCAGAGGGCTTGGCTGGCTTGGGCATCCGCCCGTCCGATCTGCGCGTCCACCAACTGCTGGGCCAGAAGGATCACCAGGGCTTGTTCTTTGCGAGTGGCAAAGCTGTCACTGCTCACCCCGGCTCTGCCGGGGCGGTTGGTGCAGCTGCTGGAGGGGGCTGTCATAACAACCTTCCAATGATGGGACTAACGCTACTCAGGTCTGCGCGAATTGGCTCAAGCTTCAGCGCGCCAGTTGGGCAGTCCGAGCGCATCCCGTTGGCTGAAACGCTCACAGACGGCATAGGCCGCAGGCAGGTTGGCGACGCGTTCCCAGTTGCCGTCGCTGTCGTTGTGGTTCACGACGTAGCCGCCGCCGCCATCGCGGGCGATCCGGCAGCCGTCACCGGTGAGTCCGACGAGATGCAGATGGTCGCCCATGAATCCGACTGCTGACTGAGAGATTTTTAAGACCGGCGAATGGGATCGAACTCTGTGTTTGTTTCCCCACGCAATCAAACGTGAGGCTTGAGAACACAATCGAAACGCTGCTTCAGCTTTTCTTTGGGATCATCCCTGATTGCAGCTGATTTCTTTGTTTTTGTAGGTCAATGTGCCTAGGGAGGCGGTGTTTACTTGGGCTGCGTCTGTGATCCCCGCTCGCGCCCAGTGTCAGGAGCTCGTCATATGCGTGGGTGGGTTGAGGCTGCGCTTTCCACCCGGGTCAGCCCTGGCTAGAGCGAAACCAGTGAGCGTTGTCTTTCGATGTCAGCTGTCCTGCGTGCCGGACTTACCGCCTTGATCAGCGGCAGTGCCCTGATGGCCTCCGGGCCAGCGCTGGCCTCCTGCCAGTTCCTCACCCCCGTCGGCGGCAACGGCCAGAGCAACATCGTCACTAAGACCATCAGCTTGGGCAGCCCCTTGCCCTTCAGCCGCCCGAATGGAATACGGACTTCTTCGTCAACCAGCCCTACAGCCACTGCAAGCTGTTTTTCACCGCCAATTCCTCGGTCAGCGCGACCTACCCGATCCAGGCCTACCTGAAATTCACCGATGGTTCGAATCTCCAGGTGGTGAATGACTCCTATGCCCCCAATGTCGGCACCGGGCGCCAGTGGGATGTGCGGGCCGTTCCGGGCAAAACCGTGAACCAGGTGAATTTCAAGATCGGCGCTAGCGCTGACCAGGCCGCCACCGGCTTCACCTATCGGATCTCCGTGCAGGGCTGCAACTAGAGCAGGAAGTAGCGCTGCGCCATCGGAAGTACCTCAGCGGGTTCGCAGCTGAGCAGTTCGCCGTTAGCAAAGACCTCGTAGGTCTGCGGGTCGACCTCCACCCGGGGCAGGGCGGTGTTGTTTTTCATCGCCGCCTTGCTGATGCCTCCGCGGGTGTTCAGTACTGGAACGCAGGGGCGCTCGAGCCCCAGTTTTCGGGGCAGATCGCCATCCAGTGCGGCTTGGCTCACGAAGGTGAGGCAGCTGGGGGCCAGTGCCTTGCCGAAGGCCGCGAACATGGGCCGTCCATGGACCGGTCCAGGGGTGGGAATCGAGGCGTTGGCGTCGCCCATCTGGGCCCAGACGATCGAGCCCCCTTTGATGACGAGCTCCGGTTTCACGCCAAAGAAGCCGGGTTTCCAGAGGACCAGGTCCGCGAGCTTGCCGACCTCCACGGAGCCGACCTGTTGATCCAAGCCATGGGCGATGGCGGGGTTGATCGTGGTCTTGGCGATGTAGCGCTTCAGGCGAGTGTTGTCGTTGCGGCTGCTGTCCTCCGGGAGGGAACCCCGCTGCACCTTCATCTTGTGGGCGGTCTGGAAGGTGCGGGTGATGACCTCGCCAACGCGGCCCATGGCCTGGGAATCGCTCGCGATGATCGAGAAGGCACCGATGTCGTGAAGGATGTCTTCGGCGGCAATCGTCTCGCGCCGGATGCGTGACTCGGCGAAAGCCACGTCCTCCGGGATCTTCGGATCGAGGTGGTGGCACACCATCAACATGTCGAGGTGCTCCTCGAGGGTGTTGCGGGTGTAGGGACGGGTGGGGTTCGTACTGCTCGGCAGGACGTTGGCTTCACCGCAGATCTTGATGATGTCCGGGGCATGGCCGCCGCCCGCCCCTTCGGTGTGGAAGGTGTGGATGGTGCGCCCGCCGATGGCGCGAATCGTGTCTTCGACAAACCCCGCTTCGTTCAGCGTGTCGCTGTGGATGCACACCTGCACATCGAAGCGATCGGCCACGCTTAAACAGCAATCGATGGCGGCCGGCGTTGTCCCCCAGTCCTCGTGAAGCTTGAGCCCGCACGCCCCGGCGTGGACCTGCTCTTCAATCGCCTCCGGGGTGGAGGCGTTGCCTTTACCGAAGAACCCGAGGTTCACGGGTAGCCCCTCGGCGGCCTGCAGCATCCGACCGATGTGAAAGGCCCCTGGCGTGCAGGTGGTGGCGTTGGTCCCCGTGGCCGGTCCCGTGCCGCCGCCAAGCAGTGTCGTCACTCCACTGGCGAGGGCCGTTTCGATCTGCTGGGGGCAGATGAAGTGAATGTGGGTGTCGATCGAGCCCGCCGTGAGGATGTGGCCTTCACCGGCAATCGCTTCGGTGCCTGGGCCCACGACGATGTCGACCCCCGCTTGGGTGTCCGGGTTGCCCGCCTTGCCGATGCCGCAGATGCGGCCATCACGGATGCCGATGTCGGCTTTGACGATCCCCCACCAATCCAGGATGAGAGCGTTGGTGATGACGGTGTCGACCGCTCCATTCGCGCGGGTCGTCTGGGCTTGGCCCATGCCGTCGCGGATCACCTTGCCGCCGCCGAACTTCACCTCATCGCCGTAGACGGTCAGGTCCCGTTCCACCTCGAGGATGAGCTCGGTGTCCGCCAGACGCAGGCGATCGCCGGTGGTGGGGCCGTAGGTCTCGGCGTACTGACGGCGTGAGATGCGGTAGGGCATGGGGTGTCAGTCAGTCGAGGGGGCCGTTGATCAGGCCGTTGAAGCCAAAGACGCGCCGCGCGCCGGCGTAGGGAACCAGTTGCACCTCGCGACTGTCCCCTGGCTCGAAACGAATCGCGGTGCCGGCAGGAATGTCGAGCCGCTGTCCCCGGGTGGCTTCGCGATCGAAGTGCAGGGCGGCGTTGGCTTCAAAGAAGTGGAAGTGGGAGCCCACCTGAACGGGGCGATCTCCGGTGTTCGCCACCAGAACCGTGGTGACGGGGCGACCGCTGTTGAGTTCCAGCTCGCCCGGTTCAGGAATCAGTTCCCCGGGAATCAATCCAGCCATGGCTGATCAGCGAATGGGGTCGTGCAGGGTCACGAGTTTGGTGCCGTCCGGAAACACCGCCTCGATTTGGACTTCGTGGACCAGTTCAGGAATCCCTTCCATGACCTGATCGCGGCTCAGCCAGGTGGTGCCCTCAGCCATCAGCTCTGCGACGGTTTTTCCGTCCCGGGCCCCTTCAAGCACCAGAAAACTCAGCCAGGCCACCGCTTCGGGATGGTTGAGCTTGAGGCCGCGGTTTAAGCGGCGTTCGGCCAGCAGGGCCGCGGTGACGATCAGGAGCTTGTCCTTCTCCTGAGGGGTCAGATGCATGGTGAGGCGGGAGCCTGATCCACTGGATGGGTCCCCATCACTCTCGTTCTGGGCCGGGTCCTCCTCTGTTCAGACTGAACAGTCAGGCCTGGGGGCAAGCGGGTTCTCCTGGAAGGGCCAGACCCGGGGCGGCTCCGGTGGGGCAAGTCCTTGGACCGCCCGAATCAGGGCCCAAATCCGGCAGAACCAGAAGCGGGCGGCCTGGCTGGAGGGGCCGCGGTAGCGGGCCACGAGTCCCTGTTCGAGCGCGCCGCAGGCCATGGTTCCCTCCAGGCCTGCCCGTTGTTCGCGGCAGCTGTGGAGTAAGGCCTCGAGCGCGGTTGAGCTCAGCGGTTCCCCGGCAATCCAGGCCAAGGAGCCAAAGACCGGTTGGTCCGCCATGCCGTGCTCACCCGTCAGTGCCGCTCCATGGAGCTCAAGGCGGTCCACCAATTCCCAGTGCTCGTCCTTGGCTCCGGTGCGGGTGACTTCCAGGGCAGAGCGCCAGCGGCCTTGCTGGAGGTCTTCGCCGGCTGCCGTGCGTCCGAGCCGCACAACCTCGGCCCCGAGAAAACTGGCGCCCGGTGCCAGTTGGACGCGGCAGGTCTGTTCAAACAGGCCATTGGCGTAGAGCACGAGCTCCTGCGGGAGCCACTCCAGCTGGCTGCCTTGCTGCAGGTTGAAGGTCAGGGTTTGCCGTGACCAGGCCCCCTGGGGGTGTTGGCGGGAGCGTCCGACGCTGCCGTAGACCTTCTGGGCCGCGACGCTGGTGAGCAGGGCCTGGCTCTGGGGCTGGAGCTGGGCCGTGATCTGCAGTTCGTCGCCGCCCACCAGACCCCCGGCGGTGTGCAGGATTGGCAGCTCGCAATGGCCACTGCTCTGCAGCTGTGCCCGCTGCAGCTTCAGCGGCGAGCTGGCCTGACCTTGATGGATGGTGCGTTGGCGATCCGTTGAGCCCCGCCGTTCGAACTGGAGGTCGAGGCGCCCTCGCCACGCGGATTGCGGTTCAGCCATGGCCGCATACTCCGGTCCCGTCGCGCCTGCTTTGGTAACAATCAGCACAAAGGCCAGGGGTGGTCACTTGTCAGGGTGATGCCTTTCGGATCCCATCAGGTGGAGCAGGGTTCAGCGATCGTCTTGGTGGAGCGTCACTCCGAGGGAGCGCTGCCCCAGTCCGGGGCCGCCCCCTTGCAGTTGGCCCTGACGGCTGATGAGCGCACGAGCCTGCGGGGCCATCGCCGCAGTTGCTGTGGCCGTGATCTCGTGCTGCAGCTTCCCCGTGGCGCGGCTCTGCAGCCCGGGGATTGCCTGGTCAGCGACGACGGTCAATGGCGGGTGCAGGTCGAGGCGGAGCCGGAGCCGGTGATGCACGTCCGCAGCACTGACCCCTTGGCCCTGCTGCAGGCGGCTTATCACCTGGGGAATCGCCACGTGGCGATGGAGTTGCATCCCGACCGCCTGGTGCTCTTGCAGGACAGCGTCCTGGCGGACCTCCTGCGGCAACGGCAGCTGCAGGTGGAGTGTCTCGATGCGCCCTTCCGGCCTGAGGCCGGTGCCTATGAGGGCGTTCCCCATGCCCACTCCCATGGCTGATCGGCTCCGGCTCTATCAGTTGGTCAGTCCGGCGCTGCCGGTGGGGGCCTTCAGCTATTCCGAGGGCTTGGAGGTCTTGGTTCAGTCCGGTCGGCTCAGCTCCGAGCAGGCGATGGAGGATTGGCTGAGGGCGGAGCTGCTGCGTGGTGGCGTGGCCATGGAGGCCGCCGCGCTTGCGCCCTTGATGGCGATGCTGCGCGCCTGGAGCGCTGGTGAGCCGGAGGCGGAGCGGCAGCTGCGAAGCCTGGATCGTTGGTTGCTGGTGCAGCGCGAAGCGGCGGAGCTGCGGGCCCAGCAACGCCAGATGGGACGGTCCTTGGTCACGTTGTTCGCCGACCTCGGTTGGCCCCTGCCCCAAGTCGGGGTCCCGTTGGCCTGGCCAGCGGCCTACGCCTGGGCTTGCGTGTCCCTCGCGTTGGATTCGCCGGAGGTGGAGGAGGCCTACCTCTACTCCTGGGTTGCCAATCAGCTCAGTGCGGCGGTCCGTTTGGTTCCGTTGGGCCCGACCCAGGCCCAACGCCTGCAACTCAAGCTCGCCCCCCTCTTGGCCCAGCGGGGGCAGGAGCTGGCGGCGCTGGATCCGCGGCAGCATTGGAACGGAGCGGTGGGGGCGGGGACGGCCCAGTTGCGCCACGCGGAGCTTTACTCCCGTTTGTTCCGCAGCTGAGCCGATCACCATGCTCAACTTCAACGGTGCTCAGGGGCTGAGGCGATGACGACCAGTCGTTTGCGGGTGGGTGTGGCCGGTCCGGTCGGCTCGGGGAAGACGGCTCTCGTGGAGGCGCTCTGTCGTCGTCTGCGTGACCGACTGGAGCTGGCGGTGGTCACCAACGACATCTATACCCAGGAGGACGCCCAATTCCTGACCCGCGCTGGAGCGCTGGAGCCCGGGCGCATTCGTGGCGTCGAGACTGGAGGCTGTCCCCATACGGCCATTCGGGAGGACTGTTCGATTAACCGAGCGGCCGTCGCGGATCTCGAGGAGGCCTATCCGAATCTCGATCTGGTGCTGGTCGAGAGCGGTGGTGACAACTTGGCGGCCAGCTTCAGCCCGGAGCTGGTGGACCTCTGCATCTATGTCATTGATGTGGCGGCTGGAGACAAGATTCCGCGCAAAGGCGGTCCTGGCATTACGCGATCCGACCTGCTGGTGATCAACAAGATCGATTTGGCGCCCATGGTGGGGGCCAGCCTTGAGGTGATGGAGCGCGACACCGAGCGGATGCGCCCGGGCCGCGGCTGGTGTTTCACGAACCTCCACAGCGGAGAAGGCCTGGAGCAGGTCGAGACCTTTCTGTTGCAACAGCTACCGAGGTAGCTGTTGATCTGTTGCCGTTGATACGGCGCAAAAGTCGCCGAATTCTTTTTGAATTTGACTCAAGTCTGGCTGGACTCGTAATTGTCGATTTGGTGCTGATTGCTACCTGGGAAGCCCTGCCTCGATCAATACATTCCTCTTACCGCTGAACGACGGCGGCGGCCTTCATTGATTCAAAGTTATGGCATCTCCTTTGATGCGCAAGTCTTCGTTGCGTCTGCTGACCGGTGCAACGGCCCTCGCTACTTCGCTGAGCTTGGTGGCCTGTGGTGGCGGTGACTCCGCCTCCAATGTTCAGTACGACGACACCGTCAAAGTCGGGATCCTTCACTCCTTGACCGGCACGATGGCGATTTCGGAGTCCACTCTGGTGGACACCGAAAAGATGGCCATTGATGAGATCAATGCCGCCGGTGGTGTCACCGTTGACGGCAAGAAATACAAAATTGACTACATCGTTGAAGACGGCGCATCCGATTGGCCGACCTTTGCTGAGAAGTCCAAGAAGCTGATCGATCAGGACAAGGTTCCTGTGGTCTTCGGTGGTTGGACCTCCGCCAGCCGCAAGGCGATGCTGCCCGTCTACGAGTCTAAGGACGCCTTCCTCTACTACCCGATTCAGTACGAGGGTCAGGAGTGTTCCAAGAACATCTTCTACACCGGTGCAACTCCGAACCAGCAGTCGGAGCCCGCCACCGAGTTCATGTTTAAGAAGTCGCCTGCCGCTGGCAAGCCCTTCTTCCTCGTGGGATCCGACTACGTCTTCCCCCGCACCTCCAACACCATCACCAAGCAGCAGCTCAAGTCGCTGGGCGGCAAGGTTGTGGGTGAGGACTACCTGCCTCTCGGTAACACCGAAGTGGCTCCGATCATCGCCAAGATCAAGAAGGCGATGCCCAATGGTGGTGTGATCATCAACACCCTGAATGGTGACCAGAACGTTGCTTTCTTCAAGCAGATCCAGGACGCCGGTCTGACCCCGGCCAATGGCTACTACGTGATGAGCTACTCCATCGCGGAAGAAGAGATCAGCACCATTGGACCTGAGTTCCTCGAGGGCCACTACGGCGCTTGGAACTACATGATGTCGATCGACACCCCGGCATCGAAGAAGTTCGCCGCTGACTTCAAGAAGAAGTACGGCAGCGATCGCATGGTCGCTGACCCGCAGGAGTCGGCCTACAACATGGTCTACCTCTGGAAGGCCGCCGTCGAGAAGGCCAACAGCTTCGATGACAACAAGGTCCGCGAAGCCCTGATCGGCATCGAATTCGATGCACCCCAGGGCAAGGTCAAGGTGATGCCCAACCATCACCTCTCCCAGACCGTGCGCATCGGTGAGATCACCAAGGACGGTCAGTTCAAGATCCTCCAGTCCACCAACGGTCCTGTGGCTCCTCAGGCCTGGAACCAGTACGAGCCCAGCTCCAAGGGTTACGCCTGCGACTGGACGGACGCCAAGAAGGGTGAGCGCTACAAGCTCTGATCGCCCTCTCCGGCCGCTCTGACTGATGGGGGAGTCCTTCCGGGGACTCCTCTTTTTCTGCTTTCTCCCCTGCTTGCCTGCTTCGGATTTCCGTGCAACTGCTGTTTGAAAGCCTCTTCAACGGCGTGGCCATCGGCTCGGTGTTGCTGATGGCCGCCCTTGGACTGGCGATTGTGTTCGGCTTGATGGGGGTGATCAACCTCGCCCATGGCGAGCTGATCATGCTCGGCGCCTACACGACCTACGTCGTGCAGCTGATCTTCAAGCTGCCGGCCTTTGAACCCGTTTACAACCTCTATGTCTTGGTGGCGATTCCGCTGGCCTTCGTGGTGAGCGGCGTCGTCGGAATCCTCTTGGAGCGGACGGTGATTCGCCGTCTCTACGGCAATCCCCTCGAGACCTTGCTGGCGACCTGGGGGGTGAGCCTGATCCTGCAGCAGTTCGTGCGCAGTGTTCCCCTGGCCACCGCCGCTGGCGTGGTGCTCGCCCTGGTGGTGGGCTTCAGCTTGCCGTTGGTGTTGCCCGCCCCCCTGCTGGAGGGACCGCGGGCGCGACTCGTGCGTGCCGGTTGTTGGGCGACCTCGGCCTTGGTCGGGGTGCTCTTGGCGGGTGGTCTGGCTTCTCAGATCTCGCGGATTGCCCGCGCCACCTCCAGAAACGTCGACGTGACTGCGCCGCAATGGATGCGTGGTGGCTTGGAGTGGGCCGATCTCACCCTGCCGGTGCCTCGGCTGGTGATCATTGTGATGACCGTCGTCTCGGTGCTTGGCGTCACCCTGTTCCTCAACCGCAGTGTTTGGGGAACACGCATCCGCGCCGTGACCCAGAACCGGTCCATGAGTGACTGCCTGGGCATTCCGACGGACACCGTCGATGTCCTCACCTTCGGCATTGGTTCTGGACTGGCGGGGATCGCCGGCGTTGCGGTCTCGCTCCTCGGCTCGGTGGGGCCGAATGTCGGCGGCTCTTACATCGTTGGCTGCTTCATGGTTGTGGTCCTCGGTGGCGTGGGCAATCTCTTTGGCGCCGTCCTGGCGTCATTCACCATTGGATGGCTCACGGATCTGATCGGTGCTGGTCGTCTGCTGACGCTCTGGCCTGCGATGCCTTCTCCGCTGGCCGCGACGGTGAAGTTCTTCGCCACGACGAGCATGGCGCAGGTGATGGTCTTCGCCCTGATCGTTCTGTTCTTGCAGTTCCGTCCCGCGGGCCTCTTCCCGCAGAAGGGACGCATGGTGGAGGCCTGAACTGATGTTTCAACGTTTTCAGCAGTCCCGCTGGCCGCAGCTCCTGCTGTGGGTGCTGATCATTGCCGCGATCGTTGCGGCACCCGCGGTCCTGCCCGTGTTTCGTCTCAACCTGCTGGGCCGTTTCCTCTCGCTGGCGATTGTTGCTCTGGGCATTGATCTGATCTGGGGCTTCACAGGGCTGCTCAGCCTGGGGCAGGGCATCTTCTTTGCCTTGGGCGGCTATGCCGCGGCGATGTATCTGCAGCTCAATAGCTCTTCCGGTTTCCCCAATGGCATTCCGGAGTTCTTCGGCCTCTATGGCGTGAAGCAGCTTCCGGCGTTTTGGCAGCCCTTCCATTCGCCCCTGTTCACCCTGGTGGCGATCTGGTTGATCCCGGCCGTCCTGGCGGCCGTGCTCGGCAACCTGGTGTTTCGCAACCGCATCAAAGGGGTCTACTTCTCGATCCTGACCCAGGCGGCCCTGCTGGTCTTTTTCAACTTCTTCAACGGCCAGCAAAAACTGATCAACGGCACCAACGGTCTCAAGACCGACGTGACCCAGTTGTTTGGCCAGATGGTGGGTTCGCCGGAGATGCAGCGCGGCTTCTTCTGGTTCACAGCGCTGATGGTGATCGCGGCCTGGGCCTTTGTGCGCTGGGTGGTGCGCGGTCGCTTTGGCGATGTCTTGATTGCCATTCGCGATGACGAGCCGCGGCTCCGCTTTGCGGGGTTCAACCCGACCCTCTTCAAGACGATCGTCTTCGCGATTGCCGGTGGTTTGGCCGGCATTGGGGGGGCGCTCTACACGGTGCAATCCGGGATCGTCTCGCCCCAGTACATGACCGTCCCCTTCTCGATCGAGATGGTGATTTGGGTCGCCGTGGGCGGTCGCGGCACGTTGGTGGGCGCCATCTTGGGTGCCGTCGCGATCAACTACGCCAAGAGCCTGGTCAGTGAGGCCATGCCCCAGAGCTGGCTCTTCATCCAAGGCGGCCTGTTCATCTTGGTGGTCACCGCCCTGCCGGAGGGCGTCATCGGTTGGTGGCGTAGCGATGGCCCCCGCAACCTGCTCACGCGCCTGGGCATCGCCCGGCGCATTGGCACCTATCCGCAACTGGAACTGGACGGACAAGAGGAGGTTCAGCCATGAGTGCCCCCCTGCTTGAACTGCGCGAGATCACCGTCAGCTTTGACGGATTCCTGGCCCTGCGTGATCTCAACCTCAGCCTCCAGCCCGGAGAGCTGCGGGCGGTTATTGGCCCCAACGGGGCGGGCAAGACCACCTTCTTGGATGTGATCACGGGCAAGACCGCACCCACCGAAGGGGATGTCCTTTTTCAGGGACGCTCCCTGGTGGGCCGCGCGGAGCACCGCATCGCCAGGTTGGGCATTGGGCGCAAATTCCAGAGCCCCCGCGTTTTTGAGAAGCTCAGCGTTCAGGAGAATTTGGCCTTGGCGGTGAGTCGCCCCAAGCAGCCCTGGCCTCTCCTGTTTGGTCGCCTCGGCGGCCAGGAGCGAGAGCGGGTGCATCACCTGATGGGCATCGTCAATCTGCAGAGCCGTGCGGACTGGGAAGCCGGAGCTCTCTCCCACGGCCAGAAGCAATGGCTCGAGATCGCGATGCTGGTGGGCCAGGACCCCGACCTGCTGCTGGTGGATGAACCGGTGGCGGGTCTGACCGATGAGGAGACCGACCTCACCGCCGACTTACTCAAGTCCCTTGCCGGTGACCACACGGTGCTCGTGATTGAGCACGACATGGAGTTCATCCGTCGCCTGGAGAGTCCTGTGACGGTGCTGCACCAGGGGCATGTGCTCTGTGAAGGAACCATGGATCAGGTCCAG
Source organism: Synechococcus sp. LTW-R (assembly GCF_014217875.1). NCBI lineage: Bacteria > Bacillati > Cyanobacteriota > Cyanophyceae > Synechococcales > Synechococcaceae > Synechococcus > Synechococcus sp. LTW-R. The sequence goes on from NZ_CP059060.1 coordinate 1,983,113, forward strand.
GCCGATCCCCGGGTGATTGAGGTCTATCTCGGAACATCAGAGGAGGAACAGTCATGACCGCCCTGTTGGAGATCTGTGGGCTGAACACCTATTACGGCGAGAGCCACATCCTGCGGGACGTCGACCTCACCGTGAATGCCGGGGAGATGGTCTGCCTGATTGGCCGCAATGGGGTGGGAAAGACCACCCTGCTGAAGTCGCTCATCGGCCTGCTGCGCGCCCGTCAGGGCTCCATCGGCTTCAACGGTGCTGTCCTGGACCGCCAGGCGCCCCATCAACGGGCGCGCGCTGGCTTGGGGTATGTGCCGCAGGGACGAGAAATCATCCCGCAACTGACCGTGGAGGAGAACTTGATGCTCGGCATGGAGGCGCTTCCCGGGGGGTTAGCGCGCCACCGCCGCATTGATCCTTTTGTCTACGAGCTCTTCCCGATCCTGCGGGAGTTCTTGCCCCGTAAGGGTGGGGACCTCAGCGGCGGTCAGCAGCAGCAGCTGGCGATTGCCCGGGCACTCCTTGGGCAGCCCAAATTGCTGCTGTTGGATGAGCCCACCGAGGGGATTCAGCCCAACATCGTTCAGGACATTGAGTCCGCGGTGCGCCGGATCATTGCGGAGACCGGCATTGGTGTTCTGCTCGTCGAGCAACACCTCCACTTTGTTCGCCAGGCGGACCGCTACTACGCGATGCAACGGGGGGGCATCGTGGCCAGCGGCCCCACCGCCGAGTTGAGCCAAGACGTGGTCAATCGTTTCCTCAGCGTTTGATCTCAGTCCGCCACGAGTGGATCAAAGAGGGCCCTGATCTCCTGCCGGTTGTGGGGGGTTAGGGCTTGGCCATCCAGGCGTTCGATCGGCCTGCAGCTCAGGCTGTTGATCAACAGCCAGCGGTCGCCGCTTTGGGGTTGGGCCTCGAGCCGCGCTTCCTGGACGAGGCCACGGCTCAGCAGCTGGCCGCGCATCACCCCCGGGAGGCAGCCGCTGCTCAGGGGTGGCGTGAGCCATTGGCCCTGGCGTTGCACCAGCAGGTTGGCGGCGGTTCCGCAGCAGAGTTCACCGCTCGTGCTGAGGAGCAGGGCGTCATCGGCTCCTGCCATTTGGGCTTCGCGGCGGGCCTGGATACCTTGCCCGTAGGCAAAGGTCTTGCATTGGCTCAGGCGGCTGGAGCCGTTGCGCCGCTCATGGCGACTCACGATTGCCCGCACGGCTGAAAACTGGGGGGTGGTCGCACTGAGCTGCAGCCAGAAGCGCGGCGCGAGGGACTCCGGGCGGTCCAGACCGCGGCCGCCACTGCCTCCACTCCAGTTCAGCCGCAGGGCGCCATGGCCATCGGGTAGATCGCAACGGGCAATCGCCTCCTCCACCAGCGGTTCGACCACGGCCGCCTGGGGCGGCTCGGGTAGGCCCAGCAGCGCCGCACTCTGGCGCCAGCGCTCGAGGTGGGGCTCCAGCAACCGGGCGCGTCCATCCAGCACCAGCACCGTTTCAAACAGACCGTCGGCCAGCAGGAGACCGCGGTCATTGAGGGGGAGTTCGGGCGCGTTCGCCTCCACCCAGCGGCCATCGATCCAGCTCAGGCTGCGGCCCTTCATCCCAGGGCCTCCAGCAGCGGGTTCAGCTTCCAGCCCAATTCGTCGGCTTCGGCCTGGGGATCGGAGTCAGCGACGATGCCGCAGCCCGCATGGCAGCGCAGGGTGGTGCCGTGTTGGAGCACGGTGCGGATCAGGATGCTGCTGTCGAAGCTGCCATCCCAATCCCGCCGAAGCAAGGAGCCGCAGTAGGGCCCCCGCGCCACCGGCTCCAGTTCGGCGATGCGCTGGCAGGCCCGCAGCTTCGGTGCCCCGGTGATGGAGCCCCCCGGCCAGCAGGCCTGCAGGAGGTCGACCCAACTGGTGCCCGCCCGCAGTTGGCCGGTGACCACCGAGGTGAGGTGGTGGACCTGGGCGTAGCTCTCGAGGCCCACCAATTGCGGTACCTGGATCGAGCCGCTCTCGCAGACGCGGCCGAGGTCGTTGCGCAAGAGATCGACGATCATCACGTTCTCGGCGCGGTCCTTGCTGCTGCAGACCAACTCCGCCGCCTGATCGGCGTCTTGCTGGGTATCGACCATGCGCGGCCGGGTGCCTTTAATCGGGCGCGTTTCGACCTTGCCGCTTGGGCTGACCTGCAGGAAGCGTTCCGGCGAGGCCGAGATCACCGCTTCCCCGGGGGCGACCACGAGGCCGGCAAAGGGGGCTGGGCAGCGCCGCCGCAAACGCTCAAACAGGCCCAAGGGTTCAGCGGGGGCCTCCAGTGGACTGGAGCAGCAGGCCGTGAGGTTCGCCTGAAAGATGTCGCCGCTGGCGATGCGTTCACGGATCCGCTGGACCCCTGCGCTGAATTCTTCCGGGCTGCTGTGCCAGTGCCAGTGGGAAATAGGCGTTGGCTCCGTGGGGTTGGCCTGGGTTCCAGCCAGTGCCTCCGCCCAGGTGGCCATGGCCTCCAGACGTGTGGGGTCGAGCCCCTCCAGCCAGAGCCTCTGCTCCTGCAGGTCGAAGCGAAAGATCGGATCGTGGCGGGCGATCCAGAGGGTCGCCATCGCATCGGCCTTCCAGTGGGCCGAAGGTTCCACCCAGGCGGCGGCTTCGTAGCTGAGCCAGCCGCACCAATGCCCCTCCCCCAGCTGGCGCAACGCCGTGAAGGGATTGCGACTGCCGCTCTCCTCCGGGAGGCCGCGGCAGACGATCTGCTCGAGCGGATCGGCGGCCAAGCTGGCCCAGCGCCCCAGGCTGCTGCCGTCCCCATCGAGCCAGATCAGCCCCTCCGAGCCGAAGCGCGCGGCGAGGTGGCGGGCGAGGTCAGCGGGTTCGATCCAGGGGAGCGGCCGTTGGCTGGGCTGTGGAGCGCTGCCCATCGTTTAGGGGCTCGTCAGGTCGGGGCGCCCGGCCTCGATCAGGGCCGCATCGCGAATGCGGCAGCTGTCGCAGACGCCGCATGGATGCTCGCCGCCGCTGTAGCAACTCCAGGTCTGCTCAATCGGTACCCCCAAGCGCAGCGCCTCCTGGACGATCTTGGTTTTGCTCCACTCCACCAGGGGCGCCCAGAGCTGGGTGCCATGGCCCTCTCGGCCGGCCTTGCTGGCTAGGTCCGCCAGGGTCTGGAAGGCGCCCAGGTAATCCGGGCGGCAATCCGGGTAGCCGGAGTAGTCGACCGCATTGACCCCCAGCACCAAGCGTTCGGCGCCGCGGGCTTCCGCCAGGCTGAGGCCGATGCTGATGAACACCGTGTTGCGCCCCGGGACGTAGGTGCTGGGGATCACCCCGTCCTGCACCCCCGTGTTGGGAACCTCCATGGCGGGGTCCGTCAGGGCTGAGCCACCCCAGGCCGCCAGGTTGACGCTGATGCTGTGGTGTTCGGCCAGGCCCAGGGCCTGCGCCACCGCGGCGGCGGCCTGGAGTTCGCGCCGATGGCGCTGGCCGTAGTCAAAGGAGAGGCCGATGACGCGGTAGCCCTCCGCTTGGGCGAGGGCGGCGGCGGTGGCGGAATCCAGCCCTCCGGAGAGCAGGGCGATGGCGGTGGGCAAGGTTTCGGTGGAGGGCACCGTCTCCATGATGCCCACTCGCCTCAGCGCACCCCGAGCCACTTGTGGGATTGCAGGCTCAGGCGCCAGCGGGGCCGGGCTTGCACGAACTCCAGGGCCAAGGCCTGCCCTTCGCGGCAGTCCCAGCCGGGCTGCAGCAGCCAGGTCGCCTGGGGGGCTTGGCTGGCGCTGACCTCGGCAAAGAGCAGGTCGGCGGCTTCGTGCACGATCACCTTCAGCTCATCGCAGCGCAGCAGCAGCTCCGCCCGCGGCGGTTGATGACGCTTGGGCGAGAGGCTGACCCAATCCGGCGAGCCACTGAGGGGATCGACGCCGCTGGTTTCCAGGTGAATCGGCAGCGCGCAGCGCTGGCGGATGGCTGCGCAGAGGGGATCGAGGTTGTGGTGCAGCGGTTCTCCGCCGGTGATCACCACGAAGGCCGCCCCCGCGTTAGCCGCCTGGGCTGCGGCGTCGGCCAGGGCTTCGGGGCTCTGCTGCGGGTGGGCCGCGGCGGGCCAGGAGTGCTTGGTGTCGCACCAGCTGCAGCCCACCGTGCAGCCCCCGAGACGGATGAAAAAGGCGCTGCGCCCGGCATGGATTCCCTCTCCCTGCAGGGAGTGGAAGGTCTCCACGACGGGTAGGCCGCTGGAGCCCAATGGCTCCTGCTCACTCATGCGCCGGCGACGTTCGCCCCTTGGGCAATCGCTTCACTAGGGCTGGAGGGAAGCCGCTGTTGGGCCGCCTCGATCAGTCCGCGGAAGAGCGGGTGGGGCTGGCCGGGACGGGAGAGGAATTCGGGGTGGTACTGGCAGGCGGTGAAGAAGGGGTGGTTCTTCAGCTCAATCAGTTCCACCAGGCGGCCATCGGGGGAGGTGCCGCTGATCTCGTAGCCGGACTCCAGGAAGAGGTTCCGGTAGGCGTTGTTGAACTCGTAGCGGTGGCGGTGGCGTTCGTAGACCACCTCATCGCCGTAGAGGCGGTGGGCCAGAGTGCCGGGGGCGACCCGGCAGGGGTAGACGCCGAGGCGCATCGTGCCGCCGAGGTCGACCACGTCCTGTTGCTCGGGCAGCAGGTGAATCACCGGATGCGGGGTCTCCGCGTTGAGTTCGGCGCTGGTCGCGCCGGTCAGGCCGGCCTGGTTGCGCGCCCACTCGATCACGGCGCACTGCATGCCCAGGCAGAGGCCCAGGAAGGGAACCCGTTGCTCCCGCGCCCAACGGATGGCGGCCACTTTGCCATCGACGCCGCGGTTGCCAAAGCCCCCGGGGACGACCACGGCATCCATGCCGCGCAGCAGGGCATCGGCCCCTTGCTCTTCGATTTGTTCGGCGCAGATCCAGTGCAGATCCAGGGCGGCATCGCGGTCGATGCAGGCGTGGCGGAGGGCCTCCACCACCGAGAGGTAGGCGTCGTTGAGCTGCACGTACTTGCCCACCAGGGCCACCTTCACGGCGGCGCCGGGGTTGCGCAGCTTGGCGACCATCTGCTCCCAGCGCTGCATGTCGGACTCGTGGTCCGTCAGGCCCAGGAGATCGAGCACCTCGCGGCAGAGACCTTCCTGCTCGAGAGTGATGGGAACTGCGTAGATGCTGTCGGCATCGAGGGCGGGGATGACGGCCCGGGTGGGGACGCCGCAGAAGCCGCCGATCTTGCCCTTGAGCTCTTCGTTGATCTCACGGTCGCTGCGGCAGACCAGGACATCCGGCTGGATGCCAATGGAGCGCAGCTCCTTGACGGAGTGCTGGGTGGGTTTGGTCTTCAGTTCACCCGAGGTGCCGATGTAGGGCAGCAGGGTGACGTGGACATAGGCCGTGTCGTTGCGGCCCACATCACCGCGGAATTCGCGGATGGCCTCCAGGAAGGGCAGCGACTCGATGTCGCCCACGGTGCCCCCGATCTCGGTGATCACGACATCCGCACCGCTGTTGGCGGCGACCCGGTGGATGCGCTCGCGGATCTCGCCGGTGATGTGGGGGATCACCTGCACGGTGCCGCCGTTGTAGTCCCCGCGGCGCTCCTTGTTGATGACCGATTGGTAGATCGAGCCGGTGGTCACGCTGTTCAGGCGTGACATCGCGGTGTCGGTAAAGCGCTCGTAGTGCCCCAGGTCGAGGTCGGTCTCGGCGCCGTCTTCGGTGACGAAGACCTCACCGTGTTGGAACGGGCTCATCGTGCCCGGGTCCACGTTCAAGTACGGGTCGAGCTTCAGGATCGAAACGCTGTAGCCGCGGCTCTTGAGCAGGCGCCCCAAGCTGGCGGCCACGATCCCTTTGCCGATGCTGGACACCACGCCACCGGTCACGAAGACGAATTTGGCCATGGCTCCTGAAGCGACCCTTCAATGTACCGGCCGGATCTAGGGGCCCCAGCTGCTAAGGCCTATTGATCGAGGAGGCTGCGCAGCATCCAGGCGGTTTTCTCGTGGATCTGCAGCCGTTGGGTCAGCAGGTCTGCGGTCGGTTCATCACTGGCGGCATCGGCCAGCGGGAAGATGCTGCGCGCGGTCCTGGCAACGGACTCATGGCCGCTGACCAGCAGCCGGACCATCTCTAGGGCGGGGGGCTGCTGGGGCGCTTCGGCAATCGAGGCCAGTTGGCCCAGGGCCGTGCCGCCATGGGGCGCGACGACCCCCAGGGCACGGATGCGCTCGGCGATGACATCCAGGGCGGTCCAGAGCTCCGTGTACTGGTCCATGAACATCAGGTGGAGCGTGTTGAACATCGGCCCCGTGACGTTCCAGTGGAAGCCGTGGGTGTTGCCGTAAAGGACGTAGGTGTCCGCGAGCAGGCGGCTCAGGCCCTCAGCGATCTCCTGCCGCTGGGCTTCAGGGATGCCGATGTCGATGCTGGGCATGGTGCTGGCCATCTCTCGTGCGCGCGTCTGCCCGAGTGATAGCTGGATTTTCAGCCGCTGGGAGCGCTGTCTCCGTCGATGTTCAGCAAGTAGTCGTGCACCCGGCAGCGGCGCTGGGGTTGCCGCAGTTTCAGGAGGGCCCGGGTTTCGATCTGACGGACCCGCTCGCGGGAGAGGTGCAGGTCTTCGCCGATCTGGGAGAGGGTCTGGGGGGTGTCGTTCTCCAGGCCGAAGCGCAGGCGGATCACCTCGGCTTCACGGCCGCTGAGTTCCTCCAGGAGGGCTTCGAGGTCGTCGTGCAGTTGGGTCTTTGTGAGGGCCTGTTCGGGGGTGGCGTGGCCGTCCTCCAGCAGTTCCCCCAGCTCGGTGTCCATGTCGCGGCCCACCCGGGTGTCGAGGGAGACCGAGCGCGGCACCCGCATCAGGGTCATGCGGATCACCTCTTCGCTTAGGCCCAGTTCCTTAGAGAGGTCGGCGACGGAGGCCAGGCGGCCGTGTTCGCTGGCGATTTGCCGTTGGGCTTTTTTGATGCGGTTGAGCTTCTCGGTGACGTGGACCGGCAGGCGGATCGTGCGGCTTTGCGTCGCGATCGCCCGGGTGATCCCCTGGCGAATCCACCAGTAGGCGTAGGTGCTGAAGCGGAAGCCCCGGGTGGGGTCGTATTTCTCCACGGCCCGCTCGAGGCCGAGGGTGCCCTCTTGCACCAGGTCCAGCAGCTCCATGCCCCGTTGCTGGTACTTCTTGGCGACGGCCACCACCAGGCGCAGGTTGGCCTGAATCATCCGGTCCCTGGCCCGCCGCCCTTGGTGCAGGGCTTGCTTGAGCTCACCACTGCTCAACGCCGAGAGGCGTGCCCAAGCCGCGTGGCCGGCCTTGAGGGCTTCTTTCAGGTCAGCGCCGCTGCGTTGTTGGTGCTCGGACCACAGCTGCAGGCTGGGCCAGTGCCCCAGATGGGAGGCCAGCTGCTGGCGGCTGTGCTCCAGGTCCACCAGGGCCTGCAGCTCCTTGGATTGCTTGGCGAGGGTCCGGCGCTCCTGCAGCAGTTGCTCTCGGCGCTGGACCAGGCGAGCCAGGGTGAGCTCCTCCTCGTGGCTGAGCAGGTCAACGCGACCGATGTCCTGCAGGTAGAGGCGCACCAGATCACTGCTGCCGCGCTTGCTGCCGGAGTGTGCTGGTGGACGGGGAGGACATTTGGCCATAGGCCGATGGCGATTGCCACCATCAAGCTTCAGGTCTCAACTGAGACAGTGCCCTAAAGCCTTTGTTTGTATTCGGGTTCTGCCCTGAAGGATCAGTCCTCTTCGTCCACCCAGGTGCTGGCCACATGCAGCTCCTGCAGCTGCTTCTCGGCCACACCGCCGGGGGCGTTGGTCATCAGGCAGCGTGCCTGCTGGGTCTTGGGGAAGGCGATGGTGTCGCGGATCGACTCCTCGCCCGCCAGCAGCATCACCATCCGGTCCAGGCCAAAGGCCAAGCCGCCGTGCGGCGGGGCGCCCATGTCGAGGGCTTCCATCAGGAAGCCGAACTGGGCATTGGCTTCTTCGAGGGGCAGGCCCACGGTTTCCAACACCTGGCGCTGCAGCGCCGAGTCGTGGATGCGCAGGGAGCCGCCGCCGAGCTCAAGGCCGTTGAGCACCAGGTCATAGGCCTGGGCGCGGGCCCCGGGCAGGGTCTGGGCCCACTGGCTGGCATCGCTGCCCAAATCATCCGTATTGGGGGCGCAGAAGGGATGGTGCAGCGCCTCGTAGCGGTTCTCGTCCGCGTTGAACTCGAACATTGGGAAATCCACCACCCAGAGGAAGTTCCAGCTGTCGTTCTCGCCGTCGGCTTTGACCATGCCCAGTTCCCGGGCCAGGTACTGGCGCACGCGGTCCAGGGCCTTGTTCACGGTGGCGGTGTCGCCCGCACCAAACAGGATCAAGGTGCCGGGCTTGGCGCCGGTGCGCTCGAGCAGTTCGGCCTTCTTCTCGTCGCTGAGGTTGTCCTTGATGGCACCGATCGTGTCGATCTCGCCGCCTTCGCGGACCCGGATGAAGGCCAGACCACCGGCCCCCGCTTTTTGCGCTTCGCTGAAGACGTCCCCGCCGGGCTTGATGCGCACGTTGGAGACGGCGTCATTGCCGCCAGGGACGGCGATGCATTTGACCGAGCCGCCGGAGGCCACGGCGCCGCTGAAGACCTTGAAGCCCATGTCGGCCACGAGGTCGCTGACGTTCACCAGCTCCATGCCGTAGCGGGTGTCGGGGCGATCGGTGCCATAGCGCTCCATGGCGTCGTGCCAGGTCAGCCGCGGGAAGGGGCGGGGCAGATCAATGCCTTTCACGCTCTTCCAGATGGCCGTGATCAGGGATTCATTGAGCTCCAGGATCTGCTCTTGATCCATGAAGCTCATCTCCATGTCCAGCTGGGTGAATTCCGGCTGGCGATCGGCCCGCAGGTCCTCATCGCGGAAGCAGCGCGCCACTTGGTAGTAGCGCTCGATGCCGCCCACCATCAGCAACTGCTTGAACAGCTGAGGGGATTGGGGCAGGGCAAACCACTCGCCGCCGCAGACACGGCTGGGGAGGATGTAGTCGCGGGCGCCCTCAGGGGTGGAGCGGGTCAGGACCGGGGTTTCCACCTCGATGAAGCCCTGCTCTTCGAGGAAGCGGCGCGCCGCCTGGATGGTCTGGGCCCGCAACCTCAGGTTGCTGTTCATGCGCTCGCGGCGCAGGTCCAGGTAGCGGTGGCGCAGCCGCAGCTCTTCGCGGGTGTTCTCCTCGTCGTGCACCGAGACCGCGAAGGGCAGGTTGCCCTTGACGCTGTTCAGGACGGTGATGGCGCTGGCCAGCACCTCGATTTGGCCGGTGGGGAGCTTGTCGTTGATCGCATCGGCGGGGCGCTCGCGCACCTTCCCTTCCACCTGGATGACGGTCTCGTTGCGGAGATGTTCCGCCACGGCGAACATCTCGGCGCCGTTGTCGGGGTCGACGGTGATCTGAACGGTGCCGCTGCGGTCGCGCAGGTCGATGAAGATCACACCGCCGTGGTCACGGCTGCGGTCCACCCAGCCGCACAGCTGCACAGCCTGGCCGGTGGCGCTCTGACGCAGGTCGCCGCATCCGTGGCTGCGCATGTGGAAACAAGTGGGTGATCGGCGATTGTCCCACTTGGGGTGGGCTTAGCGCCGGTAGAAGGGGCGCCGCACCACCTCTGCGGCTTCGGCCTTGCCCCGAATTTCGACCGCGAGGGGAGTCCCGAGCTTGGCGGCGCCGGTGGCCACGCTGGCCAGGGCAATCCCGGCCTGCAGGCTCGGGGACCAGGTGCCGCTGGTGACGGTTCCAACCACCTCTCCGTCCTGCAGGACCGGATAGCCATGGCGGGGGATGGCCCGGCCCTGGAGCTTCAGTCCGACCAGGCGTCGCTTGAGACCGTCCGCGGTTTGTTGCTCGAGGACCGGGCGGCCGATGAAGTCCTTGGGCATCTCCAGATGCACCAGCCAGCCCAGGCTGGCCTCCAAGGGGGAGGTGCGGGCATCCATGTCACTGCCATAGAGATGCATGCCGGCTTCCAGGCGCAGGGTGTCGCGGGCGCCGAGGCCGCAGGGTTTCACGCCCCGCTCGAGGCAGGTCCGCCAGAAGTGTTGCCCGGCCTCCGCGGAGAGCAGCAGCTCAAAGCCGTCCTCTCCGGTGTAACCGGTGCGGCCCACAAAAGCCTCGCCGATGCCAGGCAGTGTCAGCTCGCGGTGGCCAAAGCGCGGGAGTCCGGCCAGGGTGCAGCCGGCCAGTGCCTCCAGGTGCTGTGCGGCATCCGGTCCCTGGAGGGCCAGGAGCGTGCCGGATCCCTTCAGGTCGATCAGTTCGATGCCTGCCGGCTCCAATTGGCTGCGCATCCAGGCCGTATCGCTTTCGGCGCAGGCGGCATTGATGACCAGCACGAGCTCATGGACCTGCTTGCTCTCCAGCCAGCCCCGGTCGTAAATGATCAGGTCGTCCCGGATGCCCCCCTCGGCATTGAGCAGGACGGAATAGCAGGCTTCGCCGGGACCGATCCGAAAGAGATCGCTGGGCACGAGGCCCTGCATGGCGTCCTTGACGTTCGCTCCCCGCAGCCGCAGGACACCCATATGGGAGATGTCAAAGAGGCCGCAGTGGCTGCGCACGGCCTGGTGCTCGTCGATCAAGCCGCTGAATTGCACGGCCATCTCCCAGCCGGCGAAGGGCACCATTCGGCCGCCCGCCTCCCGCGCCGCATCGAACAGGGGCGTGCGCTGGAGGGAAGGCGAAGCGGCCATGGCGGTCCAATGCTCAGGCGGATCCTATGGATCTCTTTCAACAAGAGGAAGAGAACCCGGAGCTTTTCGCCGTTCTGTGGCCGGCTTGGGACGGCGTGATTACTTTTGGCAGCCCAAGCCCTCAGAGCGATAGGCCCGCGTCCCTGCTGTAGAAGTTGCCGCCACTGCGCCTCTCCGAAAGGGGTGGAGTTGGGCTGGTGCCGTCTGCGCAAGCTGCCGATTCATCCGGAGCTGGCCGGGGAGTTGTGGTGCCACCACTGGACGGCTAGGCCGCCTCGCCTTCCCGTGGTGGGTCAGGGCGACGGTCTGCAATCGGCGACGCGCGATCGCCAGTTGGCCCTGACGGACGTTCTCGAAAACTGAAGCAAAACCGAAGATCCCCTGTTCTTTGGCTTTTGTCGTCTGGGTGTCCTGGTTTGTCCGCTTGAAAGTGTCAAGCTGTCGCGATCAGGTTTCTGAGTTGCGGAGGTTTGAGGTCCATGGTCACTTCCACCGTCGCGACTCCGATTGAGCTGATGTCCGCCCAGGTGGACTCCGAGACCCTCTCGTTCCCCACGGGGGCCGCGATCTTCAGCAGCGGCCAGAGCGCCAACGCCATCTATGGCGTGCGGCGCGGCATCGTCGAAGTGATTGATGGCAGCGGTGCCAAGCTCTGCTGCCGCCCCGGCGAGCTCTTCAGCTACGAGGACATCGTCTGGAAGGACGGGGTCTACCGCAATGACGCCGTCGCCCGGACCCCAGTGGAGTTGGTGAAGCTCGACCGCCTGCGCTTCCTGAACCTGCTGCACAACCACCCCACCCTGGCGGTGCAGCTGATTGCCCAACAGCACGAGCGGCTGCGGGAGCAGCGCGCCAGCGGCACCTGCGCCTACTGAATCAGCGATCCAGCAGGAACAGCAGGCTGCGAACCACCTTGGCGGCCAGAACGCTGCTGACCCCGGTGGGATCGAGCATCGGCGCTAGCTCCACCACATCGGCCGCCACCAGGTTGTGGTGACGGAGCTCATTGACCAGGGCCGCAAAGTCGCTCCAGAGGAACCCACCCGGTTCCGGGGTGCCCGTGCCGGCCATCACGGCCGGGTCAAACCAGTCCAGATCCACCGTGAGATAGAGCGGCTTGCCGCGCAGGGGCTTCAGCGCTTCCGCCATTCGCGCGATCGCCACCAGTCGCCCGGTCTGGCGCAGCTCTGAAAACTCCTCGCGGGTGCCGCTGCGGATGGCGATCTGCAGCAGCTGTTGGCTGGGGAGGACCTCCAGGCAGCGGCGCATCGCGCAGGCATGGCTGTGGTTGGCCCCCAGCCATTCGTGGCGCAGGTCCGCGTGGGCATCGAGTTGCACGAGCACCAGGTCGGGGTGCTGTTCGGCCACGGCGGCGACCGCCCCGGAGCTGATCGAGTGTTCCCCCCCCAGCATCAGTGGTTTCAGGCCCAGCCCCAGGACCGCTTCGGTGGCCTGCTTCACGGCGGCGACCACCGGCTCGGGGGCGCCAAAGGGGATGTCCACGGCGCCGAGGTCGGCGATGGCCAACTCCTCGAGATCCCGGTCGAGCTGGGGGCAGTAGCTCTCGAGGCCCGGGCTGACTTCGCGGATGGCGGCTGGCCCAAAGCGGGTCCCGGGCCGGAAGGAGGTGGTGCCGTCGTAGGGCACGCCAAACAGGCCCACCCGGCAGCCGGCGGGATCCCGCTGGCTGCCCATGTAAATGGCGCCGTCGCTGTCAAAGAGGTCGTTCATGCGTTGATCGCGCGTTCGATGGCGGCGGGGATGGCGTCAAAGGCGCCGCGCTGCCAGCGGGGACTCCAGATCTCACAGCCATCGACGACGGCCGCGGCACGGGAGGGATCCGGCTCCAGATAGCGGCGGCCGTCGATGGCGGCGAAGGTCCAACTCCACCAACCACTCGGGTACATCGGCACCCAGCCGTACATCGGATCGGCGTGGCCAAAGACCTCGCGGATCACCTTCACGGTGTCGATATGGACTTGGCGGAAGGCCTCCGGCGATTCGCTTTGGGTGGCGAAGACACCGCCGGGCTTGAGGATGCGGCGGCACTGCTCAAAGAAGGCGCGGTTGAACAGGCCTTCGGCGGGGCCCGCCGGATCGGAGCCATCGACGATGACGACGTCGTAGCTGGCGTCCGCGGCGTTGGCCGCCCAAGCGATCCCGTCGCCAACGGTCAGGTGGAAGCGGGGATCACTCCAGCAGCCTCCTCCGATGGAGGGGAGGTGCTCCTGGCTCCACTCCACCACCAGCCCGTCGATTTCCACCATGTCCAGGTGCTGCACCCCGGGGTGGCGCAGGCACTCACGGGCGGTGCCGCCATCGCCACCGCCAATCACCAGCACCCGCTCCACCGCGGCGGCACTGCAGAGGGCGGGGTGCACGATCGACTCGTGGTAGTGCCGCTCCTGGCGCTCGGCGGTCATCCAGCAGCCGTCGAGCAGCAGCCCTTTGCCGTAGCGCTCGCTCTCGATGATCGTGACCCGCTGGAACGGGGACTGGTCCTCGGCAATCACCCGCCCGGCGAGGCCATAGCGGACACCATCAAAGACTTCGTCGACCCAGCCGGGTGTCGGAGCGGGAGCGGCACTGTCGGCCATCGCGAGGGCGCGGTGAGATCTCTCCAGATTTGCGCACCGCCGCCCCCCGCTTGAACGACGCCTCGCCCTCCAGGACCGCACTGATCTCGGGGTTGCTGCTCCAGCTCCAGGGGCCGCTGGTCACCGCCTCGATCTGTAGCTCCTGGCGCAATTCCGCGAGGTTGCGCTCCATCAGCTGCTCCCAGGGCAACGCGAACAGGGGCTTGGCGTTGGCCCCCATCTCCAGCCCTTCACTGATGCGGCCAAAGGCGTAGGCCGCCGTGTGGGCCCGCTCGGCGTGGGTCTCGAGTTCATCGATTGGGGTGTCATCCCGGAACCAATTGAGCAGCAGGGCCATCAGGTCGGTGAAGGCCAATCCGGGGTGGGAAAACTGGGCGACGCTGACGCTGATCACCCCCAATTCGCCGAAGTTGTCCAGGCTGAATCCCGTGAGGATGTGGTGCAGGTCATGGGTCGCATAGACCCGGTAGTTGATGTAGTCGGCGTCGGTTTCGAGGTTCCCGAAGAAGCTCGGTTCCGGGAAGAAATTGATGTCGTAGCCCAGGGCCCCCAGCACGGCGGCGTAGGTGTGTCCCAGGCTTCCCTTGGGGAGGGCCTTGAGGGCGGCCGTGTCGTAGGGCCCGCTCAGCTGCCGGGCCTGTATGAGTCGCTGGGCCTCCGGGTCCCGCGCGAGGCGCTTGCGGCAGAGCTGCATCGGGCTGGACTTCCGCAGCCGGTGGGAGAGCTCAAAGACGTTTTGGGCGGACTCCCCGCCGCCGGCGGCCAGGTCCATGAGCTCAAGGAAGCCGTGGATCTGTTCAGGGCTGGCGAGGCGATCGAGGTAGCGAAAACCCATGGGGGTTCAGCGCGGGACCCTCAAGCTAGAAACGGTTTTCCGTTCAGACCGCACCCTGCTGCTCGCTGCGGATCTGGGCCTTGGCCTGCTGCCAGAGGGTCTCCAGTTCGCGAATGCTGCGTCCTTGAAGGTCGCCGCCTAGGGCGGCCTCGACCCGGGAGAAGCGATCGAGGAAGCGGTGGTTGGTGCCGGCCAGCCCGGACTCCGGGTCGATGCCGCACCATCGGGCCACGTTCACCAGGGTGAAGAGAACATCCCCGAGTTCCTCTTGGGCGTGGGCCTTGTCCCCTGAGGCCACCGCTTCCTTGAGTTCATCGAGCTCCTCGTGGACCTTCTCCCAGACCCCCTCCATGGCGTCCCACTCGAAGCCGGCCTTGGCGGCTTTCTTGGAGATGGTCATTGCCCCGGCCAGGGCGGGTTGACCACGCACCTTGCCGGCCAGGCGGTCGCTGAGGGGGCTGGCCGAGGGCGGGGCCTCGCCCTTTTCACTGGCCTTGATCGCCTCCCAGGTTTCCTTCACCGCCGCGCTGTCTGGGGCGACGGCATCGCCGAAGACGTGGGGGTGGCGCCGGATCAATTTCTCGCTGATCCCCCGGGCGATGGCCTCGAGGTCGAAGCGCTGCTCCTCCTGGGCGATCTGGGCATGGAGCACCACCTGCAATAGGAGGTCGCCGAGCTCTTCTTTGAGGTGGGCGTCATCCCCGTAGCGAATGGCGTCGGCCACCTCGTGGGCCTCCTCGAGCACGTAGGGGACGAGGGACTGGTGGGTTTGCTCCAGGTCCCAGGGGCAGCCCCCATCGGGATCCCGCAGCTTGGCCACCACCGCGATCAGCTCTTGAAGGGCATCGCTCATGGGAAGGGGCCAGCTGCCCCCTCACGATCTCATTGACCGCGGGGCCTGCGGCTGAACCAGAGCCGGTTGAAGAGCGCCTGCAGCAGTGGCGTGGGGGGCTCCATCTGGGCCAGCCGCAACTGCGTGGCCAGGCGATCGGGATCGAGCGAGAAGACCCCGGCATTGCGGGAGGCCATGACGCGCTCGATGGCTTCGGACTCCAGGCCTTGGGCGTGGAAGCGGGCGCGGGCGATCGCCTGCCAGAGCTCCAGGTCCGCGTCCTTCTCTTCACTGAAGCTGCTGAGCACCAGCACCCCCCCTGGGCCGACGCGGGCACAGAGCTGTTGGAGAACTGGTTCTTGCTCCGCCGGTGGCAGCAGGTGCAGGACGTTCTGGCAGATCACCGCGTCAAAACGGCCCGCCACCTCCGTGAGCGCGTTGGGCCCCCAGGCGATGCGCTCGCCTGCTTGGGTTTCCGCAATCACGGCGCTGCAAAACCCGCGCATCTGCTCGCTCGGCTCCACCAGCTGCAGGGTTGCCCCGGGCATGGCCCGCAGCAGGCTTGGCAGTTCTTCCCCTGCCCCCGGTCCCACCACAAGCGCCGATGCGGCCGTTGGCACCAGGGCACCGAGCGTGGCCGCGGCGAGCTCCAGGTGGGCGTCGTAGGCGGGAATGAGCCGGCGAATGCGCTGGTCGTAGTGGCGGCCGTAGTCGCCATCGAAGTCAAGGCGTGCCATCGCGCGGAGCCGTTGCCTTTGCTTTAGCGACGTCTCCCCATCCGTGGCATCGGGTCCCCGTCCTGCAGGAGGTGCAACCAGGCGCTGGCTTCGATCCCGATCAGGGCAACCAGCAGCAACCGTTCGGGCCGGCTCCACTGCTGCTGCAGCCAGCGCAGCAGGTCCGTGCTGGCCGGGGGGTGGGTGAGGCCTGTCAGCAGCAGGGCGAGGCCGGTGAGGTAACCGACGCGCACCAGGGTGCCCAGCACCGGCGAGTGGGAGAGAACCGAGCGATGGCGCAGGGCCTTCCGGTAGGGCCACCACAGCCTGCGAAGCGGCCCCCAGCGCTGGTAGGGACGGGAGTTCGTGTCGAGATCGGGGGAGAGCCAGAGGCCGCCGATCAGGAAGGCCAGGCCACTGACGAGTGCTCCGAGGGGGCCCAACCAGGGCCACCAGAGCAGTCCGTAGGGCAGGGCCAGCCAGCAGGTGGCGCGGTCGTGTTGCTGGCCGCTGGCCATCGCTGGGGGTGAGTGCTGCCCTGCAGAATGCCGTAACCGCCCGGTTAGCTCAGCGGTAGAGCGCCTGCCTTACAAGCAGGATGTCGCTGGTTCGAACCCGGCACCGGGCATCACCGCTGTTAGTGAGCAGAGGACAGTTCACCTCCGCGGCCGCCCGCCTCTTCCGCCACGCCGATCCGGGCGAACAGGTTCAGGCTCTCGTCGTTGAGGTTGATCACCTCGACCTGGCTGCCGCCGAGCTTGAGCTTGCGGATCACCTGGTCGAGAGCACTCACACCGCTTTGATCCCAGATGTGGGCCTCGCCCATGTCGATGGTGACGCGGGCGGGATGCTCGTGCAGCTCAAAGCCCTGCCGGAAGTAGATGCTGCTGACGAAGAACAGCTGACCGCGGACGCGGTAGATGCGGTGCTCGCTGCCGCTGAGCTCGCTGCTGACCTCGATCACCTTGGCCACTTTGCGGCTGAAGAGGATCCCCGCCAGGGCGACACCGGAGAGCAGGCCCACCGCCAGGTTGTGGGTCAACACGGTGACCACCACCGTCAGGAGCATCACCGAGGTGTCGCTCTTGGGGATGCGGCGGATGCTGCGGATCGAATCCCAGTTGGCGGTGTTGATGGCGATCATCACCATCACGCCCACCAGGGTGGCCATGGGGATCTGATTCACCCACTGGCTGGCCAGCAGGATCATCGTCAGCAGGCTCACGCCCGAGGTGAGGGTGGAGAGGCGGGTGCGGCCGCCGTAGCCGACGTTCATCACCGATTGGCCCACCAGGGCGCAGCCGGCCATGCCGCCGAAGAACGAACTGACGATGTTGCCGATGCCTTGGCCGCGGGCCTCCTGGTTTTTGTGGGATGAGCTGTCGGTGACGTCGTCGAGGATGTCCTGGGTCAGGAAGGTCTCCATCAGGCCCACCAGGGAAATGGCCAGGGCCGTCGGCAGGATCAGGCCCAGGGTGCCCGTGGTGAAGGGAACCTGCGGGATGCCGAATTGGGGAAGGCCGCTTGGCAGGGTGCCGAGGCTGCTCACGGTGGGCACGTCGAGGCCCATGCGAATCGAGATCCCCGTCGAGATCAAGATCGCCACCAGGGCGGAGGGAACGACCTTGGTGAAGCGCGGCATCAAGTAGATGATCGCCAGGGTCAGGGTCATCAGGCCCCAGACCGCCGGCAGCTGCCCCGCGGTGACCGCCACCTTCTCGGGGTGGAAGAAATCAAGCCCCAGTTGGGGCAGTTGCGCCAGGAAGATCAGGATCGCCAGGGCGTTCACAAAGCCCGCCATGACCGGCTGGGGCACGAAGCGCATCTGGTGGGCCAGCCGCAGGTAGCCCCAGGCGATCTGCAGAACCCCCGTCAGGATCCCGGCCGCCAGCAGGTACTGCAGGCCCATGCCTTCGCCGAGGGCGTTGCCCTGCTCCACCAGCCCGGTCATCAGGAGGGCGGTGGAGCCCGTGGCCGAGGTGATCATCGCGGTGCGCCCGCCGAACACGGCGAGGGTCACCGAGAGCATGAAGGCGCCGAACAGGCCGACCCGTGGGTCCACGCCGGCGATGCCGGAGAAGGCAATGGCCTCCGGGATCATCGCGAAGGCCACCACCAGGCCCGAGAGGATGTCGCGATGGGGCTTGCCCCACCATTCTTTGAGGGCGAAAGTCATAGGGCCTGCGGCTGCTGTCGTCTGGCGTTCCCTACTGGGAATCACCCGCTGGGGCCGACCCTATCAGTGCTGCACTGACGCTCCAGAGGCGTGCACAGGCCTCGGCGTCCAGCGCTCGAGGGGGCATGCGGCATGCGGTTGGGTAGCCCCGCAGGTTGCCGAACCCTCCCGGTCCGTAGAACACCCCGGCCTTGGCGTCCGGTGCCGTCGCCGCAAAGAGCTGGGGTAGGGCCCCCATGGCGGCGCTCTGGAAGAGCGGATCCATCAGGCGGTAAGCCAGCCCCTCGAGCTTGGCGTTTTTGGCGGCCACGGAGGTGGGCTGCAGGTTGGTGCGGGCTAGCCCCGGGTGGGCCACGAGTGAGAGAACGCTGGAGCCCTCCTGCTCGAGCTGGCGCTGCAGCTCGAGGGCCGTCATGGCGTTGGCGAGCTTGCTTTGGCCGTAGGCATCCCAGGGCCGGTAGCGCGTCTCGCCCTGCAGATCGTCGAATTGGATGCGGCCGAAGTAGGCCGCCCCTGAGCTCACATGCACGACCCGGCCGCTGGCGCTCTGCTTCAGCAGGGGTAGCAGGGCTTGGGTCAAGGCGACATGGCCCAGGTGGTTCACCGCGAATTGCAGCTCGAAGCCCTGGCGGCTCAAGGTCCGTGGCGGTGCCATCACCCCAGCGTTATTGAGCAGCAGATCAAGGCGCTCCACCTCGGCGGCGGCCCGCTGCACGCTCCTTAGGTCCGCCAGGTCCAGTTCCAGCGGGATCAGCGCTCCGCCGGTTTCCGCGTGCAAGGCCGCGGCTGTCTTGTTCGCCTTCTCCAAGCTGCGGCAGGCCAGCAGCACGGTGGCGCCCTTGGCGGCCAGGGCCCGCGCGCTCTCGAGGCCCAAGCCACTGTTGGCGCCGGTGATCAGGGCGGTCCGCCCCCGTTGATCGGGGATGTCAGCGGCGGTCCAGGGCACGGCGGGGTCGGGCACTACGGCACCAATCGTCTCGCCCGCAGTTCCAGCACCGTGGGCCCGACCCAGAAACTGCCGGGGTCTGAGGCGGCCGCCTGGATCTGCTCGAGCGCTTCGCTTTGATCGGCGGTGCTCCAGAGCCCAAGCCGTTGGAGCTGCAGTCCGTAGACCGCGACAAAGCGCTCCATCCACTGGGCCGCCATCGATCCCTGGGAACCCAGGACGGGCAGGGGGAGTAGCTCCTCGATCTGCCAGCCCCGAGCACTCAGCAGGGACGGCAGCCTGCGGTTCACGTCCGGGTCTCCGCCGGCCGCGCGGAAGCTCTGCTGGCAGGCCTGCCCGAAGCGCGCCACCGCTTCCGCCTGGGGATGCAGGGCGAAGGTGTCCCAGTGGACGTATTCGTGGACGAGCAGCTGGGCGCCGATGGGCAGGCAGCGCTCCAGGCCCGCCAGTAGGGGCTTGAGGTCCGGCAGAAACATCGCTAGCCAGCGGCACCAGGCCAGATCAAAGTGCTCGTCCGGCCAGGGATCCTTCAGCAGGTCGTGCTCGCGGACCTCGAGCTGTGGCAGACCGTTCCTTTGGGCCAGGGCTTGGGCCTCGGCGGCGTAGTCCGCGCTGAGCTCCAGCCCCAGGACCCGGCCGGTGGCGCCCACGCGGGCCGCCAGGTCAGCGGCAGCAAAACCAGGGCCGGCGCCCAGATCGAGCACCCTCTGCCCGCTCTGGATGCCGGCTCGCGTCCAGGCCGCTTCACTGATGGGGGACCAGAGCTCGTGCTGAAAGCGCAGCCGCTCCAGTTCGCTCTGATGGGTTCCGAGGACGTAGTCCGAGGCCATCGCCCCGCGGCTCAGTCTTCGGGGAACAGCAGGGAGGCGAGTTCGTCGGGATCCACGTCGTAGACGCGGGCCAGGCTGGTCTCGATCGCTGCGGTGACCTCGCCGGGCAGGAAGCGCATGGCGCTGAGGGCGTCGTCGGTGATCTCGTCGGTCAGAAGCTTGTCGCCGCCAAGCTTCTCGTCATTGATGACGGCCATCACCCAGCTCTGATAGGAGTACACCAGATCGGAAAACTCCAGATCGGCGTCGTTGAAGTCGAGGGCCATGGCTCGGCGTTCACTTGACCGCAGTCTGCACACCGATGGGGAGGATGGATGTCATGACAACTGCATCTCCTGACCCACTGGCCCTGCAGGCGACCTTGGTGGATTTCGCCTTGGCGGAGTTGGTGCGCCAGAACCGCGAAAGCTTTCCGCCCCTCTGGAGCGGTGAGAGCTGGGCGAAATTGCTGATTTGGCTGGCCCTGAACTGCGGCTGCAGTGGCGACGAGGCGGGCCTGAAGACCTTCGCGGAGTCCATCGGTGCGGTGCAGACCGCACGGATGCGCCGGGTCTTTTTCGAGCGGGAGCTGGGGGATCTGGAATTGCAGTTGATGGCCGATCCCGCAGAACAGCAGGTCTTGGTTTTGCCCCAGGGCCCCGCTGAGGAGGTGCTCGACTTCGATCGCATCGCCCATGCCCTGGAGCGTGTCGGTTTGAGCGAGTGGCTGCCGGTGGAGCGCGAGCGCTGGCAACGTCTTGATTCCCTCGTGGCGATTCCCTGGCTGGAGTCCCTCTGATGGAGCTGATCGCCCGCTACAGCAACCCTGGTTTTGAGGCCCTCTCCGATGGGGTGATGGCCTTCTTTGATCGTCGCGAGGACCTGCAGCGCCCTGGGGTGGCGTTTGGGCCCGATGGAGCTGAGCCCGCCAAGGTCTCGACCGATATCAGCCTGGTGGCGATCGACCGCTCGGACCCCGAGGCCTTCGCCTTGGCGGAGGTGATCCTGAGGGGGGTGACGGCTGGCCTGGAGCGCTACCTGCAGGAGCGGCAGCTGTTCCGCGACTGTTGCCCGGATCAGGAGCTCTTCGTCAATCCGATCTTCAACCTGCAGCGCTATGCCCCCGGTGAGGGCTTCAAGCGCTGGCATTGCGACTGGACCATTAGCGATGAGGCCACCGAGCCGGTGCACCGCGTCTTGGCCTGGATCTTGTACTGCAACAGCGTTGAGGAGGCCGGCACCGAGTTCCACTGGCAGGGGCACCACGAAGAGGCCCAGCGCGGCAAGCTCGTTTTGTTTCCCGCCGGGCCCTCCCACATTCACCGCGGCCGGGTGAATCAGAGCGAGAGCAAAACCATCGCCACCGGTTGGATCAACGCCGGCAGCCGCGAGGCCTATCTCAAACGCCTGGCGGCGGGCTAAGGCGCCGGCGGCCCTTTGCGAGCATGGGTGGATTGCCTGATCTGCTCCCGTGACCGAGGCCACCGCCGCTGCTCCTGCCACCGCTGCGGAGGCTCTGTCCAAGACGTACGACCCGGTGGGTACCGAGGCCCGTTGGCAGCAGGCCTGGGAAACCCAAGGCGCCTTTCACCCCGACCCGAAGGCCCCCGGTGAGCCGTTTTCGGTGGTGATTCCACCGCCAAACGTGACCGGCAGCCTGCACATGGGCCACGCCTTCAACACGGCCCTGATTGACACGATCGTCCGCTTCCAGCGGCTCCAGGGCAAAAACGTGTTGTGCCTGCCCGGCACCGACCACGCCTCGATCGCAGTCCAGACGATCCTGGAGAAGCAGCTCAAAGCCGACGGCAAGCGCAAGGAAGACCTCGGCCGTGAGGCCTTCCTGGAGAAGGCCTGGGAGTGGAAGGCCCAGAGCGGCGGCACGATCGTCGGGCAGCTGCGTCGCCTCGGTTATTCGGTGGATTGGCGCCGGGAGCGCTTCACCCTCGACGCCGGCTGCAGCGAAGCGGTGATCGAGGCCTTCAACCGCCTGCACGAGCAGGGCTTGATCTACCGGGGCGAGTACCTGGTGAATTGGTGCCCCGCCTCCGGGTCAGCCGTGAGCGATCTGGAGGTGGAGATGAAGGAGGTGGATGGCCACCTCTGGCACTTCCGCTATCCCCTGAGCAGCGGCCAGGGCTTCCTGGAGGTGGCGACGACCCGCCCCGAAACCCTCCTCGGCGACACCGGCGTGGCGGTGAACCCGAAGGACCCCCGCTATGCGGAGCTGGTGGGCCAGACCCTGACCCTGCCGCTGGTGGGTAGGGAGATTCCGATCGTGGCCGACGACCACGTCGATGCCGAGTTCGGGACGGGCTGCGTCAAGGTCACCCCCGCCCACGACCCCAATGACTTCGCGATCGGTCAGCGCCACAACCTGCCGCTGATCACGGTGATGGCGAAGGACGGCTCGATGAATGAGGCCGCCGGTCGCTTCCAGGGCCTCGATCGCTTTGAGGCGCGCAAGGCCGTGGTGGCGGCGATGGAGGAGGAGGGCTTCCTGGTGAAGGTGGAGGACTACCGCCACAGCGTTCCCTTCTCCGACCGGGGCAAGGTGCCCGTCGAGCCCCTGCTCTCCACCCAGTGGTTTGTCAAAACCGAGCCCTTGGCGGCCCGCTGCCGCGAGGCCCTCGAGAACGCCGATCCCCGCTTTGTGCCGGAGCGTTGGAGCAAGGTCTACCGCGACTGGCTCACCGACATTCGCGATTGGTGCATCTCCCGCCAGCTCTGGTGGGGCCACCGCATCCCCGCTTGGTTTGTGGTCAGTGAGACCGGCGGTGTGATCACCGATTCCACCCCCTATGTGGTTGCCCGTGATGCAGCGGAAGCCCAGGCCAAAGCGGACGCCCAGTTCGGTGCGGGTGCCGCCCTGGAGCAGGATCCGGACGCCCTCGACACCTGGTTCTCCAGTGGTCTCTGGCCCTTCTCCACCATGGGATGGCCCAATGCTGAGGCGGCGGATCTGCAGCGCTGGTACCCCACCAGCGTGCTGGTGACGGGCTTCGACATCATCTTTTTCTGGGTGGCCCGGATGACGATGATGGCCGGCGCCTTCACCGGGAAGATGCCCTTCCAGGACGTCTACATCCACGGCCTGGTGCGGGATGAGAACAACCGCAAGATGAGCAAGTCGGCGGGCAACGGCATCGATCCGCTGCTGCTGATCGACCGCTACGGCGCCGACGCCCTGCGCTTTGCCCTGGTGCGTGAGGTGGCAGGTGCCGGCCAGGACATTCGCCTGGATTACGACCGCAAGTCGGACACCTCCGCGACGGTGGAGGCCTCACGCAACTTCGCCAACAAGCTCTGGAACGTCACCCGCTTTGCCCTGATGAACCTGGGCGGCGAGACCCCCGCGAGCCTGGGTGAGCCCGATCCCGCGGCCCTGCAGCTGGCGGACCGTTGGATCCTCTCGCGGTTGGCCCGTGTGAACCGCGAGAGCGCTGAGCGCTACGGCAGCTATGGCCTCGGCGAGGCGGCGAAGGGGCTCTATGAATTCGCCTGGAACGAGCTCTGCGACTGGTACGTCGAGCTGATCAAGCGCCGCTTGAACCCCGGCGAGAACCCCAGCGCTGAAGCCCTGGCGGATCAACGCACGGCCCGCCAGGTGCTGGCCAAGGCGCTGAATGAATTGCTGGTGATGCTGCATCCCCTGATGCCCCACCTCTGCGAGGAGCTCTGGCATGGCCTCAACGGCGAGCTGGAGGAGACGTTCCTGGCGCTGCAGCCCTGGCCGACCCTCGACGTCTCGGCCCTGGATGACGACCTAGAGGCGTCTTTCGCCGACTTGATTGAGGCGATTCGCGTGGTGCGCAACCTGCGGGCGGTGGCAGGCCTGAAGCCCAGCCAGAGCGTTCCGGTGCGGTTCGTGACCGGCCGCAGTGCCTTGGCGTCGGTGCTCAGTGCCGCCACCGCGGACATCACGGCCTTGACCCGCGCGGAGCGGGTGGAGGTACTCGACCCCGCCGCCGCTGAGGCCAATCCCGCCGCGAAGGCCCTGGCCGGGGTGAGCGGTGAACTGCAGGTGTTGCTGCCGATCGACGGTCTGGTGGATCTCGATGCGCTGCGGGGCCGCCTGGAGAAGGACATCGCCAAGGCGGAGAAGGAGATCAAGGGGCTCTCGGGTCGCCTCTCCAATCCCAACTTCGCCTCGAAGGCTCCCCCTGAGGTGGTGGCGGAGTGCCAGGCCAACTTGGCGGAGGCGGAGGCCCAGGCGGAGCTGGCCCGCAAGCGCCTGGTCGACCTGGGTTGATGGACTGGCAGAGCTGGCTCCCGGTTCTGCAGTCCCCCGCGGGGGCCCTGCTGTTCATCCCTCTCTATGCGGTTTGGGTGACGTTGCTGTTGCCGGGGGTCTGGGCGTCGATGTTGGCCGGCGCCTTGTACGGCACGTGGTGGGGCAGCTTGATCGTCTTCATTGGGGCCTGCCTCGGGGCTGAAGCGGCCTTTTTGCTGGGACGGACCTGGCTGCGCGGTTGGGCGATGGGCCGGCTTGAGGCGTTCCCCAAGCTGCAGGCGGTGGAGCAGGCGGTCAGCCGTGAAGGCTTGAAGCTGGTCCTTCTGACTCGCCTCTCGCCAGCGTTTCCGTTCTCCTTGCTCAACCTGGCCTATGGCCTGAGCGAGGTCAGCCTGCGCGATTACACGCTTGGTCTGATCGGGATCATCCCCGGCACGATCCTGTTCTGCGGCTTGGGGGCCCTCGCCGGTGATGTGGCCCGCTTCGGTGACGTGCTGAGCGGTGAGGCGGATCCCTTCACCTGGACCCTCCGGGTGGTGGGGATTGCCGCCACGGTGGCCTCGGTCTGGCTGGTGGGCCGGGCCGCCCAGCGGGCCCTCAAGGCGGCTCAGCCATCCGATTGATCCGGTAGGCGCCAGTCCCGCAGCGCCGCAATCAGCACGAACCAGCCCAGCCGCAGTTTGGCGAGGGGGCCGGGGCGCTGGGCGAGATCGGCGTACTTGGCCCGGCCGCATTCGGTTTTGATCCAGCGGTGGACGGCGGGTTGGCTCATGGGACGAGGAGGGCTTGCAGGCTGGCTTCGTCGAGCACGGGGATCCCCAGGCTCTCCGCTTTGCTCAGCTTGCTGCCGGCTTCCTCGCCCGCCACGACGTAGCTGGTTTTTTTGCTGACCGAGCCGGTGACCTTGCCTCCGGCGGCCTCGATCAGGGCCTGGGCCTGGGAGCGGCTGAGGCTGGGCAGGGTGCCGGTGAGCACGAAGGTTTGGCCGGCCAGTGGGGCAGGGCCGCTCGGCTCGGGCTGCTCCTCGTCGGCGCTGGCCAGGCTGAAGCCCAGGCGCTCCAGGCTCGTGAGCAGCTCCTGGTTGGCGCCGGTGGAGAACCATTGCTGGAGGCTTTGGGCGATCTCGCCGCCGATGCCGTAGACGGCGGTGATCGCTTCGGGGGTCTCCGTGGCGGCGGTGGCCAGGTCCGCCGCGCTGGGGAAGGCCTTGGCGAGAGCTTTGGCGTTGACCTCGCCCACGTGGTGAATGCCGAGGCCGTAGAGCTGCCGGTGCCAGGGCTGTTGCTTGGACTGGGCCAGGGCGGCCACGAGGTTCTCGGCGCTCTTGCTGCCCATGCGCTCCAGGCTGCAGAGCAGGGCCCCATCCAGCCGGTAGAGGTCGGCGATGGAGCCCACCAGGCCGCGGTCCACCAGTTGTTCAATCAACTTGCTGCCCAGGCCATCGACATCAAGGGCGCCCTTGCTGACCCAGTGGCGCAGCGCGCCGCGGAGGATCGCAGGGCAGCTGCTGTTCACGCAGCGGGTGGCGGCTTCCCCTTCTTCGCGGACCAGTTCCGAGCCGCATTCCGGGCAGGTGTGGGGGAGTTCCAGTCGCTGGGATCCAGCGGGGCGCAGCTCCGGCAGGACCCGGACCACCTCTGGAATGATTTCGCCGGCCTTGCGCACGACGATGGTGTCGCCGGCGTGGAGATCAAGCTCCACCAGGCGATCGGCGTTGTGGAGGGTGGCCCGACTGACGCTGGTGCCGGCGAGGGGCACGGGTTCAAATTCGGCCACCGGGGTGATCACGCCGGTGCGTCCCACTTGGCAGCTGAGCCGCAGCAGTTTGCTGGGGGCCTCCTCGGCCGGGTATTTCAAGGCGATGGCCCAGCGGGGAGCCTTCTGGGTGAAGCCCGCACTGTCTTGGAGCCTGAGGTCGTTGAGCTTCACGACGACGCCATCGGTGGCGTAGTTCAGCTGGCGACGGCCCTCGTCCCACTGCTCAAAGAAAGCCGCGACCGCCCCTAAATCGGGAAGCAGGGCGGCATTCGGATTGACCTTGAAGCCGGCCCGTTTGAGCCACTCCAGGGCGTCCCACTGACTGCCGGGGCCGTCCGTCCAGTCCTCGGGGAGGTGCAGGGTGTAGGCGAAGAAGTCGAGCTTGCGCGCGGCGACCACCTTGGGATCCAGTTGCCGCAGGGTGCCGGCGCAGGCGTTGCGGGGGTTGGCGAAGAGGGCCTCGCCGCGGGCCTGACGCTCGCTGTTGATGGCCGCAAAGGTGCCGTCGGGGATCAGGGCCTCGCCGCGCACCTCCAGCCAGGCCGGTGGGTTCTCCAGCTGCAACCGCAGCGGGACCGAGGCGATCGTGCGGACATTGGCGGTGATCTCCTCCCCTTGCTCGCCGTCGCCGCGGGTGGCCGCCCGCACCAGGACGCCGTTCTCGTAGCTGAGGGCGAGGGCGTTGCCGTCGATCTTCAGCTCACCGACCATCGGCAGCGCGGTGCCCGGCTCGCGATCGAGCACCTTGAGCAGTCGGCCGTACCAGGCCTCGAGCTCGCTGGTGTTGAAGGCGTTGTCGAGGCTGAGCAGGCCGATGCGGTGGCGCACGCTGCTGAAGCCCGCCGCCGGTGCTCCCCCGACGCGCTGGGTGGGGCTATCGGCGCTGATCAGGCTGGGGTCGGCGCTCTCCAGATCCAGGAGCTCGCGATAGAGGCGGTCGTAGACCGCGTCCTCCATCAAGGGGGCATCGAGCACGTAGTAAGCGTGCGCGGCTTGGTTCAGAAGGGCACGCAGTTCGCTGGCGCGTGTCTGGGGCTCGCTGGTCACGGCAGGGCGTGATCAGGCAGCGGCCATCTTTTGAATGCGATCAACTTTCCAGTCGTCCTCGACCTTCACGAAGGTGAAGTCCAGGGGCAGCTCGGCGTTGTCTTCGGCCTTGAGCTTCACGGTCAGGGTGATTTGGTCCTCCTGGATGCGGGGACGCCCGGACTTGAGGTTGCGGTACTTGTTCAGCTGCAGGCCAGCCAGGAAGCGAATGAACTGCTGCCGGTTCACGTGGGAGCGGTAGTTCTTCGTGGTCAGCAGGTAGGCGGCGTCAATGCGGCCGGAGGCCACCTGGGTGAAGAACTGCTTGATTACGGGATTGATGCCCCGGGCTTCCAGCACCAGCTTGACGGCGCTGATGGTCCAGTACAGGAGCAGGGCCCCGGCGCCAGCCAACAGGGCTTTGGTGCCGATCTGAGAAATCAGGGCCGTATTGAGGTCCATCGCGCCCGGGACGAGTACATGCGGCTCATGAGTCTGACTGACGGGCCCGTCAGAATGCGGCGTAGCCGTCCAGCTCCTCCGGCGTGCCCCTCGCACCGCTGCTGCCGCTTTATCACCGCCTCAACCGCGAGCACTTCGAGGGTTCCCTGGCCAGCGCCGATGGGACCAGCCTGGTGAGCGTGCGTTGGAGCGATGGACGCATGCGGCGCAGCGCCGGTCTGTATCGCTATGGCCCCGGTGTCAGCGAGATCGTTCTCTCGCGACCCCTGCTCGAACCGCTGCCCCTGGAGGCCTGCCTCAGCACGCTCTGCCACGAGATGATCCACGCCTGGATCCATTGGGTGGTGCGGGCCGACGAGGTCCACGGTCCCCACTTCCGGGCGCGGATGGCGGCCATTAATGGGGCGCAGCAGGAGTTTCAAGTCAGCGTCCGCCACAGTTTTCCGGTGCCGGCGCAACCGGCGAAGTGGCTGGCCCGTTGCCCGGGCTGCGGTTTGCAGTCCCCCTATCGCCGCCGCCGCCAGGGGGTGGCCTGCCGGCGCTGCTGCGATCGCTTTGAAGGGGGCCGTTGGAGCGCCCGTTTCCAGCTGGTCTTCGAGCGCTCCGCCGCCTAAGTTCCGCCCATGGCCACGGTTCTTTGGGTTTGGCAGCTCAGCGGCGTCTCGATCGCCCTGCTGGGCCTTGGGCGTGAGCGCTGGTTGCGTGCCCGCCGCTTGGGCCGGGGCTAGGTCTCACTAGCCTGAGTTGATGCGCGACTCCTACGACGACTGGTCCTCCGAGCGGCCCGAGCGCCCGGCGTACCGCCGTGGGGAGCGAGGCCTGGACCAACGGATGGACCAGTGGGTGTCAGCGGGTCGCCAGTTCGTCGATGGTGTCTCCGGCGCCCGTCCCGGTGGTCGTCGCGCTTCATCAGGCCTGCGCCTGGATCAGGTCGGACGTTGGGTGGAGGACAAGATCGATTGGCTGCTGGAGGACGATGACGGCTGGCGGGAGTCCTGGGAAGAGCCTGCGTCGCCAGCCCAGAGCCGTCGTCAACCCTTAGACGCGATCTCCCGCCGGGGCCGATCCGTTCGCCCCCCTGTTCGCGTTGAGGCTCAGCCGCAGCCCAGTGTCCCGGCGTCGGCCCAAGAACCTGCCGAGCCCGATGCTTGGCCGGAAGACGACAGCTTCACGCTGAACCGCTGGAAGCGCGAGACCAGCCCACGGATGCCGGATCCCACGCGTTCGGATCGCTCCAGTTCAAATCGAGCCGGTTCAGATCGAACCAGCTCAGATCGAACAGTGGAGGTCGTTGATCCTCAGCCGTTCGATGCCGGCCTGGGCAGGTCGTTGCCCCGCTCAACCCGGCGGCGGTCACGCTGAACCTGGTGCTTGGAGCGCCGGGTTCGGGCTCTCCGTTCTTGGACCTGGAAGGGACAGCCCTGCTCGCGCAGTTGGGCGTTCACGGGTGCAATTAATTCGCGAGGAACGTCCTCGGCCATTTGCTCGACGCTGGTGCTGATCGAGGCGCAGCCGTCGGAGAGCAGTTCAAGGAGGGAGGCCCACTGCTCGACGAGGGTGGGCTGGGGCGGACTGGTGCTGGTGTGGGGCCGTCTGCGTGAGCGGCTCCTGAGGGGAATCACGGTCATGACCATCGCTTGCGTTAGGTCAATCATCCCGCCAGCACACCTAGGCGCAACCTGTCAACCCTTTTCTGGTTCAACTCGTAACACCTGCAAGAAAATGTTATGGAGTTTTGTGTTCTGCGGGGCCGAGCCAGCGCTCCAGAAGCGGTGAGAAGACTTCTCGGATCACGGTGAGCTCCCGGCCGCCGCGGAAAAAGCGGTAGTGCCGGCTCCAGTAGGGGCCGGCCATGCCAAATCCGTCCTCCAGCCAGGGGGCCTGCACGCGCGCAAGGCCATCCACCTCCCGGTAGAGCTCGGCGCGGTTCGCGGTGAGGCTCGTCCAGATCGGCTGGTTGCGGGCCTGCAGATGGCGCTCCGCTTGCTGCTGGTTCCACCAGCTCTCGGCCCAGGCCAGGGTGAGGGGGCCGCAGCGCAGCCAGACCTGGCGCCGCAGCAAGGGGGGCTCGAGCTCTTCCACCTCCTGGGGCGCTTCGCTGGCCACCTGCTGGTCGGCCTGCATCGCGATCACTTCCACCTGAACGGGCTGCCCGGTGAGTGACTGGAGGTGCCGGGTGGGACTGCCATCCCCGAGAAGCAGCAGGCGCCAGGGGCCGCTGAGTTGGGGGCCATCGCTGCTCGCGTCGCTGCACAGTCCTGCCGCCACGGCCTCAGGCGCGGCTTGCCAGAGGGGCTGGGGCGAGGGCCAGAGTTCGGTGGCTTGCTGCGGGCTGCTCAGCATCTTGGCGTCAAAGACCGGCTCCGATGCTGACGCGCCGGCGCATCCCATTGCGTTCAATCACGGCCCCATCGCTCTGGATGGCCACCAGGCGCCAACCGCTGCTGCCGATCTGCTCTCCGACGAGCGCGTTGCTGGAGCTGGCGCCCTGCTGAAAGATGGCCGACCCCCGTTGGCCGGGGATTTGGACCACGCCGACCAATTCGGGCAGTGCGGGCTGCGGCTGCGCTGAGCTGGTCGCGGGTTCCAGGGCAGCTGGAACTGCGGGAAGCGGCGGCAGCTGGGCAATCCAGGCTTCCTCCACCGGCGGCGGCGGGAGCGAGGTGCTGGGGGCAGGTTCGTCGCTGGGGCTGAGGTTGTGCAGGTCGCTCAGCAGACGGGCATTGCGCTCCAGCCGCAATTGGCGTTGGGCGGTGCTCCAGCCCTGCCAGAGCCCCACGCTGGCGCCGAGGGAGCAGAGGATCACCGCGGCGATGACCCATTGCTTGGCGCGTAGGCGCTCGGCGATCGACGTTGCGGCTGCACTGCTCGCCGGGGTTGGCGTTGCTTCGCGGACGTCGACTTCGATCGTCTCCTGCAGCTCAGGTGCCGGGTCGCTGTTGGGATGGAAGACCCGATCCATCACCTGCTCGGCCTTGAGCTCCCAGTAGGCCCTTGAGGTGTTGGTGGAGCGGAGAGTGCTCACACGGGGCAGCGCTGTCGCCGAACCTTATCGGCTTTGCGGGCTGCTGACGAGGGTGTTGTTGCGGCGACTCTCCAACTCCAGCCAGAGCATCAGGGCCGTCACGTCGGCATGGCTGACCCCGGGAATCCGCGAGGCCTGCCCCAGGTTGCTCGGTTGGATGGCGCTGAGTTTCTCGCGGGCTTCCCGCGAGAGGGTGCCGATGCGCTCGTAATCGATGCCCTCGGGGATGCGGCGCTCGGCTTGCTTTTTCAGTTGATCGATTTGCTGCTGCTGCCGGGCCAGGTAGCCGCTGTACTTGATGTCGATCTCGGCCCCTTCGCGCACGTCCAGGGGGAGCTCGGCTTCGGCGAGGCCATGGCGTACCAGGTCTCCGCTGTGGAATCCCGGACGCCGCAGGAGGTCGGCAAGGGTGATCGATCCCTTGATGGCTGCCTTGGTTTCCTCGACCACTGCCGGTGCCACAGGGTCACTGACCTTCAGGCGGACGCTCTCGAGACGTTGTTTTTCGGCCTCGATCGCCTCCTGTTTGCGCTCGTAGATCCCCCAGCGACGGTCATCGATCAAGCCCAGCTCACGCCCGAGGGGTGTCAGCCTGCGGTCGGCGTTGTCTCCGCGCAGCACCAGGCGGTATTCGCTGCGGCTAGTCAGCACCCGGTAGGGCTCCCGCAGATCCTTGGTGATCAGGTCATCGATCATCGTGCCGATGTAGCTCCCCTCCCGCGGGAAGTGGACGGGCTCCTGCTGCCGCAGCTGACGCACGGCATTGAGGCCCGCCACGAGCCCTTGGGCTGCCGCTTCCTCGTAGCCGGTGGTGCCGTTGAGTTGGCCGGCACTAAAGAGGCCTTTGACCCGTTTGGTCTCCAGGGAGGGCTTGAGCTGGGTGGCGGGCAGGTAGTCGTAATCGACGGCGTAGGCCGGGCGCAGCATCACGCACTGCTCCAGGCCCGGCAGGGTGCGCAGCAGCTCCAGTTGCAGCCGCTCCGGTAGCCCCGTGGAGAAGCCCTGGACGTAGATCTCCGGGGTGTCTCGGCCCTCGGGCTCCAGGAAGATCTGGTGGCTGTCCTTGTCGGCAAAGCGCACGATCTTGTCTTCGATCGAGGGGCAGTAGCGGGGCCCCTTGCTGTCGATGACCCCGCCGTAGATCGGGGTGAGGTGCAGGTTGTCTCGGATCAGCTGGTGGGTGGCCGCGGTTGTGCGGGTGATGTGGCAGCTCATCTGCTCTCCACTGACCCAGCTGGCGGGATCAAAGGAGAAGTAGCGATCGGCGGCGTCGCTGGGTTGCTCCTCCAGTTGATCGAGGGCGATGCTGCGGCGATCCACCCGGGCCGGGGTTCCGGTCTTGAGGCGGTCCGTCTGGAAGCCCAGTTCCTGCAGGGCCTCGGTCAGACCTTCGGCGGCCTGCTCACCGGCGCGGCCGGCGGACATGGATTGATGCCCTACCCAGATCTGCCCGCCCAGGAAGGTGCCGGCGGTCAGGATCACGGCCCCAGCGCTGTAGGTGCTGCCGAAGTAGGTGCGCACGCCCTGGATGACGGCGTCCTCGACCACGAGTCCGGTCACCATCGCCTCGCGCAGGGCCAGGTTGGGGGTGTGCTGCAGCAGTTGCAGCATCTGACGGGAGTACTGGCGTTTGTCGGTTTGGGCGCGCAGGGCCCAGACCGCGGGTCCGCGGCTGGCGTTCAGGACCCGTTTCTGCAGGGCCGTGGCATCCGCGAGCCGTCCGATCACGCCGCCGAGGGCATCCACCTCGTGGACTAGCTGACTCTTGGCCGGACCGCCCACCGCCGGATTGCAGGGCTGCCAGGCGATCCGGTCGAGGTTGAGGGAGAAGAGTGCGGTGCTGCAGCCCAAGCGCGCCGCGGTGATGGCCGCTTCGCAGCCGGCATGACCGCCGCCGACGACGATCACGTCGAAGTGCTCGATCGGGGCGAAGTCAGCGGAAACCATGGGTTGACGCTACGGCGCCGCCAGGTTGCGGAAGCGGGTGTACTGCGGCTCAAACAGCAGCTTGACCGTGCCCACCGGCCCGTTCCGGTGCTTGGTCACGATGATCTCGGTGATGCCCCGGTCGGCCGTGTCAGGGTTGTAGTACTCGTCCCGGTAGATCATCAGCACTAGGTCGGCGTCCTGCTCGATCGAGCCCGATTCCCGCAGGTCACTGAGCATCGGTCGCTTGTTGGTCCGGGATTCCACGCCCCGGCTCAGCTGGGAGAGGGCGATGACCGGCACGTTCAGTTCACGGGCCATCTGTTTGAGGCCTCGGGTGATGCGGGACAGCTCCTGGACGCGGTTGTCCGAGCCGCCCCCTTCCATGAGCTGCAGGTAGTCGATGATCACGACCCCGAGCTCCTTGCCGCTTTCGGCCATCAGCCGCCGGCAGAGGGAGCGCATCTCGAGCACCCCCACGTTGGGTTTGTCGTCGATGTAGATCGGAATCTGCCCGAGGGTGCTGATGCCTTGTCCCAGCAGCGGCCACTCCTCGGGTTGCAGCCGGCCGGTCCGCAGCCGGCCGCTCTCGATGCCCACCTCCATGGCCAATAGGCGGTAGGTCAGCTGCTCTTTGCTCATCTCCAAGGAGAAGACGCAGACCGGCAGGTTGTGGAGCTGGGCGACGTTCTTGGCCAGGTTCAGCGTGATCGCGGTCTTCCCCATGGCGGGGCGTCCGGCCACGATGATCAGGTCGCTGCGCTGCAGCCCCTGGGTCATGGCATCGAGGTCGTAGAAGTTGACCGGGATGCCGGCCACGGCCGTTCCCAGGGAGCGGCTCTCGATCTCGTTAAAGGTGGCCGTCAGGATTTCAGCCGTGGGGGTCAGGCCCGTGCTGGGTTTCTCCTGGCTGATGGCAAAGATCTTCTGCTCGGCCTCATCGAGCACCTGCTCCATGGGCTTGCCCTGATCGAAGCCCAGCTGGATCACCTCATTGCCTGAGCGGATCAGCTGACGGCGCAGGAACTTGTCCATCACCAGGCGCGCGACCTGGTCGATCGAGGCCGTGGAGAGGGTGCGCTCCACGAGCTCCACCAGCCGGCTGCTGCCGCCGACCTTCTCGAGGGCGCCGGTGTCCGCCAACCAGGCGGTCATAGCCGTCAGGTCGGTGGGTTTGCCCTGGCTGTGCAGCATCAAGGCGGTGCGATAGATCTCCCGGTGGGCTGAGAGATAGAAGGCCTCCGGTTGCAGCACGTCGGCCACGCGGCCGATGGCATCCGGGTCCAGCAGGATCCCGCCCAGGACCGCTTCTTCGGCCTCCAGGTTCTGGGGCGGCACCCCGTCGGGCATCGCCTCGAAACGCTCGTCCTCCCGTGGCCGGCCCCGGGGCGCCCCGCGGCCGCCGCCCTCCTCGGCGTCGCTTTGGTTCAGGGGAACGCTCACCATTGCTTTGGGAGGGGCTGCAAAGAAAAAGCCGTCAGTCCCGTTGGGGCCTGACGGCGAAGGGGGTGCTCATTGTGGCGGGAACCCTGGGGTTCGCCTAGACCACGTTGAACGGTTCTTAGTGGCTGACCACTTCGAGGTTGATCTCGGCGGTGACGGCGCTGTGGAGCTTGACCTGCACCTTGTAGGTGCCGGTGCGGTGGATTTCGGGGACGATGATGTCGCGGCGATCCACTTCCTTTTTGGTGGCGGCCTCGATGGCCTCAGCCACGTCGGCGTTGGTCACGGTGCCGAAGAGCACGTCGTCGCCACCGGTCTGCTTCTTGACGGTGAAGCGGCCGATGGTGTCGAGGGCAGTGCGGAAGTCCAGGGCTTCCTGCTTGAGGGCGGCCTGACGCTCGGCTTCCTTGGCGCGGCGGTGCTCCACCTGCTTCAGGACCGCGGGGGTCAGGGGAACAGCTTTGCCTTGGGGCAGGAGGAAGTTGCGGGCATAACCGGGGGCAACTTCCACCAGGTCACCGTTCTTGCCCAGGCTCAGGACGTCCTCGCTGAGGACTACGGATACACGCTTAGCCATGGGGTTGCAGTCGAACGATCAGCGAATTTGGCGATTGATCAGACTACGCCACCACTTGCGGCCTGTGCTAGCAGCGGCGCGGGCAGGCGCACCTGGGTAGCGAGTCCCAGCCGTTGCAGCAGCTGGATGTGCATCCAGGTGAGGTCCGGTTCGCGCCAGCCCCAGCCGTGGCGAGCGGAGTGGGGATAGGCGTGGTGGGTGTTGTGCCAGCCCTCGCCAAAGGTCAGGGCGGCCACCCAGGGGTTGTTGCGGGAGCCGTCGCCACTGCTGTGGCGAATGTAGCCCCAGCGGTGGGTGGCGGAATTCACCAACCAGGTGCAGTGGTAGACGAGCACCAGGCGCAGGGGAATGCCCCAGAGCACCAGGGCCCAGCCGCCGGCGCCGGTGACGCTGCCAATCCAGAAGAGCAGTCCTGCGAGGGGCAACTGCAGCACCAGGAACCAGCGGTTCAGCCAGCGGTAGTAGGGGTCCTTGGCCAGGTCCCCTGTGAAGTGCGGGATGGCCCGCTCGGCCGGGATGTCGCGGAACATCCAGCCCATGTGGCTCCACCAGAAGCCGCGATGGCTGTTGTGGTGATCTGAATCCGTATCCGAAAACTTGTGGTGGTGGCGGTGCAGCCCGACCCAGTCAATCGGGCCTTGCTGGCAGCTCAGGGCACCGCAGGTGGCAAAGAAGCGCTCGAGCCATTGCGGAAGCCGCAGCGCCCGGTGGGAGAGCAGCCGGTGGTAGCCGATGGTGACCCCGAGGCAGGCCGTGACCCAATAGAGGATCAGCAGGGTCGCGGTGGATCCCCAGCTCCAGAACTGCGGAAGTAGGGCGATGAGGGCCAGGCCATGCAGGGCGGCCATGAAGCTGATGACTGCCCAGTTGCGGGGAAGTTTGGTGATGGGCGTTTGGGCGTGGTTGGCCCAAGCGCTGCTGCGGCTGATGGTGGCGGTCATGCCCCCTCCCGATACGGACGCGGTGTTCTCGCTAAAATGGTAGCAGTACGGATCCGTATCGGGTGAATTATCGGGACGAACTCGAAGCGGGCCGTGATGCATTCGGGCATCTGATCAAGGTCTGGCACGAGCGGAACGGTTGGAGTCAGAGGGTTTTGCCGGCCTTGGCGGAGCGCCTGGAGCTCGGCCGGGTCCACAATTCCCAGCTCTCCAACCTGCGCAATCGCAAGTTGGCCTCCCCGGGGCCGGAACTGTTCGTGGCGCTGGGGCGCATCAATGAGCTGTTGGCGGCCCAGGGGTCTGCGGGGCTCTCAGCTGAGCTCGAGCAGCAGGTCAGCGATCAGCCCGAGTTGCTGGCCGCCCTGCAGGCCTCATCCCTGGCGCTGCTGAGTGATTCCGGTGAAGCCTTGGGCCCGGCGCAGCTCTTCGAGATCTTTGTCGGCCTGCGCCAGCCGCCCGGGGCCTTTGACCTGCGCATCGACGCGGTGGAAGCCGCAGGCCTGAGCGCGGCCTTGGCGGAGCTGCTGACCGCGGGGCGTCCCTGGCGTCTCTGCCGGGAGCAATTGATCGCGGCCTATCCCGCCGAGAAGCGGCAGCGGCGGGAGCGTTTCGCTGAGGTCATGGCCGGTCAGCGGGAGTACAGCGCGGAGGAGCTCGACGCGGAATTGGCTGACCTGCGCCGGACCCTGGCGGTGCTCGGCGCGGCGGATGAGCAGGAGCTCAGCGCCGACCAATTTCTGGATCTCTTGCGCCAAAAAGCCCGACTGCTGGAGCAGCCGGGCCAAGGGGACGGGGAGTCTGATCTGGCGGAGGCGATCCGCCGACAGTTGCAGGCTTAGCCGCTGTAGCGGGCTTCGCGAACGCGCTTCGCCCAGCCCAGCTTGCGCAGCAGCTTGATGTGCTGCCAGGTGATGTCGAACTCAAACCAGCGCAGGCCGTGGCGGGCACTGGAGGGGTGGGCGTGATGGTTGTTGTGCCAGCCCTCACCGAAGCTCAGAATCGCGACCCACCAGCAATTGCGCGACAGGTCCGGGCAGTCGAAGTTGCGGTAGCCGAAGGCGTGGGTGGCGGAATTCACCAGCCAGGTCACGTGATAGACGAGCACCAGGCGCAGGGGGATGGACCAGAGCACTAGGCCGAGTCCGCCACCGTGGACTTGGGCGGCGTTGCCGTACCAATAGAGAGCGGCGCCCAGGGGGATCTGCAGCAGCAGGAACCAGCGGTCCAGCCAGCGGTAGAGCGGGTCCTGGAGCATGTCGCCGGTGAAGCGATGGATCTCCTTGATCGCGGGGATCTCATGGAGCATCCAATCGCTGTGGGCCCACCACAGACCGCGGGCGGCGTCGTGGTGATCGTTGGGCTGGTCGGAGAACTTGTGGTGGTGACGGTGCAGGCCGACCCACTCGATCGGACCGCTCTGGCATGCCAGGGTGCCCATCACCACGAGGACGCGCTCGACCCACTTGGGCGCGACAAAACTCCGGTGGGCCACCAGACGGTGCAGGCCCAGGGTGACGCCGATCACGGTTGTCCAGTACAGGACCGCGAGGACGGCAACCCCTTGCCAGCTCCAGTACTGGGGCAGCAGGGCAAAGACGGCGCCGATGTGGATCGCCAGCATGAAGCCGGTGGTCCCGGACTTGTATTTCTTCTGACTACGGGGAAGTTGAGCGCGGGGCACCACCAAAGCGGCGCGCATCCGAGCCTCCTGGGCCGCGGTGTACCCATTGGATCCGCCGGCTTGGTCCGCCCCGTCGCGTTGGGAGGCGGCCGCAGCAGCGGTGTCGTGGGCTAGGACCAAAGTGAACTCCTGAAGGGGGCGCAGGCGTCGGGTCGCTGGGGTGCTCCAACGGGGGAGCCTGCGCACCAATGGCCTGGGATGTCGATCTGCAGCGCAGGGCTGTAGTTAAGACATCAGTTCGAAAAATCTAGACGGCTGGGCCACCGGCACGCGGGAGCAGCATGGGTTCACCTGTGCATCGCCATGACCTCCTCCCACCAGGCCTGGGCTGCTGATCAATTGGCGCTCGCCCTTGCCCGCACGGCTCCGGTGGCTGAGCAGCGGCGGGCGGGAATTAAGCCCCGGCTGCAGCGGGTTCTGGATGCCTTTGCCGCGGAACGTCTTGGGGTGCACCATTTCGCCTCCGTCAGTGGCTATGGCCATGGGGACCTGGGTCGGGAGGTGCTGGACCGGGTCTTTGCCCGGGTTCTGCAGGCGGAGGCCGCGGCGGTGCGTCTGCAATTCGTGAGCGGCACCCACGCCATCGCCGCTGCTCTCTATGGCGTGTTGCGGCCCGGTGATCGGCTGTTGGCCCTCACCGGGCGCCCCTACGACACCTTGGAAGAGGTGATCGGCATCCGGGGCGAGGGCCAGGGGTCCTTGGCGGAATTTGGAGTCGCCTACGACGAGCTGGACCTCCTGCCCGATGGCAGCGTCGATGAGGCGGGGATCGCGGAGGCCTTGGCCCAGCCCACCCGCATGGTGCTGATCCAGCGCAGCTGCGGCTACAGCTGGCGCCCTTCACTGACCGTGGCCCAGATCGGCGGGCTGGTGGAGCGGGTCAAGGCGATTCAGCCCGGTTGTTTGGTCTTCGTCGACAACTGCTACGGCGAGTTGGTGGAGCTGCAGGAGCCCACCGCCGTGGGGGCGGACCTGATGGCGGGCTCCTTGATCAAGAACCTCGGCGGCACGATTGCCCCCACCGGTGGTTATGTCGCCGGCCGTGAGGAGCTGGTGGAGCAGGCCTGCTGCCGGCTGACCGCCCCGGGGATCGGCAGTGAAGGGGGTACGGGCTTTGACCTCCATCGCCTCCTCTTCCAAGGACTGTTTTTGGCGCCGCAGATGGTGACGGAGGCCCTGCTTTGTGCGGAGCTCACCGCGGCTGTGTTCGATGGCTTGGGCTATGCGGTCAAGCCCCTGGTGGGCGGCGTCCGCAGTGACGTCATCCAGGCGGTGCGCCTGGAGTCCCCCGAGCCGCTGAAGGCGGTCTGCCGCGCCTTCCAGACCTGCTCACCCGTGGGCTCCTATCTCGATCCGATCCCTGCACCGATGCCGGGTTACGCCAGTGAGTTGGTGATGGCCGGCGGCACGTTCATTGACGGCAGCACCAGCGAGTTCTCCGCCGATGGTCCCCTGCGGGAGCCCTATGTCCTGTACGCCCAGGGCGGCACAACCCAGGCCCACGCGGAGCTCGCCTTGGAGCGGGCCCTGTTGGCCTTGGCTGAATCCCATTACAAGGGTGGCCCCGGGAACAACCGCACCCCCGCAAATTCGACAAACTGAGCGTCACCTTTTGCTGCGGCGCGGCCCATGGGTCTGCACTATCCCGATGACTGCCGCTACTCGGACAGTCACGAGTACGTGAAGTCCGAAGGCGAGCTGGTGCGCGTTGGCATCAGCGCCTTTGCGGTCGGTCAGCTCGGCGACATCGTTTTTGTCGAGTTGCCCGAGGTGGGCGACAGCCTGACCCAGGGCTCGAGCTTCGGTTCGGTGGAATCGGTGAAGGCGGTCGAGGACATGCTCTCCCCGATTGACGGGACGGTGGAGGCCCGCAATGAAGCGGTCCTGGCGAGCCCGGAGGAGCTCCAGAACGATCCCTACGGCGAGGGTTGGTTGCTGTTGGTCCGACCGTCGGCTCCCGCCCAGGTCGATGGGCTGATGGATGCGGCCAGCTACGGCGCCAAGGTCGACGGCCACTGATGGAGTTGAGCACCTTTGTTCAGCGCCACATCGGTCCGACCCCGGCCGAGCAGCAGACGATGCTGCGGGATCTGGGGCTGGCTGATCTGGAGTCCCTGGTGCGCCAGGTGGTCCCTGAGGCGATTCGCCTCGAGCCCGCCCAGGCTCTCGAGGGGTTACCCGCGGGTTGCCAGGAGGCCCAGGCGCTGACGGAGCTGCAGCAGATCGCGGCGGCCAATGAGATGCGCCGCTCGCTGATCGGCCTGGGCTACTACGGCTGCATTACCCCGGCGCTGATCCAGCGTCATGTCTTCGAGAACCCGGCTTGGTACACGGCCTACACCCCCTATCAAGCGGAGATCAGCCAGGGGCGGCTGGAGGCGCTGCTCAATTTCCAGACCCTGATTAGCGAGCTCACGGGCCTGCCAATCGCCAACGCCTCGCTGCTGGATGAGGCCACGGCAGCGGCCGAGGCGATGGCCCTGAGCCTGGGGGCCTGCCGCAACCGCAAGGCCCGCCGTTTCCTGGTGGATGAAGCGGTCTTCCCGCAGACCTGGGCGGTCCTGGAGACCCGGGCTGAACCGCTGGAGCTCGTCCTGGAGCGGGTCAAGCCCCAGGAGCTGTTGGAGCGCCCGGAGGCCTTCAGTGATGCCTTTGGTCTGCTGTTGCAGTTGCCCGGCAGTTCCGGTGCCCTCTGGAACCCCGGGGCCGTCATTGCTGCGGCGCGCGACGCGGGCGTGATCGTGACGGCCGCCGTCGATCCCATGGCCCAGGTGCTGATTGCGCCGGTGGCCGAACTGGGGGTCGAGATTGCGGTGGGCAGCACCCAACGCCTGGGGATTCCCTTGGGTTTTGGCGGACCCCATGCGGCCTTCTTCGCGACCACCCCAACCCACCAGCGCAAGATCCCGGGGCGTCTGGTGGGGCAGTCGGTGGATGCGGAGGGCCATCCGGCGCTGCGCTTGGCCCTGCAGACCCGCGAGCAGCACATTCGCCGGGACAAGGCCACCAGCAACATCTGCACCGCCCAGGTTCTGCTGGCGGTGATGGCCAGCTTCTACGCGGTGCACCACGGTCCCGATGGCCTAACGGCGATCGCCCGCCGCTTGGTGTTGCTGCGGGAGTTGCTGCGCCGCGGTCTGGACACCCTGGGACACCCCGCCGAGCTGACGCCTGGCTTGGACACCCTGCGGGTGCGCTGCGCCGATGGAGCGGAATTGATCGCTCGGGCGGCGGCGGCGGGCTTCAACCTGCGCCCCGAGACCGACGGCTTTGCGATCAGCCTCGATGAGCTGAGCGACCTCGAGGAGCTGCAACGGCTGCTCTCCGCCCTGGCGGCCCTGCCCCAAACGGCTCCAGATCTGACCCAGCTGGAGCACGTCTTGCTGCAGGAGACCCAGGGGCAGCCGATCGAAGAGCGGCTCTGGGGAACCCTGGTGCCCCGCCGCAGCCGCCCCTGGCTGCAGCAGCCGGTCTTCCACCGCTACCGCAGCGAGACCGAGCTGCTTCGCTACATCCAGCGGCTTGTCTCCAAGGACTTCTCCTTGGTCCACGGGATGATTCCGCTGGGCAGCTGCACGATGAAGCTGAATGCGGCGGCCGAGCTGCTGCCGGTCAGTTGGCCGGGGTTCGCCGGTCTGCATCCCTTCGCGCCAGCGCACCAGAGCGCGGGGTATCGCCGCCTGGTGGCAGACCTTGAGCACTGGCTGGCGGCCATCACCGGCTTTGCCGGGGTCTCCCTGCAGCCCAACGCGGGCTCCCAAGGGGAATACGCCGGACTGCTGGTGATTCGCGCTTACCACCGCAGCCGCGGCGACGCCCAGCGCCGGGTGTGCTTAATCCCCACCAGTGCCCATGGCACAAACCCCGCCAGTGCCGTGATGGCGGGCTTGAAGGTGGTGGCCGTTGCCTGCGACGACCAGGGGAACATCGATCGGGCTGATCTGCAGGCCAAGGTCGAAGCCCACCGGGAGGAGCTGGCGGCCCTGATGGTCACCTACCCCTCCACCCATGGGGTGTTTGAAGAGGGCATCCGCGAGATCTGCGCGTTGGTGCATGCGCACGGCGGTCAGGTCTACCTCGATGGCGCCAACCTCAATGCCCAGGTGGGCCTGGCCAAGCCCGGTGCCTATGGCGCCGATGTGTGCCATCTCAACCTGCACAAGACCTTCTGTATTCCCCATGGCGGTGGTGGCCCGGGCGTGGGGCCGATCGCCGTGGCTTCGCACCTGGTGCCCTTCCTGCCCGGCCATCCCGCCGCGGAGGCTTGTGGGGGCGATCAGGCCATCGGTCCGATCAGCGCGGCCCCCTGGGGCAGCGCCAGCATTCTTCCGATCAGTTGGATGTACATCCGGATGATGGGCGGCGCCGGCCTGCGCCAAGCCAGTGCGGTCTCCCTGCTGGCCGCCAACTGGCTGGCTCATCAACTGGAGGATCACTTCCCGGTCCTCTATCGCGGCCAATCGGGACGGGTGGCCCACGAATGCATCTTTGATTTACGGCCGCTGAAGCGCAGTGCCGGCTTGGAAGTGGATGACCTTGCCAAGCGCTTGATGGACTACGGCTTCCATGCCCCGACGGTGAGTTGGCCGGTGGCCGGCACGGTGATGGTGGAGCCCACGGAAAGCGAGGGGTTGGCCGAGCTGCAGCGCTTCTGCGACGCGATGGCTGCGATCCGCGCAGAGGCTGCGGCGATTGAGTCGGGGGCGATGGATCCTGAGAACAATCCCCTCAAACGTGCACCCCATACGTTGTCAGCGGTGACGGCGGATGTTTGGGACCGTCCCTATAGCCGTCAGCAGGCGGCTTACCCCCAGGGAGAGGAGGCGCAGCAGGGCAAGCTTTGGCCGGCGGTGGCCCGCATTGATAACGCCTTTGGTGACCGCAACTTGGTTTGTACCTGCCCTTCTGTTGAGGAAATGGCCGTTTCATCGCCAACGGCGGCTTGATTAGGGTTTAAATTCACTTGCAAAGGGAAAAGTGCAGAATTTCTTTCTGCTAGTTCCCTTGATTTCCCACCAATATCTGCTGCAACTGCAGTCATCGCTGTAGTTCAAGGGGGCCCATGAGCGACGAGACCAAAATCACCACCCTCGAAGACCAGCAGGGCGTGAAGCTTCCCTCCCTGCAGGGCAGCCTCAACCAAGCAGCGATGACCGGTCAGACCCTTCGGGTCGAAGGCACCAACGTGGTGCGCGTTCCCTTCGGCGTTCGCCGTCCCCGCCGCGCCCGTCCGGCGCGCCCGGATCATTGGGCCACCGTGGTGCTGCCGTTCCAGGCTGGTGGCTCCACCCCGCCCCCGCCGCAGGCCGCCTAGTCGGCGTTCTGGCCAAGGCGCCAGTCAATTAAGGCTTTGACGTCTTCCACGGAGCTCGCTGGTGCGCGAAAGGGCAGCAGCTTCATCGGGCTGCGTTCAGGCCTGACCATCCAGGACAGGTCCTTCTGTGGGATCAAGACGAAGCCGCGATAGCGAACAATCCAGCGCTGGGAGGTTGGACTGGGGTTGGTGAGCGCTCCCATCCATCGGCGTGGCGTCAGAAATGTATTTCAGCCCTTGTGGGGCTGAGCTCCCCTGAATTCAGGTTTTCTTCCGCTGCAGATCACGAGATCTTGCAGGTCGTTCAATAGTTGGCACCGCTACGGCGCTGGTGGACGGCGGTGGTGGCTTCGCCATCCAGCAGGGCGCCGGATCCCACCTGGGCGTAGATCAGCCAGTGGTCGCCGCACTCCATGCGCTGTTTGACGCTGCAGTCCAACCAGGCCAGGGCGTCGGGGAGGATCGGCTGACCGCCGGGGCTCTCCTCCAGGTCCAGGCCCGCGAAGCGGTCGGCACCGGGAGCAAAGGGCTGGAGGAACTGCTTCATCGGTCCGCTCTCACGGCCGGAGGCCAGCACGTTGAGGGCGAAGGAATCGCCGACGTGCAGCAGGGCTTCCACGGCCCGGTCCTTGGCGACGGCCACGGTCAGGCCCGGCGGGGTAAAGCTCGCCTGGCTGACCCAGCTGGCGACCATGGCGCCGCTGAGTTGGCTTTCGCCACTGCCCTTGCGGGTGGTGAGCACGCAGAGGGACCCGATGACCCGACCAAGGGCGAGGACGGCGGGGTTGCTGCGGCTTTCGCTGAGGCCGCCGCTACTGGCGCTGCGGCGTTGGGCCTTGCGTTGGGCCGTGATCAAGCTGCGGCCGAGGCCGGTTCCGGTTTCCTCGAGGGTTTTGATCGTGGAGGCATCGGGGCTGAACTTCACCCGGATTGGCTCAAAGGCGAACGTGAAGCCGCCGTCCCGCAGCTTGCTCTCCAACAGATCAATCGCCTCACCGCTCCAGCCGAAGCTGCCGAAGACGCCAACGGGTTTGGAGCGGTCCCCTTCGGCGAGCACCGTGCCCAGGGCCGAGACGATCGGCGTTGGGGCATGGCCCCCCAGGGTGGGGGAGCCGATGAGCAGCGCATCGCAACTGCGGATCGTCTCCAGCAGTTTTTCGGCGGGGGTGAATTCGCAGTTGACGCTCTCGACCCGCACGCCGGTGCGGGAGACCCCTTGGGCGAGGGCGTCGGCGATGGCGGCGGTGTTGCCGTAGGCGCTGGCGAAGAGCAGGGCCACCGAGAGGCTGGAGCGTTCCTGGGATTCACCCCAGCGGCGGTAGTCCACCAGCAGGCTGCGCCAGCTCTCGGCAATGGCCGGGCCATGGCCGGGGGCGATGCAGCGGATGGAGAGCTCATCGAGGCGGTTGAGTACTGCTTCCACCTGGCGGGCCATCGGCGCCATCAGGCAGTCATAGAAGTACCGCCGGTCTTCCTCGGTGCTGCTGCGGTTCGCTTCCGCCCAGTCCTGGCTGCAGAGGTGGGCCGAGAAGAACTTGCCGCTCATCAGCAGGCCGGTGGTCTCCTCGAAGGCCATCAGGGCACCGGGCCAGCGCGGGGTTGGCGCGGAGAGCAGGTTGATCGTGTAGCCGTCGGGGCGCTCGATGCTGTCTTCGCCCCGCACCACGGTCAGGGGCGGGAGCGGCGGTAGGGCCGGGGGTTCCGCTTCGCCGGCGGGTGTGGGTTTGCGCTGGGCCCAGAGGTCCTGGAGCAGCTTGGCGCCGGGGTTGGAGGCGATCAGCCTCAGCTTGTCCCAGCGCCGGGCCAGCTCATGCAGCAGGGCAATTCGGTTGGGGTTGACGTGGCTGACGACCACCTGCAGCTCGGTGCTGCTGGGCACGAGGGCCGCAAGCTGCTCGAGGTAGGGCTCCGCGAAGGAGGCGCCGGGGGGGTGGACCAAGAGCGCGGCGGCGCTGCCGATCTGCTCGCCCTCTCCATTCCTGGGCAGGAACAGAAAGCTGTTGG
The DNA here is from genome assembly GCF_014217875.1 of Synechococcus sp. LTW-R. Lineage (NCBI taxonomy): Bacteria > Bacillati > Cyanobacteriota > Cyanophyceae > Synechococcales > Synechococcaceae > Synechococcus > Synechococcus sp. LTW-R. Next base: position 2,027,096 of record NZ_CP059060.1, read on the forward strand.
CCGTCGTGCCGCGCTCCAGGCCGTATTCGACCTCAAAGCGCAGGCGCTTGGGGCTGAGGCACCGCAGGCAGACCAGTCCCGGTTCAACCGGCAGCTGGATGACCTGCCGTTCTGCAGTGGCGCTGGCCATCAGTAATGGTTCCCCACTTTGCGGTGGTGGACGGCGGTGCGGGCCTCGGTGTCCGAGACATTCCCCTGCTCCACCTCGCCGTAGATGATCCAGTGGTCGGGGCCCTCCATCCGCTGGCTGACGCGGCAGCCGAGGAAGGCCAGGGCATCGCCGAGGACTGGGCCGCCATTGGCGACGCCCTCGAGGGTGCTGACGCCGGCGAAGCGATCCGCCCCCGGCGGGAAGCGCTTGAGGAAGTGCCGCATCAGGTCCTGGTAGTTGTCCTCCCGCAGGATGTTGAGCACGAAGCGATCGCCCACCTGCAGCAGGGCTTCGATGGCCCGGTCCTTGGCGACGGCCACGGTGATGCCGGGGGGATCAAAACTGGCCTGGCTGACCCAGCTGGCGACCATCGCGGAGGCGCGCTCCTCCTGACGGGCGGTCACCACGTAGAGGCCTCCGGAGAGACGACCGAGGGCTTTGTCGAGATCGCCATCGAGGGACTTCATGGCCGCGATGGTCTTGGCTCGGGTGAGGAGTTGACCGAGGTCGGTGCCGGCTTCTTCGCAGCGCTGGTAGTCGTTGCCATCGGGAACCTGGCGCACCCGCAGGGGCTCGAAGGCCTCCTTCTGGCCCATGCTGCGCAGCTGCGTGGCGACCGCGTCAATCGGCTCGTCGTTGCCGCCGTAGGCGTCGTAGCTGCCGATCCACTGTTTGGGTTTCAGGGCCGCCAGCAGGGTGCCGATGGAGGCCTGGAGTTCGGGGTCAGGATTGGCGGGCCAGGTTGGGACGACGACGGCGCTCGCTTCACCAATCAAGGCGCTGAGTTCCTGGGCGTCGGTGGCTCGCAGGTCCACGAGTTGCACCTGGGCTTCGGCTTTACCGATGCCCCTGGCAATGGCCTGGCTGAGGCGGTCGCAGAAGCCGTATTGGCTGAGGTAGCAAACGGCGGCATAGGCCTCCCCTTTGCTGCGGTCGCTGCTCCAGTCCTTGTAGTCCCCCATCCAGAGGTTGAGGTGGTGGCGTAGCAGCGGACCGTGGCCGGTGGCGATCGTGTTGATGGTGCCCTCGAGGCCATCCATGCGCTTCATCGCCTGGAGGACACTGCGGGCGTTGGGGCCCATCAGGCAGTCGTAATAGAAGCGGAAGTCCGGAGCCAGGGCGCCGGGGTCCAGATCGAAGGTGTCCTCGGAGCAGTAGTGCATCCCGAAGGCATCGCAGGTGTAGAGGATCCCGGTGCCGTGGTCGAAGGAAAAGATGGTGTCCGGCCAGTGCAGGTTGGGGGCACTGAGGAACTCAAAGTGGTGTTGGATCCCGCTCTCGGGGTTGGTGCCCAGGTCGAGTTCATCGCCGCTTTTGACCGCGCGGCTCTTGAAGGGTCGATGCACCTGGTTTTCCAGGAATTGAATCGCGACCTTGGAGCCCACGACTTCAATGTCGGGGTTGAGGTCGATGACGTGACCCACCAGGCCGGAGTGGTCCGGTTCGGTGTGGCTGACGATCAGGACGTCGATCGCTTTGGGATCGATCTGCTCCTTGAGCAGGTCCAGCCAGGTCCCTTCGAACTTGAGGTGGCTGGTGTCGATTAAGGCGGTGCGCTCGCCCCGCACCAGAAAGCTGTTGTAGGTCGTGCCGTTGCGCAGGCCGAACTCAATGTCGAAGCGGCTGCGGTCCCAGTCCAGGGAGCGGATCGTGGTGGTGTCGCTGGCGATGGCCTCGCACTGCAGGCTCAGCCGGGGCGTGCTGGCAACGACAGCCATGGGATCACCAGGGGGGTGGGTGAACTCTACGGAGCTTCTCCAGGGAGCTGGCTAATGACCTTTGGCATGGCCAGAAAAAAGCCCTGGCGTTTGGCCAGGGCTCGGTCCCGTCTCTCTCTGGTTGGTGTGATCGTTCTGGTCGCTTAGCCCTCCACCTTCACGGAAACGGTGGTCATGGTTTGGGCCTTGGGGGCGGTGACCAGCAGCAGCCCGTCGCGGTAGTGGGCCTCGAGGCCCTCCCGGTCGATGCCGGAGGGGAAGCGGAAGCTGCGGCTCCAGGTGCCGTAGCGGAATTCGCTCAGGAGCGGCGCTTGGGCGTCGGCGGCCTCCTCGGGGGCGAGGCGCTCGGCGCTGATGACGAGGGTGCGATCGGTGGCTTTGACATCGATCGAGTCACGCTTCACGCCCGGCAGTTCCAAGGTGATGGCGAAGCCAGCCTCGGTTTCACGCACTTCAGCGGCGGGGACGCGCTCAGCGGTGTGCAGCTGCTGCTCGAGTTGTTCGAACAGATCAAAGGGTGATTGGCGCAGGGTCAGCATGGCTGTTCCTCCAAGACTTGACTGGGCGGGGTGTTGCCCGCAACGCCAATGTGGCCCCGCTGAATGAGAACTAAGAGAGCGAGAACCGACCCTCTCAGTACGGCCCTCACCCCTCGGGTTCGGTTGCTACGCCTGGGTTGTCGTGGGAGCCGAACCGCTGTTCAGAGCCACCACCAATCGCTGAAGGCCGCCGCCTGGCCGCAGGGGCGTCCATCGGGGTCACTCAGGCACCAGAGCCGGGCGTTGTGGATTTGAAAGCGCCGGCCCGTGCTGCTGATGCGGATGCCGCTGTAGCCCTCGATCGCCTGTTGCTGCAACGCTTGCTGCAGCGCCAGGGAGCGGCTTTGGCGCTCTTGGGCTTCGGCGGTCAGGCGCGAGGGCATGCCGACCATGGCGCCCCAGGGGCGCTCCCAGAGTTGAAGGGCCGCGGCGTTGGCGTAGGTCAGGCAGGGGTCGCTGCTGCCGTCATGGGCCAGCACGACGAGATCCGCCGAGAAGAGTTCTTGGGCCGATGGGGCCAGGGTTCGGCCAAAGGCCTGGGTGTGGGAGCGGAGGATCCGCTCGGCCAAATGCCGCTTCCCGGGGGTGAGCCAAGGGGCGGGTGCTTGCTCGAGTTGTTGCCGCCTCAGGCGGTGGCGCCGATCCCTCAGAGGCACCTCAGTCGTCCTGGTTGCTGCCGGCGGCCATCGCGGTGGCCATCGCAGTGGAACCGAAGCTGGCCCCCTGGGCCTTCAGGTGTTCGACGAATTGCTTGCCGGCCTCGGGGAAGCGGCCGTCTTCTGCCAAGGGGATCGCGCCGGCTTCATCCAAACCGGTGTCCCCCTCCATGGCTGGGGTGATCACCACCAGGCCCGGATCCAGGGCTGCTCCGTAGCGCCACCAGCGTTTGGGCTCGCGGATCGAGATCGGTGCTGGGTTGGCTTGAGGGGTGACCGCCGGCTCTGCATCGGGGTTGGCCTTGGCCTCTTTGGCTTTCTTGGCGAGCAGGGCCCTGCGCTTCACGGCCAGGTCGCTGAGCAGCTGGGCGCGGGTGCGGCCCCGCAGCTGGAAGAGGACGAAGGGGTCTTCGCTGAAGCGCTCCCCCATCAAGTAGTAGACGGCGCTGACGTGCTTGCAGGGGTTGACCTTGTCCGGGCAGGTGCATTCGCTGCGCACCTCCTGCAACTTGAAGGGGAAGAGGCGCTTGCCACTGGCCGCGAAGGCGCGCTCGATGTCCTGCGGCATCACCCCCGCCAGGAGTTGGGCGGACCAACGGGCTTTTTGGCCGAGGGCCTCGAGGACGTAGTTCCAGTCCTCGTCGTTGAGGACATCCAGCCAGAGCTTCACCTTGTAAGGGTCTTCGCCGCTGCCCTGCACCCGGGCGTGAACGCGGCGGCCTTCAAAGCGGATCGAGAGGACATTGCCTTCGCGGGCGTAGGCCCAGGCCCGCTCCAAGCGCTTCTTGAAGCGATAGCCGTTGATCAGCTCCATCCACTGCTCAACCCACCAGGGCTGCTGGCTCAAGCCCTCATCGCCGAGCTGGGTGGTGATGCCGTTGGAGGAAAGGGTCATGGGATTAGTCCTCGCTGAGGGTGACGAGTTCTTTGAGTTGGCTCACATCCATGCCGCCGAGCCAATCCTCACCGGAGCCCACGATGTCTTCGGCGAGTTTCGACTTCTCTTTGATCATGCGGTCGATGCGCTCTTCGACGGAGCCGCTGGTGATGAACTTGTGGACCATCACCCGGTTCTGCTGGCCGATGCGGTAGGCCCGGTCGGTGGCCTGGTTTTCCACCGCGGGGTTCCACCAGCGGTCGATGTGGAAGACGTGACTGGCGCGGGTCAGGTTCAGGCCAACGCCGCCGGCCTTGAGGGACAGCAGGAAGAGTTGCGGGCCGCGGGGGTCGTCTTGGAAGCGGTCGACCATGGCCTGACGCTCGGTCTTGCTGGTGCTGCCGTAGAGGAAGGGCACCTCTTGGCGCCACTTGTGCTCGAGGTGGGCCTTGAGGAGGTGGCCCCATTCGGCGAACTGGGTGAAGAGCAGGGCCCGATCGCCGGCCTCCACCACTTCCTCGAGGATCTCCTCGAGCCGCTGCACCTTGGCGCTCCGGGCGGCGAACTCCTTGAAGAAGCTGGCATCCGCGTCCGCGGGGTCCTGCTTGAGGGCGAGGGCCGGGTGGTTGCAGATCTGCTTGAGCTTTGTGAGCAGGGCCAGCACCTGACCGTGTTTCTGGCCCAGGGACGCCCGGGCGATCGCATCGAGGCTCTCGTCTACGGTCTTGGAGTAAAGCTTTTTCTGCTCGGGGGCCAGACCCACCCATTCGCTCAGTTCCACCTTTTCGGGCAGGTCGGAAATGATCGACTTGTCGGTCTTCAGGCGGCGGAGGATGAAGGGGCCCACGCGGCCCTTCAGGTCCCGTAGGGATGACATGTCGCCGTAGCGCTCGATCGGCATCCGGTAGCGCTGGCGGAAGAACGGCTCATCGCCGAGCACCTTGGGATTGAGGAAATCCATCAGGGCCCAGAGCTCGCTCACCCGGTTCTCCACCGGGGTGCCGGTCAGGGCAATGCGGAAGCGGGGACCCTTGCCGGGGCGTCCCATGTCTCGGGCCGCCATGGACTGCTTGGCGGTGTGGTTTTTGATCGCCTGGGCTTCATCGATTACGACCCCCTGCCAGTCGACCTTGTCCAGCAGCTCGCTGTCCCGTTGCAGCAGGCCATAGGTGGTCAGGACCAGATCCACGCCCTTCAGTGCTTTTTTGAGGGCTTCCGCGCTGGAGGGGCGGCGGGGGCCGTAGTGCTCGTTGACCGTCAGGTCCGGGGTAAAGGCCGCGGCTTCCCGCTTCCAGTTCGTCAGCACCGAGGTGGGGGCCACGAGCAGCACGGGGCGCTTGAGCTCCTCTTCGGCCTTGAGGTGTTGGAGGAAGGCCAAGAGCTGAATCGTTTTGCCCAGACCCATGTCGTCGGCCAGGCAGGCGCCCTGATCGAAGCGGTGCAGGAAGGCCAGCCAGCCCAGGCCGCGCTCCTGGTAGGGCCTCAGTTGCCCGGCAAAGCCAGGGGGCGCCGGCAGGGGATCGGGGGCCTTCTGTTGGTGGTACTGCTCGAGGACCGCCTGCAGGCGGGGCCCGGCGGTGAAGGCGTGAACCGGCAGCCGCGCCAGGGTCTCGCCCTCGTTGCCCGTGATGCGCAGGGCGTCATCGAGGCTGAAGGGCGGCTCCGAGGAGCAGAACTTCTCGGCGTTCTTGAGGTCCAGCGGCCGCAATTCGATCCAGGCGCCTTTGTGTTGCACCAGGGGGCTGCGCTTGGCCGAGAGCTTCTCGAGGTCCTTCAGGTTCAGCGTGACCCCGCCGATCATGAATTCCCAGCGCCAATCCAGGCTTTCGCCGAGTGTGAAGCCGCGGGATTTCTCGGGCAGCTCGGCCGTGATCGCCAAGCCCAGGCGGCTGGCCAGGCCCCCGGAGAGGCTGGCCGGGAGGACCACACCGACACCCACATCCCGCAGACGGGCCGCGGCGGTGCGCACCAGAACAAAGGCCTCCGCGGGGGTGAGCTGCATCGCCTCGGGAGTCGCGGCATCGAGGCCCCGCTCCAGCGGCTCAAAGGCCAAGAGGGCCCGGCCTAGGCCCTCCAGCAGCAGCGCCCCGGGCTGCTCCAGTTGCAGTTCACCGAGGGCCAGGGTGCTGTCGCCCGCGGCCCAGACCAGGCCGGCCGGCAACCGCAGGGTCGGGTCAGCCTCCGCTTGAAGGCCGAATTTCAGCTCCCAGAGTTCCTCCCCTTCTGGCGGGGTGAAGAGCTCGAGGCAGGCCCGGGCAGGGGCGACCTTGCCGGCGACGGTCTCGCGCCAGTGGTTGCTGGCGCCGCAGAGACGCTCCTGTTCTTCCTCGTCGAGTTTGAGCTTGCCGTCGCGGCTGGCGAGGCCCTCTTCCCAGGCCGCCAGCAGGGGGTCTAGGCCTGCTGCGCCCGGCTGGAAGGCTTCCCGCAGCTGCCCGTCCACCAGCTTGTCGACGATGCTCGCCACCAGGAGCCGATTGGAGCGGGGACGGCCGCAGGCCAACTGGGGATCGGGGCTGGAGGCGGCCACCACCTGGGGCATCTGGGAGGCCAGCTCCTCCAGCCGGCGGCGGTCGTCTTCCCGGTTGAGTAGCGGGCGCCAGCTGGCTTTGCCGTCCGCGCTCTCCGGCAGCCAGCGGCCCCGGGCGATCAGGCTGAGGCACCAGCGCTGGACGTGGCACCACCAGAGCAGGTCATCCCCCAGGCCCGCCTCATAGGCGCCTGAGAGGGGCAATTGATTGAGCCATTCGGCAGCGGGGCCGGGTTTGAGGAACCAACCCTCCACCTGCCAGGGCCACCAGCTCAGGTCCTTGGGGAGGGGTTCCCCGGATTGCAGCGGTAGGCCACTCCAGCGGCTGCTGTCTGTGCTCTTGGTGCCGCGGCTTTGCTGCTGGCGGCTAGGCAGGGTCAGGGTGACGGTGGCCTGACGCAGGTCCTCGGACCAGAAGTTGTTGTCGTCGAGCCAGGTCGCCAGATCGTCCAGATCCAGGCTCAGGGGGTGGAAGGGGGCCTCTTCCTGTGGGCTGACGGGTTCAGCCACACGCCAGGTATCCGCCCAGATCAAGAGGCCGGCGGTGGGCGCCTTGCCTTTGGCGAAGCTCCCCGCCGGGACGACGGGCAGCCAGGTGGCATGCAGCAGGCTCATGGAGGCGGGGCCTGGGGTTCAGGGGCGCCGCTGGATCGGTTCAACCCGGGTCACGACAAGTCGCGATAGGGCCATCGATCCGTGCAACACCAGCGCGGCGCCGATCAGCGGCAACCAAGCACGAATGAACCCCATCATCACAGTTGGCGCGACCTCAGCCAAGGTCTGGGGCCAAGGTTCCTGGAGCGGCCAGGGCAAAAGCGCCGGTAGGCCGAGGCTGTGGATGCCGCAGACCGCTCCGACGAGGCCCGCCTGCAGGTGGCTGTCGTTGGGGTCCACCCGCTGCAGGTGGAAGGCCAGGAGGCCATAGAAAAAGCCGCAGCCGCCAGCCCTCAGGGCCGATTCCAAGCCGAGTGGCAGCCCCAAGATCAAGGCGCTGAAGCCAGCCCCCAGGGCCCAGGCGATCGAGCGCAGCCGCAGTTCGGCCCGGCTGGGCTCAGCGGTGGCGGGGGAGGCGGCGCTCATGCTGCGCGATCATGCCGGGTTCAGGCTCGTTTTGCTTCGCCATGGCCGCCGCTCCCCGCACTGGTGCTGAGATTCGTGCGGCCTTCCTCGACTTCTACGAGCAGCGGGGCCACAAGCCGATGGCCAGCGCCTCCCTGGTGCCGGAGGACCCGACGGTTCTGCTGACCATTGCCGGGATGCTGCCGTTTAAGCCGGTGTTTCTCGGTCAGCAGCCCCGGCCTTCGGCCCGCGCGACCAGCAGCCAGAAGTGCATTCGCACCAACGACATCGAAAACGTGGGGCGCACGGCGCGACACCACACGTTCTTCGAGATGCTCGGGAACTTCTCCTTTGGCGACTACTTCAAGGAGCAGGCCATCCAGTGGGCCTGGGAGCTGAGCACCACGGTGTTTGGTATTAGCCCCAAGAACTTGGTGGTCAGCGTCTTCCGCGAGGACGACGAAGCCGAGCAGATCTGGCGCGACGTGGTGGGGGTGAACCCCAAGCGGATCATCCGGATGGATGAGGCCGACAACTTCTGGGCCTCGGGTCCCACCGGCCCTTGCGGCCCATGCTCGGAGATCTATTACGACTTCGAGCCCGAACTGGGCGATGAGGGCATCGACCTCGAGGACGACAGCCGCTTCATCGAGTTTTACAACTTGGTGTTCATGCAGTACAACCGCGACGCTGAGGGCAGCCTCACGCCGCTGGAGAACCGCAACATCGACACCGGGATGGGCCTCGAGCGTATGGCCCAAATCCTGCAAAAGGTTCCGAACAACTACGAGACCGACCTCATTTATCCGCTGATCGAGACCGCAGCCGGTCTGGCCGGGGTCGACTACAAGCAGCTCGACGCCAAGGGCCAGACCTCGCTGAAGGTGATCGGGGACCACAGCCGCGCGGTGACCCAGTTGATCTGTGATGGCGTCACCGCCAGCAACCTCGGCCGCGGTTACATCTTGCGCCGCCTGCTCCGTCGCGTGGTCCGCCACGGACGTCTCCTGGGCATCGACAAGCCCTTCCTGACGGCGATGGGTGAGGCGTCGATTGCCCTGATGCAGGCGGCCTATCCCCAGCTGCTCGAGCGCCAGGAGGTGATCCTGAGCGAGCTGAAGCGCGAAGAGGCGCGCTTCCTGGAAACCCTGGAGCGGGGCGAGAAGCTGCTGGCGGATGTGCTCGCGGCCAAGCCCAAGCAGATCTCAGGCGAGCAGGCCTTTGAGCTCTACGACACCTACGGCTTCCCCCTGGAGTTGACCCAGGAGATCGCCGAGGAGCATGGCCTCGCGGTCGACCTGGATGGCTTTGAACAGGCCATGGAGGCCCAGCGCCAACGGGCGAAGGCCGCGGCGGTGAGCATCGATCTGACCCTGCAGGACGCCATCGATCAGATGGCGGCCGACCTGGAGGCCACCCGCTTCCAGGGCTATGAGCTGCTGGACCACAGCAGCAGCGTTCAGGCGCTGGTGGTCAATGGTGAACCGGCGGAACGGGCCGAGGCTGGTGACAATGTTCAGCTGGTCCTCGACACCACGCCCTTCTACGGCGAAGGCGGTGGTCAGGTCGGCGACCGCGGGGTGTTGAGCGGAGACGGCTTGATCGTCGCGATTGAGGCCGTGAGCCGGAACCGCAGCGTCTTTGTCCACAGCGGCCGGGTGGAGCGCGGCAGCGTGAGCGTCGGCGATGTCGTCCACGGCCAGGTGGATCGGGCCTGCCGCCGGCGTGCCCAGGCGAACCACACGGCAACCCACCTCTTGCAGTCGGCCCTCAAGCAGGTTGTCGACCCCGGGATCGGTCAGGCCGGCTCCCTGGTTGATTTCGATCGCCTGCGTTTTGACTTCCATTGCCCCCGGGCGATCACGGCCGAGGAGCTCGAGCAGATCGAGATCCTGATCAACGGTTGGATCGCCGAGGCCCACAGCCTCGAGGTGCAGGAGATGGCGATCGAGAAGGCCAAGGCCGCCGGCGCCGTGGCGATGTTCGGTGAGAAATACGCCGACGTGGTTCGGGTCGTCGATGTTCCAGGCGTGTCGATGGAGCTCTGTGGCGGCACCCACGTCAGCAACACCGCTGAGATCGGCCTGTTCAAGATCGTCAGCGAAAGCGGCGTGGCCGCGGGCATCCGCCGCATTGAGGCGGTGGCGGGTGCGGCGGTGCTCGCCTACCTGAATGAGCGCGACGCGGTGGTGAAGCAGCTCGGCGAGCGCTTCAAGGCCCAACCGGCAGAGATCGTTGAGCGGGTCGTCAGCCTGCAGAGCGAGCTGAAGGCGAGCCAGAAGGCGCTGGCCGCTGCGCGCGAGGAACTGGCCTTGGCGAAATCCGCGGCCCTGGCGAGCCAGGCCGAAGCGGTCGGCGAGTGCCAGGTGCTGATCAGCCGCCTGGATGGCGTGGAAGGTGGTGGCCTGCAGAGCGCCGCCCAGGGGCTTGTGGATCAACTCGGCGATGGAGCCGCCGTGGTCCTCGGTGGCCTGCCGGATCCATCGGATCTGGGCAAGGTGATCCTGGTGGCCGCCTTCGGCAAAGGTGTGATCGCCAAGGGCCAGCAGGCTGGCAAGTTCATTGGCGCCGTGGCCAAGGCCTGCGGTGGCGGTGGTGGCGGGCGGCCGAACCTGGCGCAGGCCGGTGGTCGCGATGGTGCAGCCCTGGATGCCGCGCTGGAGCAGGCCAAAGGTGAGCTGACCGCGGCCCTGGCCTGATCCAGACAGCTCCGGAACCGTTCTCCTGGCGTTGCCAGGGGAGCGGCAGCAGGGGAATCCTGCAGGCAAGACCTGCCGCAGGAGAGTCCCGATGGCGAGCTCCTTTGAAATTCATGCCCGGCACCACTGGAGCTTCCAGTTGGTGCTGATGGGCAGCCGACTGCAACTGGAGGGTTGCCGCGATGGGGAGGAGCCCCTGCGCTGTTCCACCTGGCTGGAGCCCCAAGACACCCCCCTGGATGTGGCCCATGAGCTGATGGCCCACCCCAGCTGCGCTGTCTGAGCGATTAGCTCTGCAGGTAAGTCGTTTGCCTGAGGCTGGTCTCCAGGTGATCCATTAGGCGCTGGGTTTCTTGGATCTTGAGGCTTCCTTTTTGGATGGCAGCCTCACTCGTCACCCGCAGTCGCTCCAGCAGGACCTCCGGGTCGTGTTCCATCGCTTCGAGGACTTCGGCGTTGGTGTCTCCCCGCACGACATGGTCCACCTGGTAGCCGCCGCCTGGTGAAAGGCGGATGTGGACCGCGTTGGTGGCGCCAAACAGGTTGTGGAGGTTGCCCATCACCTCCTGATAGGCCCCGCCCAGGAATAGGCCGATCAAGTAAGGCTCACCCGGCTTCAGGCCGTGGAGCTCCAGCAGCGGTTTGCTTTGGCCCTGGGCGATGAACCGCGCCAGCTTTCCATCGGAGTCGCAGGTCAGGTCCGCGAAGTGCCCGAGCTGCTCGGGCTGTTCGTTCAGCCGGTGAATCGGCAGCAGCGGGAAGAGTTGCTCAATCGCCCAGCTGTCGGGGGCGGAGCGAAAGACCGACAAATTGGCGTAGAACGTCGCGGCTAGTTCGGCCTTGAGGTTGCTCAGTTCCTCGGGGATCGCCTCATTGCTCGGCAGTTTTTGGGCAATGGCCTGGGCGCACGCCCAGGTGAGCTGTTCGGCCACGGAGCGTTCCGGAAGGCTGAGGTAGCCCAGGCGGAAGGTGTTCAGCGCGTCGTCTTTGAATTTGAGCGCGTCGTTCCAGGTCTCCTGCAGCTTCGAGAGGTCGCGATCGCCCTGCCCATCGACGGCTTCAATCTCCGCGAGGGTTTGGCGCAGGTTGCGGACTGTGAGTGCTTCCTCGCCATCGGCGGCGGGGTAGTCACTGGGCACGGTGCTTTGGCCAAGCACGTTGAACACCAGCACTGAAAAGTGGCTGGCGATGGCGCGGCCGCTTTCGCTGACCAGGGTGGGAACGGGAACAGCGTGGGGCTCGCAGCATTCCCGGACAGTCGCGACGACGTCGTTGGCGTAGTTCTGTAGCGAATAGTTCGTTGAGGCCGATGTGGCCGTTCGGCTGCCGTCGTAGTCGACCCCGAGCCCACCACCCACATCCAGGAATCCCATCGGGGCGCCGAGCTTGGTCAGTTCGACGTAGATCTGCCCGGCTTCCTGCAGGGCGTCCTTGAGAACGGCAATGTCATTGATCTGACTGCCCACATGGAAGTGGAGCAGCTTCAGGTCGTTGAGCAGGTTGGCCTTCTTCAGGGCCTCGACCGTGGCGAGGAGTTCGGGGATGGCCAACCCAAATTTCGCCTTGGCGCCGACGGAGCTGCCCCAGCGTCCGGTGCTGCGGCTGGAGAGCTTGGCTCGGATGCCAATAAAGGGTGCGGCGCCCAGATCTTGGCTCGCCTGGATGATCCGTTCGACTTCGTCGGCTTGCTCGATCACGACCACCGGTTGGCGGCCGAGGCGTCTGGCGAGGATGGCCGTCTCGATGTAGCGCTGATCCTTGTAGCCGTTGCAGATCAGCAGCGCCTCGGGGTCATCCACCAAGGAAAGGGCGATCAGCAGTTCTGCTTTGCTGCCGGCCTCTAGACCGAAGTGCCAGCGCTTGCCGCAGGCCACGAGCTCCTCGACGACATGGCGTTGCTGGTTGCACTTCACGGGGAAGACCCCCTGGTAGCGACCGGAGTAGCCGTATTGGGCGATGGCGCGCTCAAAGGCGGCGTGCAGTCGCTCGAGCCGGTCTTCGAGGATGTCGTCGAAGCGGATCAGCAGTGGGAGCCCGAGGCTGCGACCTTCCAGGCCCTGGACGAGATCCAGTAGATCCAGGCTGCCGCCCCGCTCCCCTTTGGGCTGCACGCTGATGTGGCCGCGGGCGTTGACCGAGAAATAAGGATCCCCCCAGCGGTCGATGCCGTAGAGGGCTGCGCTGTCGGCTGCGCTCCAGCTGGCGTTTTCAGCGGAGACCATCGAGCCGGCGGCGGGGCAATGCCGGAAATCTAAGGACTCGTGCCCGGGGCGCCACGTGTGCTTGCCAAGCGGTAGGGCGGCCACGGACGATGGGCCGGATCTGACGTTTTTTGTTATGGCTGCCGAGCGCACCTTTGTTGCCATCAAGCCCGATGGTGTTCAGCGCGGTTTGGTGGGCGAGATCCTCGGCCGCTTCGAGCGCAAGGGCTTCAAGCTCGTGGGCCTCAAGCAGCTCACCCCCAGCCGTGAACTGGCCGAGAGCCACTACGGCGTCCACCGCGAGCGCCCCTTCTTCGCTGGCCTGGTGGACTTCATCACCTCCGGTCCCGTCGTGGCCATGGTTTGGGAAGGCGACGGCGTGATCGCCAGCGCCCGCAAGCTGATCGGCGCCACCAAGCCCCTGGAAGCTGAGCCCGGCACCATCCGTGGCGACCTCGCCGTGAACATCGGCCGCAACGTCATTCACGGTTCCGACGCCCCCGAAACCGCTCAGTTCGAGATCGGCCTCTGGTTCCAGGCTTCTGAGCTCAGCGATTGGACCCCTTCGGATCAGGGCTGGCGCGTCGAGGGCTGATCCCTCCCCTTTCAACGAGACCGGGGAGCGCAAGCCCCCGGTTTTTTTATGCCGCGCGCTGGTCGCGTTCTGCAAAGCGTTTCCAGCTGAAAGCACCCAGCAGCTGCGCTTCATCCGGCGTTAGCTCTTCGCCAAGAAGACACTTGCGCAAGAGCTGGGCGGTGACCGCGGCTAGCAGAACCCCATTGCGGTGGTGCCCCGCCGCCAGCCAGAGGCCTGAGATCGCGCTGCCCCCCAGCAGGGGGCCTTCGTCGGGGGTGCAGGGCCTGAAGCCCCACCAGCGCTCCATCGGTGGCCAGTGTTGGGCCTCAGGGAGGAGAGCCGCGATGCCCGCCTGCAGTTGCCTTTGGCCAAAGGGGGTCAGCCCGGTGGTGAATCCGGCATCCCGTTCGCTGGTGGCTCCGACCACCAGCAGGCCGTCTTCCCGAGGGACCAGATAGGTGCCCGGGCCGAAGATCACGCGGGGTAGGGCCTCTTTGGGGCCCTGCAGCGAGAGCATCTGCCCTTTCACCGGATAGATCGGCAGCTCCGGCAGCAGCTCGGCACTCCAGGCTCCGCAGCAGAGCACGGCCTCACGGGCTTCGATGGTCTGGAGGTCGCCTTCGGCGTTGCGGACGCGGATCCCCTGGAGCATTTGGTCCTGCTGGAGCAGCTCGAGGACTTCAACGCCCTCCTGGAAGCGGACACCCAGGTCGACGCAGGAGCGCTCCAGGGCGCGCATCAGTTGGCGGCGGTTGTCGATTTGTCCGTCCTGCTGGAAGAGCAGTCCGGCCTGCCAGCCTGGTCCGATGCCTGGGATTTCACGCTCGAGGCCAGCGCGATCGAGGGCTTGCCCCCAGGGAGCCGTGGGATAGACGTCACGCTCCGTCTCCGAGGCGAAGGGCACCACGATCCCGCAGTCCCGCAGCCCGCAGGAGAGGCCGCTGTCGGCTTCGATCTGCTCGACCCAGCCGGGGATCCGCCGCAGGCTGTCCTGGCCGAGGCGCAGCAGATCACCGCTGAGCCCTTCGGCATGGGGCGCGAGCATCCCGGCGGCCACAAACCCAGCTGCTTCGCTGCGTTGGCGGCTGAGCACCTCAACGGAGCGTCCGGCCCGGGCAAGCTGATGGGCCAGGGCGAGACCCATGAGGCCGCCACCGAGGATCAGAACTCCGTTGCCCTGGGCGGCTGTCATGGCCGATCCAACCCGAACCGCCAGTGTTTCAGGTGATGCGCAGGGCTGACCAGCGGCCCTTCCATAGGATCAGGCGATTGACGGAGTTGGGACATGGCTGCTGAGGCCGCCTGGGAAGCAGTGATCGGCTTGGAGACCCATGTGCAACTGGGGACCAACAGCAAGATCTTCACCAGCGCCTCCACCACCTTTGGGGACGATCCCAACACCCATATCGATCCGGTGGTTTGCGGTCTGCCGGGCACCCTTCCGGTGCTGAATCAGAAGGTGCTGGAGTACGCCGTCAAGGCGTCCATGGCCCTCAATCTGAATGTTGCTGAGCACAGCAAATTCGATCGCAAGCAATATTTCTATCCGGACCTGCCCAAGAACTACCAAATTTCCCAGTACGACGAACCGATCGCCGAGGACGGTTGGATTGAGGTCGAAGTGGCTGAGAAAGGCAAAGAGACCTATCTCAAAAAGATTGGGATTGAGCGCCTCCACATGGAAGAGGACGCCGGCAAGTTGGTCCACGCCGGCAGTGACCGCCTCGCCGGCTCCACCCACTCCTTGGTGGACTACAACCGCGCTGGTGTAGCCCTCGCAGAGATTGTGAGCAAGCCCGATCTGCGCACCGGCCGGGAGGCGGCGGAGTACGCCTCAGAGATCCGCCGCATCATGCGCTATTTAGGCGTCAGCGACGGAAACATGCAGGAGGGTTCCCTGCGCTGTGACGTCAACATCTCCGTGCGCCGCGGGCCGGATGCGCCCTTTGGCACGAAGGTGGAGATCAAGAACATGAACTCCTTCTCGGCCATCCAGAAGGCCTGTGAGTACGAGATTCAGCGTCAGATCAAGGCCTACGAAACGGGCGAACCGATCGTTCAGGAGACCCGCCTCTGGGATGAGGGCAAGCAGCTCACCAAGAGCATGCGCAGCAAGGAGGGAGCCAGCGATTACCGCTACTTCCCCGATCCTGACCTGGGACCGATTGAAGTCAGCGCCGAGCTCCAGGAAGGTTGGCGCTCTGAGTTGCCCGAGCTGCCGGCGGCCAAGCGCCACCGCTACGCCGAAAACCTCGGCCTCTCGCAATACGACGCCCGCGTGCTGACGGACGAGCGTCCGATGGCGGAATTCTTCGAGGTGGCCGTGGCCACCGGAGCTGATCCCAAAGGTGTGTCGAACTGGATCACTGGTGACATTGCTGCCTACGTCAATGCCAACCGCCTGAGCTACTCGGAATTGGCTTTCCGCCCGGAACAGCTGGCGGAGATGGTGAAGCTGATCGATGGCGGCAAGATCAGCGGCAAAATCGCCAAGGAAATCCTTCCTGAGTTGCTGGAGAAGGGTGGTTCACCAGCCAAGATCGTCGATGAGCGGGGTCTGGGCATGATCAGCGACCCTGCCGCGATTACCGCAATTGTCGAAGAGCTTCTGGCCGCTCACCCCGCCGAAGTGGAAGCTTTCCGCGGCGGTAAGAACAAGCTTCAGGGCTTCTTTGTCGGCCAGCTCATGAAGAAGACCGGAGGCAAGGCTGATCCCAAACTCGCCAACCAGATCTTGAGTCAGAAGCTGAAGGGATAGTCCCTTCGTTTGTGGGGCATTCAGAGCATCATCTGAATGCCTTTCTTGAGATAGTGCTCCGAGCGGATTGACACCCTGTTGTCGATCAAGACATCGCTTAAAGGCCTTTTTTTGGCCAAGGGCCACTGAGCATTCATCCGTGCCTCGGCCTCGACGGCGCTCAGCCCATCGCGCTGCATGAGGCGCTCCAGTTGCTGCGCTTCGTCACAGTCCACGAGCCAGATCTCGCTGCAGAGTCCTTCGAGGCCGGCTTCGAAGAGCAGTGGAATCATCAGCACCACCGTTGGCTCCGCAACGAGCTCGGTGAGGGCTTGGTCAAAACGCCGGCGCACCAGCGGATGGACTAGCTCCTCTAGCCAGCGCTTTTCGGAGGGGTCAGAAAAGACGATCGAGCCGAGGGCCCCGCGATTGACCGTCGGCCACTCCGGCCCCGTGCCATCTGCTCGAACGGAGTCGCCGTAGCGCTGCAGCACGGCTGCGGCACCCGTGCTGCCAGGAGCGAGGACCTCGCGGGCGTAGTGGTCGGCATCCAGAACGGGGAGCCCTTCGGCTTCCAGCAGCCGGCCCACTGTGCTTTTGCCCGTGGCAATGCCGCCGGTCAGGCCGATCCGTCGTTGCGCTCCGCACCAACGTGGCGACCGGCTCATTGAGGCAGGGCTGACTGCATTTCAGAATCGCAGGAGTTCCTGTCGCCCACCAGTTGTGACGCAGTCCTGGCGATCGATTGCAGGTGGCGTGACGGCGCCTCGGGGTTTTCAAGCCGCCGGGATGACCGCCGGACTGAAGGCCTCGGGCAAGCCGGACCTCTCGCTCTTGCTGGCCCCTGAGGGTGCCGTCTGTGCGGGGACCTTCACGACCTCGCTGGTGCGGGCAGCCTGCGTGGACCTCTGCGCCGACCGACTCGAGGCCAGTGGGGGCGTCGCCCGGGCGGTGCTCACCAACTCCGGTCAGGCCAACGCCTGCACGGGTGATCGCGGCCTGATTGACAGCATCCGCGCCACCCAGGCCGTGGCTGATCGCCTTGGGCTTGCCGCTGAAGAGGTCTTGATCTGCTCCACCGGAGTCATTGGGGTGCCGATCCCGATGGAGACCTTGTTGCAGGCCATCGACCCGCTGGCGGAAGGCCTCTCGTCGGAGGGTGGCCCTGCGGCAGCTCAGGCGATCCTCACCACGGACCTGATCGACAAGCAGATCGCCCTGGAGGCTGACCTGGGTGGTCAGACCGTTCGCATCGGCGGTATGGCGAAAGGCTCGGGAATGATCCACCCGAACATGGCCACGATGCTCGGTTATCTGAGCTGTGATGCCGGTGTTCCCGCGGAGGTTTGGCAGGGGATGGTCGCCCGTGCCGTGCAGCGCTCCTTCAATGCGATCACGGTCGACGGCGACACCAGCACGAACGACACCTATCTGGCCTTTGCAGGCGGTTCCGCCCTCGACCCGGCTCACTACGCGGCCCTGGAAGAGGGGGTGACTGCCGTCTCGCAGCACCTGGCCAAGGCCATTGCCCGGGATGGCGAAGGGGCCACCTGTCTCCTGGAAGTGCAGGTCGAAGGCGCCGCCAGTGAGGCGGACGCCCTGGCCATCGCCCGCACCGTTTGTGGGTCCTCCTTGGTCAAGACCGCCGTCCACGGCCGCGATCCGAACTGGGGCCGGATCGTGGCAGCGGCAGGTCGAGCCGGTGTTCCGTTCCAGCCCGGGGCCGTCGCGCTTTGGTTGGGGGAGCATCAGCTCATGGAGGCCGGTCAACCCCTGGTCTTCGATCGTGCGGCGGCCTCGGCCTACATGCGCGATCGGGCGTCCGGCGCCTACCTCTTGGATGACCGCGTTCAGATCCGCCTTGTGGTGGGCGACGGCCCAGGTCACGGCTTTGCTTGGGGCTGTGATCTCTCGGATCAGTACGTCCGCATCAACGCCGACTACACTACGTAGCTCAGGATGCCTGTATTTGCAAGGAGTCTTAGCTGCTGCAGTCGTTGGGTAACGGTTGGGTAACAGCCTTGATTCACGTGTGGCAGAACCAAAAAAACGTCTACAGACCCGCAACTCACGCAAGCGTGAATCGTAGGTAGAAATACCTAAAAGCTGCTGGTGACGAGTTGTTGAGACTGTTCGGCGCTGTCCAGCGTGGTGCGCATCTGCAGCAATGTCAGGTACGCAGGAGAGAAAAACCCAGTTATGACGATGGGTTTCGGCTTCCGCTTTACCCAGGATTGTTTTGGACAGGCACCGTCCGTTGAAGTCTTCGTTCAGTAATTCAACTGAACCTCCTCCAGATGGGCCTGTAAGGCGCGCACGACTAGCTGTTGGGAGAGGTGGTATAGAAAGCGCGTATGCGTGCCTTCCTGGCTGCTAGAGACGGCGCAGAACGCACCGAATGCAATCAGGTTGAGCAGCACGGTGAGCCAGAAGAGTTCGACGAGGTTATGTAGGTCTTTGGAGAACTAAATCCAATCCAATCCTTAAGTAATAAATGACTCATTCAGGGGGGTACTGAAAACAGCACCCCGGCACGGGGGGGTACTGCGTACTGGTACCTATGTAATACCCCTTGAGAAAAATATTTTATTTTTTCTGGTATTTTACAGGGCTACCTTTACGTTCCTCCTTGTACTCATCCTGCCAAGTCCATGCCATCCATCCCATACGCCTAGCTTCTTCCATTCGGAACTTTTCCCCTGTCCTCTTCCACGACATAGGACCATAGACATAAGGGTTTTTATCGAGACCAAACTGTTTCCACCATGACTCTTTGTATGTCCTGGATGAAGGATTGCAAGTCCGACAACTCCGTTCTAGAGCTCGTTCTACCTTTTTATTGGTAAGCGTTCCATTCACCTTGGTTACTGCTCCACAGTTAGAACAGGTGATTAGGGTAAGTGCTTTGTTATCTACATAAATTTGATTAGCGGTTTTCATTTTTTAGATGGGTTATTCGTTAACCATCCGCACATGGCAGATGGCACGAACCCAAGACGAGTTAACGGAATCGAACCGCTATTGAGTCACCAGACACTCGTTACACATTAAGTAATGGATCACCAGACTTCACTGGTTTCCTGGAGAGTGACTTCTACAGGTAGTGGAACTAATGGAATCGAACCATTACATAGTCACCAGACATTCCATTCCTATCCACTAGGAATTTTCCGTACTTTGCCGCTCCCTGAAAGAGAGGACTTTTTTTATGCATGTGTCTCCGCTAGCAAGCGAAGACTTGATGGTTAACGATCAGTCACCCATCTGATCACCGCAGGTAACCACTCCTACGGCTAGACAACCAACTGGTAATGCTCCAGTTCTTAGATCACTTGATGGTTGTTGAATCAATACATGTATTTAATACATACATTAACCAGCTAAAGCTTGTTATGTAATTCATCAGTATCCAAGTCGTGGATCACGATGGTAGTTAATGCATGTCGAGTCATGACAATCTACTAATACCTGGTACTGATGTAATTTCATCATGTAGAGCCAGTGTCCTCGCCACAGTCAGTGTCGAGGCTGGGGTTAATTTCAGTCATACCGTCTTTCCGTCGAGTCAGCTAGAAAGACATAGCAGTATTCCAAGACGTTATGGAACTGCTCCCAAGGCTTAACCAAACCGAACCTTTCCTACTCCACACAAGTGGCATTCAGATCAGCTCATTTCTTTTTATGCTAGTTCGCCTCTAGCTCGGATTACGAATGTAGTCCTTTCATATACCGGGAGGTTCTATGCCAGAGAGCAGTTATACCAATGTAAGTCGCTAGTTAAACATGTATTTGGACTCGTAGACTGAATCAAGTGGTTGATCACCTTGCTTCAAGCGAGCGAGAGCCTCTGCATCTACTCCTAGATCATCTGCAAGTCTTGCTAGTGGATCACCATCAACGATAGAAACAAAACCCTCTCGGATTCTCTGCATTGCTCTATCCATGTCTTTGGGTAGGACAAGAACGCAGTCGTGAATGACGCTCAGTGGATGCTGCCAATCCGTGAAGGCCTCCTTCAGTAGTGCAGCGTCATAACTATGAACGACCGCAGGTATGAATGAAGAAACCTCCTTTGCCTTATTCACATCCTTGGAATTCCAGTCACCAATGACAATCTTTCCGTTGTAAGTCGTGTGCACTTCCTCCGTATGGTGGTTGTACTTCACCAAATGGATAGTGTCATTCGTTGGTGTCTTCCAAACAAGTGATTGTGAGCCTTGTTCATGTGCAGTCTTAGCCAGTTTTCGTAGCCATTCCAACGCTTGAAATGCTGCTGGGAATACCTGTTTGGTAGCACCGTGGATAAGTTCGGCAAGTTCCCACAACACAGCTTGTGTCGGCAACTCTTCCTCACGGAGATCATTTGCTTCCACTGCTTTCAGTAGTGCGTCTTCAATACTTTCCTTGAAGCGAAACTCCTTTGCTCCATAGATTGCAGTCATCACAACTGGCTTACCAACTGATCTGAACTTGAGGTACTTGATGAGGTACTGCTGACCTTTCTTGATAGCAAGAGCTTCCGCTTTCCTAAGAACCTCCATGTATGCATCTTCTGGTGGAGCGTCAGGAGTTGATGGAGCCAGAAGATTGGTGTTCTTCATCCCTACAGGATCTCGTCTCATCCCAGAGAGTATTTGCAATCCACTAGCAGTCGAATCAACCTGCAGTGGAACACGCCAGAACTTTTCTTTCCTGGTGGTGATTACGTCATACCATTCCAAGCACAGTTGCAAGAACGTCCAAGGCTCATCGGCTTTCTTCCATATCTCAACAGTATCCAGTGGCTTACTACCTACCTTCTCAATGAGTTCTTTGTTATCGATAGTCCAAAGAATCCGATCTCTCTTTGAGATCCTGGTGCCTTGGTATGCAGAACCAATCGCAGCATAGATCCAGTCCATGGCTTCCTGAGTGACATTGCAGCCATCACGGAACTTAAGTAGGGACTTTTCAAAGTCAGTAGCACCAACAGGCGCTAACCAAGACTGTTGAGAGTAGAAGCGTCCACGCCAGTCAACCCACCACGACAAATAGAAGGTCTTGTGTTTGTACTCTTCCGCCATGAGTAATGACTTTCTGGTACGTACACATTTCCGATTTTCTTCGCCGTATGCTCTATGAAGTGCTGCAGTGATAGATCTCCATTCCTTTAGTCGTTCTGGATTTTCAGTAATAAGAGGATCTTCAGTACCCTTTGCAGGTCTCTCGTATGGGTTAACCAGGAACTTGCCGATTGATTCATGTCCCTTACTTAGTTCCTGAGCAACTTCTAGAACCCTTGAATCAATCCTCCATGCAGTGTGCTGTAGCGTGTTCTGCAACCCTGCAGACTTAGCGCCAAACACTGAGTCGTGAATGCCTTTGCCACGACACATAGGCTGTCCACGGCGCAGGTGATCTAAGTGGTAACCGCCAGTTCTGTTGTATCTACCTGGCTGATCAGACTGTTCCCAATCAAGGGGAACGTCAATTAATGGGTGCGTTTCATAAGCAGTTTCAAATGCACGTTTCTCATAAGTAAGCAACATTGAGTGAAATCCCTCCGTTAGTTTGACAATCTTCTTTTCCTTCTTTCTATCTCTCACATTCTTTGTTTCGATTATTCCAGCGAAGTAAGCAACCTCAAGCAGATACTCTCCGACTCTGCACGTGAACATATGGTTCCATTCATCGAACTCCTTGCACTTGCGCTCCGATGCAAGTCGCTTGGCGGTTTGCTTCGTACGCTTACGCCTGTACTTAGGAGTCGAACCTGGCATAGAAGCACTCTTCCTAAGTCTCTCACCGATGAAGGCATCCTGTTTTGTGTACCAGGCAACCCTTACTTCCTCCTTGATAGTGACGCCTAGCGTGTGGGAAAGATCAGCCATCGTTGGGCGATTTCTATCCCTGCCATAGGAATCCTCAATCGCCTTGATAGTCAGTAGCGCAAGACTATTGGACGACAGAAGATTGATTATCTGCCTTATGTGATCACAGAGCATCCAGAGATTGGCTTTATGAGCATTAGAGTTGCGCGGTCTTGCTTCTGCTTCTGCTGTCTTGTTTTCTAGAGTTTTGCTTAGTAGCGATATGTATGTGTGAATCAGGTAGCGACCTGGCTCAGTACTGGAGAAGTAATTGAGACTTTCTGCTTTCCGCAACTCGTCAGCGAGATGCTTTTGACCCTTGGTAATTAAATGCTGTTCGTGTTCTATTTCGTTTGGGGTGACCATGATTAATGCGTATAAGTGACTCTGCAAGGCTCTGCAAGCCGCGCAAAAGGTGGCATATAGGGAAATCCAGCCGAGAGCATCCCAAAGGGTGCTTACAGGCGCTTATAGAGGCCTCTGAGAGTCTTTTAAGTCGAGTTGTTTACACGTGCTACTAGAACTTGGTGTTATCCGCGGTTCAAGTGAGCGTTTCTCTGTGTATAGGGAAGGGATTAAGGAGGTATGACGATATTTGAAGGTGTTTATCAGGCGGACTGGTAGTGCGGGTGCTTTGGGAGCACTGTCTAAGGTAAGCGAAAACACTGACAAGCTCATTCTGCTCCAGAGGGAGCACCTGCATGGGTGACGGCGGGTGACAAGAATCAGTTGCCTACGGACCACCGAATGCTCAAGATGGGTTCATGGTTCAGCGGCAAGCCCGTGCTCCAGTACATCTATAGCCGCGACCAAAACATAACGAGAGGTACTAACGAATGAAACGACTAGCCGCTGCCACCGCCTTTTGCGGACTCTCAACTCTGTCAACTCTTTTTATTCCTGCCAGCGCTCAAATCAACGACTACCAACTTCCACCAGCGAATGTATCTACATGCGTAAATCTACGCCGATAT
The DNA here is from genome assembly GCF_014217875.1 of Synechococcus sp. LTW-R. Taxonomy (NCBI): domain Bacteria; kingdom Bacillati; phylum Cyanobacteriota; class Cyanophyceae; order Synechococcales; family Synechococcaceae; genus Synechococcus; species Synechococcus sp. LTW-R. The sequence continues at coordinate 2,049,660 of NZ_CP059060.1, forward strand.
CGGAATGAAGCAGACCAATACTATGGCGTCAAAGCCTCCTGGAATGACTATAACCGCATGGTAAAGCAGCAAAAAAAGCTTGATGCAGTCTTCGAACCCTGGATTAAAAAGTGCCTAAAGTTATGCCGCTCAATCAGTCCAAGAAAGCCTGCTGGAAATTCCTGGCAGTTGTCTCCATACTCAGGAGGAAAAAATGGGTGCGGGCATAGATGGGTTCGACTTGACAGAAGACATGGAGACCGAATTTATGTAAGCTACACAAATACAGAGCAACTTGATCCAGAGTCAAGTCAATGGATAACCAAGTATGGCCCAACTGAATACATAATTAAATGCAGCACTCGCGATGTTTACCGAGCACGAAGCGGATGGGTGCCAATCCGTCCTTCATGGGCGCCAGATGGCGCAGTGCTACTTTTTTGCTAAGCAACGGCATTCAAGTACTCAGAGATACGGAACAGCAATCCTGCCAAAAGTCTCAGCATCTGGTGGACTCTTGCAGTCAGCACCAAAGTAAGGACTCAACTTCACAATTACCTCATTAGCGTTAGGCGTCATCAACCAGTCTTTGGTTGTGTTTAGTCCCTTTTTATTCAGCTCTCGCAAAACCAGCACCCGTGCTTGAGCCGATGTTAAGCGCCCTATGCGAACGAGGCAGCGCGCAGCCGCACCAATCCCCACAGCTTGAGCTCTTTGCCGCTGCAAGTTTGTAAGGGATTGCGAGAATGCCGGACCCGGCGCGATAACCGCGACTGCTAAGAGCGACGCAACAATCAGAAAATTCTTGCTCAATGAAGGACCCAATGACATCACTAGCGACGGATATATGCAGGTCGACCACCGTGTTCAGCTGGGTAGCCCCCTTGCAGCTTGAACGACGAGTCAACTGAGCCAATACTTGGGCAAAGATACTTAATTACTGGCGTGATGTTTGAAATCATAACCATCTTAAAGTTAGGCTCATAAGGGCTGGCAGAATCCACAAACCAACTCGATAACTTGGTGACCGCTTTGTAACTAGATTCTTCAGCCCCAGGAAGAGGATATTTATTCAGGTAACCGTTTCCAACATCATAAAAAGACTCTATGTCGTACGTCCCAGCAGTACAATTAGCCTGATGCCAATAAGCATAGTATTGTTGGACCACCGGATTATCAATGTACTCGAACAGAATTCGCTCTATCGTGAGAACTCTCTTGTTGCCTCCATAGGTAATTGCCGAGTCATTATCTAAGCATTGCAGTTCATGTATTCGAATTGTTTCTTTGCCTGCTCCATAGAATGGATATTCGGGGTGGTTAGCGGCGTATAACTTTGTGAACCCACGAGGGCATTCATCACCATGATTCCCCCATGCTGCGGAATGACGATCCAGGATTCCAGCCACAGCAGGAGAAGGAGAGCCTGAGGCTAATAAGGCTAGAAACAGTAATGCAGTTCTCATTTGCTTGAGATTAAAAGCGGAAGTGGCGCCAAACCTTTCCTTCGGTTCTAGGCGTGTAGTTTTTGATATCAGAGGGATAGACAAGGCTTTCGTAAGTAATCCCTAAGTATTGACTCGTGCTTTGTTCGAGAATGCAGCGGCTGACGAATTTCACCTTTGAAGGCTGCTTGAATTTACTGTCTGAAAGCCAGTTATAAGAAGGACTGCCATCCCCCATCCAGCGTTTACAGGCGCGTTGTGCTTCTAGCTGAGATCCGTATTTACTCCACGGCCACGCACCTGCTGGCAGTGGTGCAGCCGCCACAAAAACGAATGCCAGCAGTCTCAATCGCTTCATTTGCCAATAGTGGCTGCGCTGGTCGCTCAGGTCCACAGAAAAGGCGACCGGAAGGCCGCCTGATGCACTGAAAACCCAGTCCCAGCCTAGAAAGCCAGGCAATCGCGTCCTGCATCGCAGCAAAGCTTTCAGGGTGTCTGACGGCGATATCGATCGACTGCAGCGCTCGTATGCCAGTCGTGGACTCAATTCGTCCATGTGATCGCCAAGCCCAGTTGTGACAAGCGTTCTCGCTGAAGCCTGGATAAGGCGCTATCTAGTGCTGCTATCTAGCTTTTTAGGGCCACCCCTGACCACGAAAACCTCAAGCTCCCACCACAACCGGCTCGGCCGCTTATCCTTGGTACGTGCGTACTAGTAGTAGCGATGGGTGCTGAGGGTTTTATTCAGGATCCAGCTACCAAGCAGGCCAAGCGCTTCCACCGCGATGAGAAGAGCTGGTCACAAGACCCCATGGTCTTTGTGGACACAGGCGTTCCGATTCCGGGCGAGCCTCCACTCCTGAAGACCCGTGTGCATCTTCATAGGGACGTTGCGGTCACTCTCTGGAACGATCTACTCAAGGTCGGCTGGAAGCCCGTAGAGGCGCTTTGGGGAGCCGATCAGGAGGTGTAGCCGTCTGCTCAGCATCAGGTGTAAACACCCCCCCCTGGGGGCTGTGACGTCCATGTGCCTACGTAATACAGCTTAATTAAGTCAGGTTTATGGAACAGTGGAAGTGCAGTATCGATAGGCATTAAGATGCATGAATGCCGTAACTCACCAATAGATCTTTCATGCGTATAACTCTAAGACCTCTATCGATTCTCCTCCTGACTCCAATAATTGTATGCAGCGGAGGAGCTGCGGAAGCGTTTTGGGGTGCGGCAAAAGAGTGGCCGACCGATTGGAAACAATTTAAATACCCTCCTAGCGACAGAGCTAAACCTTATGCAACGATTAGGTTTACCAAAGACATTGATGAAGCTTGTCGAAGGTATGAGGTTGACAAAAGAGCCTCTGAGAGAGCATCTAAACGATATGCAGTCATTAATAGGATCGCCTTGCGAAAGGCCTTATCTGGGGAGTTTACAGAAGATGAGGCGAATGACTATAGCCATAATGAATACGAGCAGAAATGGAAGACACGCATGGTTGAAGTCGCATCAGGAGTTGAAGTCCTTCGCCAGTGGGGTGTTCCAGACTGGAAGGAGTACTCACTCCATCATTACTATGGTGTTGGCGAAAAGATGAGAGAGTATCACTATGCAGGCAAGTTTCTCAGCATGGTTGATGGCTACGGGGCATTGCCTGTAGAGAAGATTGAAGATATATGTTCGCTTTAAACAATGGCGAGTCAAAATAAAGAGAAACTCAGCCATCAGTTACTTCCTCATACTTGCATCTTTGCTGCCTATCCTCTCTCCACAAGCTCGCGCTATAGAGTGGACTCGATCTCAATGCGCAGGTCGAGTATCTTGTCTGCGATGAATCTAGATAATGATTGTGAATAGATTCATGACTGCTAGCATGGGATTGTATTAAGCGAGATGGACCTCTATGAGGCTGTCACTACTAGTACTCATGCTTTTGAGTTCAAGTGCAGCGCATGCTGGTCCTTGGACTTCAATTATTAGACGTGGCTTGATCGAAGTCCTCGGTGATAGTGACGCAAATGAAGTAATCAATGAGCAGTGTCAGCGTCAAACGATCCAGGCGAGAACGGAAAGTGCACGTAAGTTCTTGATGAAAGAGTGCAAGAAAAGCATCTCAAAGGAAGTCAAGGCGACCGCTAAAAAGAGAGATGACTATCAGAACCTTATTTACCGCCTCAAGAGAGAGAATTCTAAATCTGATTACTTGTTTGCCTTGGAGAAAACTAACTACAAACGAGCTGAAGTCTGTGCACCATTTCGAAGAAGATACCTTGCAAACCTAAGTACTTCCAATTTCCGCTATCTAGTCGGAAGTAAGTGCACCAGAACAGGCAAGACAATCTTCCTTAATGAGAGCAGCTATTCATACAAAAGCTACCTAGAATCATTCCCAGAAGCTCGATCGCATCCATTCCGCAGCGCACGCTACTCGAGCAGGTTTACAGTAAAGTACTAATCCTAGTTCACATGAAAACCGCCCTTTCGATATCATTCTTGGCTCTTTCAGCTCTTCTTCCTTTGAATGTATCTGCATCAGAAGCTAATAATTCTAAGGCTTTGAAGATTTTGAAACAGGAGGTTCCACGTCTCGGAGAACTCATTAAGCAAAATCCTGGATTCAGAATTGGTTATCTCTTTTACCCGGAATCAGGCGAGCCTTGCAAGATCACAGTAAAAGCCTTTGAGAATCACCACACCACTCATACCTCAACAATTGGCTGGTACAACGTCGATATTTGCCAAGGCACAGCGGTAGAGAAATCCCTACGAAGACCACGTATAGCCAGCTCAAATGAATCCAGCATGCCTTCAACAGCAAGTTCAAATACGTATAAGAGTCCTGTACAGCCTGACCCATCACCTCCAGTAAGAAAGACTCGATACCAATCGAAAGAAGCACTCAAGGAAAAAGGTGAGGCTCTCGTATTGGCAGCGGCTACACGATGTCTTATGTCTCAGGGACTTGCCTCACGTGAACTGGCATTAGCACATTTTCAGCGAACAATGCTAGAGAAGGACCTTATATATCTCCTGGACTGGACAAATGAACCCAAAGTGAGATCAGCCATAATTGAACTATCGCCTCACTTCGGAAGTAAATGCAGGACTGAACCCTCACGACAAGTTCTTGAGCAGATTGTGTATCCAGCCATCAAGAACTAACTTAACGCTAAGAATATGCTTCCGGCCAGCCATGAGTAGGTGTTTTCTTATTTGTGCTCTTTGATTACGTTGTCCATTTAAGGTGCTCATCTGCTTTCTTTAGTGACTTCCTTCCCTTTCCGAGAATCTCAGTTGCCTCATCAGCACGGTAATGGAAGTAATGATCTTCGATGTACTGCATGCTCGTGTCTGTATTTGCGGCGAGTACAGGTAGAGGTGTTCCTGCCTTTAAGCGCATCGTGATGTGAGTATGGCGGAACGAATACCACGTGATGTTCTTTCCAGACTTCATGTCTACCTTGCGGCAGCTGTTTGAATCGTTTTCGCTCCAGTCGGCAAGTCGTGCTTCGACGAGTGCTTCACAGAAACCATCTCTTTTGATCCGTTCACTAAACATTCTTCCATCACGTTGATTGCAAAAGATGTAATCGTCTTTTTTGCTGTGCTTGGTGACTTCTCGAATCTGCTCTAGATGAGCAGCAATAGGTGCCGAGATTCTGTAGTACCTGCCAGTCTTTGTGTTCTCAGGTGGTACTTCGATGATGATCCACGTCTTACGTTCTCCCTTCGGTATGGAAGTGTTTTCTGATATGTGTTTCCACTGCACCTTCCATAATGAACCGGGTCTTATACCCGTATCCATCATGATCCTCATTGCGTAGTAAAGAAGTTTCCGGTGGATAAGTTGGTTCGCTCCGCGTGCACCTTTGTCAGTCACTTTTTTCTTTGTGACATAGGAGGATCCTTTCTTTAAAGGCTCACCATCACTGTCTAACTTCCTCTCTAGCCCGTTGATCCAGTAGAGGCGTGAGGCTCGCTCTAGTTCTAGCCACTCACGTTCTGTAAGGTCATCTCTGCGGTGCTTCTTGTCCTTCGGCAGTTTGATGCTTGGTATCTGTGGGACGCTATCCCTAGATATATAGCCTTGAGACACGCCTACTTCCTCAAAGGCGCGCTTGAGGGTCGACATCTCTTGGAGAATGGTTGTTTGTACTGGAACCTTTTTCTTGAACTCCAGTGCTCTTTCTTTCCTCCACGTCTCGTAGTTCAAGAATGCAGTGCGTCTGAACTTATGGATGACTTTTTTGTCATCGCCGACATAATCTCGCACCCAGCGCAATTGAGTTTCAAGTAGGCGATACCTGGCGGGAGAGATGCCTTGGTGTGGAATAGAACTTATCTTTTTCTTTTCTTTGGATAGGAACTCTTTGCACATATTTCCGAATCCAAGTGAGCGTATTGCTTCACCCCTATCAGCCTTAGCCTTTAGTTCCATGTACATAGCTAACCCAAGCATCCAGGCTTGCTCTTGGGTTTCACTAATTGGCTCTGGTGCTACGCCGTTCTGATCCTTAAGCGCAAACCTATGCCTTGAACCGGCAAAACGATCGTAGAAATACAGATGCCACCTTCCACCCTTGTCTCCACGCCGATAGACGTAGGAATAGGGATCTGTAGGAATGTCCTTCCTGTCAAGGACGTTCGGCGTTTTCCGCAGTGCTGCGGCAGGCATTTGGGTAACGCTTCGGTAACGCCAGCACCATCACGACAGCGTTTTTACGCGATGACTGTTCTGGGTAACACCAGGGTAACACCAGTGCTCACTGAGTGCTAACCAGTCGTAGCAAGGGTTTTGATCATGCCACCCATCTACGTATCCATCAACGCCGATTACACGACCTAAGAGCAGGCCTACCATCAGCCACCAACGTCCCTGCTGAGATGGCCAAGGCCGGAGCACCCCAGAAGCCGGCTCCGAGTGGCCTCCCCCGGATCTGGATGGGCCCCTTGGTGGCTGGGGTCAGCTTCTCTCTGGCCTACGGGATCACCCAGCGCTTGAGCGCCATCAACCTGGGCGATGTCATTCGCCTGAGTCCTCGTTTTGAGCAGAAGCAGACCCCTGGGGTGAGCCTCAAGGACATGCGTCTGCGTTACGGCGAGCAGCCGTCGGAACTGCGGTCCGATCTCGATCCCCAGCAATTGGAGCTGTGGCGCAAGGCCCAGGAGCAAGCCGATGCGCTTGAGAAGGCCAAGGCGGAGGCCGAGGCCAAAGCCGAGCGTGAAGCCGCCGCCAAGGCCGCTCCAGCGAAGCCCGCTCAACCCGCCCAGCCAGCAACCAACCAAGCCGAAGAGCCACCGGTTGCGCCGAAGCCCCAACCCAAGCCAGCCCTCGAGGCGCCGAAGCCCCAAGTCCAGGCCCCTGCACCAAGGCCGCAGCCCGCACGACCGGCCCCGCAGCCCTCGGTTCCTCTCTTGGATTTGCCTCCCCTTCAGTAGCTCCGATCTGCCACGATTTGGGCGACTCTCGAGCGGCCGGCCATGCGTGAGCCTCAGACCCTGGTTCAGGCGGCCCTTAATCGTCTGAGCGCCCGCCTCGGCAGCGGTCTGGCGGATGCCGCCGCTGGCCTTGCGGTCTTGGCCCAAGACGCCCCCGACCGTTTGCGCCAGGAGTGGGACCTCTTTAAGGAAGAGGTGGAGCTCGAAGCCGAACGGCTCGAGCACGGCGAGCAGGAGGTGCCTGCGGCGGAGACCGGCATGGCCTCGTCTTCCCCACCGCTGGATCCCCAGCAACAGATCGATCAACTCCGCGCCCAGGTCACGCGCCTGGCCCGCCGTCTCGAGGAGCCGGCTTGATGCGCCGCCTTAGACCGGCACTGGCGAGCGCGCTTCGCTCCCTGCGGATCTGGTCTGCCGTACTTCAGCTCCTGCTCGTTCTTTGGTGGGACGCCCAGGCCTGGAGTTATCCCGGCGGTATCACCCAGGAGCGGCAAGAGCGGCGGCAGCGGCGGCGTGCCCGCTGGCTGACGGACCAGTTGCTCGCGTTGGGGTCGGCCTTCATCAAGCTGGGCCAGCTGCTTTCGGCCAGGCCGGATGTGTTGCCGGCCAGCTGGGTCGCGGAACTCTCCAGCCTTCAAGACAGCGTCCCGGCCTTCTCCTTTGACACGGCCCAGTCCCTGCTGGAGCAGGAGCTCGGTGAGCGTTGTGCCGAGATCATCGACATCGAAGAGCAGCCCCTCGGCGCCGCCAGCCTGGCCCAGGTGCATCGCGCGAGCCTCCGCAGTGGCCGGCAGGTGGTCTTCAAGATCCAACGGCCTGGCCTCGAGCGTCTCTTTCGCCTGGACCTCGAGGTCATGCAACAGGTGGCCGCGGTGCTGCAGCGCCATCCCCAGTGGGGTGTGGGACGCGATTGGGTCTCCATCGCTCAGGAATGTCGACGTGTGCTGCTGCGGGAGCTCGATTTCCGCCTGGAGGCCGAACATGCCGCACGTTTCCGTCAGCAATTTCTGGATGATCCCGGCATTCGAATCCCAGCGGTCGTCTGGGAACTCACCACCCGCCGGGTGCTCTGCCTCGACTACGTCCCCGGGATCAAGATCAACGACCGCCAGGCCCTGATTGAGGCCGGCATCGATCCCTCAGCGGTCGCCGAAAAAGGCGCAGCCAGCTACCTGCAGCAGCTGGTGCGCTTTGGCTTCTTCCATGCCGACCCCCACCCGGGAAACCTGGCCGTGGCCCGCGATGGCGCGCTCATTTACTACGACTTCGGCATGGTCGGTACCTTGTCTCAGCGGCTTCGGAGTCGTCTGGGTCGGATGGTGACCGCTGCCGCCGCTCGGGATGCGTCGAGCCTCGTGCGTGAACTCCAGGCCGCCGGCGTCATCGCCACCGACATTGATCCGGGCCCGGTGCGCCGCCTGGTGCGCGTGATGCTCGCTGAGGCTCTGACGCCGCCGTTTTCCCCCAACATCCTCGACAAACTCTCCGGCGATCTCTACGACTTGGTTTATGGGCAGTCTTTCCGTCTGCCTCCTGAGCTGATCTTCGTGATGCGGGCCCTCTCCACTTTCGAGGGGGTCGGCCGCAGCCTGGATCCCAGCTTTAGCCTCGTGGTCATCGCCCGTCCCTATCTGCTTCCGCTCATGACCGCCAGTGGCAACGGACCCAACGATCTCTTCAATCAGTTGGGGCGTCAGGCTGTCGAAGTCGGGAGCCGTGCTCTGGGATTGCCCCAGCGTCTGGAGGACAGCCTCAGCCGGATCGAGCAGGGTGACCTCCAGGTCCAGATTCGCGCCGGTGAGACCGATCGTTTGCTGCGCCGTCTGGCCCTGAGTCAGCAGAGCGCGGGGCAATCCGTGCTGCTGGGCGCCCTCACCATCGCGGCCGCGCTGCTCGCGGCCAGCGCTAAGCCGGCATTGACTGTCATCCCTGTTGTCGCCGGTGTTCCGGTGGGTCTGAGCTGGTTGAAGCTGCAGGCCCGCCTGAAGCGCGATGCCCGCATCGACAAGCTCGGCCATTCCTGAGCGATGCCCATAAAAAAATCCCGGGACCGTGGCCCCGGGATTGTTGTTGTTTCAGGGCTCAGGCTCAGGCCTTGCCGCGGGGGCCGCGGTCCTCGGCACCGGCGTAGATGGCCTGGCTGCCCAGTTCGTCTTCGATGCGCAGGAGTTGGTTGTACTTGGCGACCCGCTCGCTGCGGCTCAGGGAACCGGTCTTGATTTGGCCAGCGCGGGTGGCCACCGACAGGTCGGCAATGGTGGTGTCTTCGGTCTCACCAGAGCGGTGGGAGATCACGCTGGTGTATCCAGCGCGGCCGGCCAGGTCGATGGCCTGGAGGGTCTCGGTCAGGGTGCCGATCTGGTTGACCTTGATCAGGATCGAGTTGGCCACGCCCAGGTCGATGCCGCGCTGCAGACGGGCGCTGTTGGTCACGAACAGGTCGTCACCCACCAGCTGAACGGTCTTGCCGAGCTTCTCGGTCAGCAGGGCCCAGCCCTCCCAGTCGTCTTCCGCGACGCCGTCTTCGATCGAGGTGATCGGGAAGCGGTTCACCAGAGCGGCCAGCTGGTCGACCATCTCAGCGCTGGTGTAGTTGCCGCCATCGAAGGCATAGCGGCCGTCCTTGAAGAACTCGGTGCTGGCCACGTCCAGGGCCAGGGAGATCTGATCACCGGGGCGGTAGCCGGCTTTCTCGATCGCCTGCACCAGCAGATCGCCGGCTTCGATGTTGCCCAGGTCCGGGGCAAAGCCGCCTTCGTCACCCACGGCCGTGCTCAGACCTTTGTCCTTGAGCAGGCCCTTGAGGGTGTGGAACACCTCGGTGCCCATCCGCAGCGCTTCGCGGAAGGTGGGTGCGCCGTGGGGCACCAGCATGAATTCCTGGAAGTCCAGGCTGTTGGCTGCGTGGGCGCCGCCGTTGATCACGTTCATCAACGGCACCGGCAGCAGGTTGGCCATCGGGCCGCCCAAATAGCGGTAGAGGGGCAGGCCGACGCCGTTGGCGGCTGCGCGGGCGGTGGCCAGGCTCACGGCCAGGAGCGCGTTGGCGCCCAGGGCGCTCTTGTTGTCGCTGCCGTCGAGCTCGAGCATCGCGGCGTCAACGGTGCCCTGGTCCAGGGCACTCAGGCCGCAGAGGGCAGGGGCAATCTTTTCTTCGACGTTGCTGACGGCCTGCAGCACACCCTTGCCGCAGTAGCGGCTACCGCCGTCCCGCAGTTCGCAAGCTTCGTGGGCACCGGTGCTGGCGCCGCTGGGAACGATGGCGCGGCCACTGGCTCCGCCCTCCAGCATCACCTCGGCTTCCACGGTCGGTGTGCCACGGGAATCGAGAACCTCCCGGGCCACGATGGTGTCGATGACGAGGTCGAGGGTGTCGATCACAGCGGCCTAACGCACAACATGGGTCCTTGCAGGGATCTTATGGGTCGCCCTGCCGGGGGCCTTGGTGACCGTTGGCACCAATCCGCTGACTTTGGTCAGAATGCGGCCGTCAAGAACGGTCCAGATGCGCCTTCTCCACACCATGCTGCGGGTCGGCGACCTGGAGCGCTCGATCGCGTTCTACACCGAGATTCTTGGGATGCGGTTGCTGCGCCGCAAGGACTATCCCGGGGGGCGTTTCACCCTGGCTTTTGTGGGCTACGGGGAGGAGAGCGACAGCACCGTTCTCGAGCTCACCCACAACTGGGACACCAGCAGCTACGACATCGGTAGCGGCTATGGCCACATCGCCCTGGGGGTGGACGACATCGTGGGGGTCTGCGACCAGATCCGCGCCAAGGGGGGCAACGTGGTGCGCGAACCGGGCCCGATGAAGAACGGCACCACCGTGATTGCCTTCGTCGAGGACCCTGACGGTTACAAGGTTGAACTGATTGAGATGAGCTCACGCGCCCATGCGGCCTGATTCCTACGCCGCTGGCCCCGCCAGCCTCACGACGGTTCCTGATCGCTTCAGCGATGCCGCTTGGGACCTGCTGCTGGCCAGCCAGGAGCAGGCCAGGCGCTGGCGTCACGGCGAGATGAACGTGGAGCACCTCCTGCAGGTGCTGCTCAATGACGAGCGCTACGCCGCCTGGGTGGATCCCCTGCCGCTCGATGCCTCCCGCCTGCTCGACCAGCTGGACGATTTCTGTGCGGATCAACCCACCAGCAGCGCCAGGGATCTCTTCGTTGGCGAAGACCTGGAACTGCTCCTGGAGGAGGCCGACCGCCAGCGGGGCCAGTGGGGCTCACGCTTCATCGATGTTCCCCATCTCTTGGCGGCCCTGCTGGACGACCGCCGCATCACGGGCGCCCTCCTGCAACAGCAGGGGCTGACCCCTGAGGATCTGCGTCGCGCCGGCCCCCGGCCGGCTCTAGCCCCGAGCGCTCCACCGGCTCCGGTCGTGGAGCCCGCGGCTCCCCAGCGCCCCTCCGTCCGCAGCACCCCCCCGAGCGAACCCGCTGCCCCTGAGAACGGCCTCAAGCTGGAACAGGAGCCGACGGCCCTCGAGCAGTTCGGCCGAGATCTCACCGCGGCCGCCCGGGCGGGTGATCTCGATCCGGTGATTGGCCGCGACACCGAAATCCGGCGCCTGATGCAGGTGCTCTCCCGCCGGGGCAAGAACAACCCGGTCCTGATCGGTGAGCCCGGCGTGGGCAAGACCGCCATCGCCGAGCTGCTGGCCCAGCGGATCGTGGCCGGTGAAGTGCCGGATGCCCTCAAGGGGCAGCGTCTGGTCTCCCTGGATCTGGGGGCCCTGATCGCCGGTGCCAAGTTCCGCGGGCAATTTGAAGAGCGCCTGCGCAGCGTGCTCAAGGAGGTGCGCGAGGCCGAGGGCGCCGAAGCGGGCGGCGTGATCCTGTTCATCGATGAGCTCCACAACGTCGTGGGGCCCGAGCGCTCCAACAGCGACGCCGGCAGCATCCTCAAGCCGGCGCTGGCCAGGGGTGACCTGCGTTGCATCGGCGCCACGACCCCTGAGGAGTACAGCCGCACCGTTGAGAAGGACCCTGCGCTCAACCGGCGCTTCCAGCAGGTCCTGATCAAGGAGCCGAGCCTGGAGGAGAGCACCCTGATCCTGCGGGGGCTGAAGGAGCGCTACGAGCTCCACCACGGGGTGGCGATTACCGATGGTGCTGTCGTGGCCTCGGCCCGCCTCGCGGATCGCTACATCTCCGATCGCTGCCTGCCGGATTCCGCCATCGACCTCATCGATGAGGCCGCTGCCCAGTTGCGGATGGAGGTCACCTCCAAGCCGCGTCTGGTGGAGGAGGCCGAGAGTGACCTGCGCCGGGTGGAGTTGGCCCTGCTCTCCGCGGAGAGCGCCCCGGAAGCCGAGCGGGTGGTGTTGCAGCAACAGCGCCGCCAGGTGAGCGAGGGGCTGCAGTCCCTGCAGGAGCGCTGGTCCGCGGAGCGCGAGCAGTTGGCGGAGCTGCGTCAGCTCCTCGCCGATGACGAGGCCCTACGCCTGCAGATCGCCGAGGCCGAACGGGATGGCGATCTTGAGGAGGCGGCCCGTCTGCAATACGACCAACTTCATGGCGTGCAGCAGCGCCGCAACGAATTGGAGGAGCAACTGCAGGCGAGTCAGCAGAGCGGACAGTCCCTGCTGCGGGAACAGGTGGAAGAGGGGGATATTGCCGATGTGGTGGCCCGCTGGACCGGGATTCCGGTGCAGCGCCTGATGGCGGGTGAGCGCCAGAAGCTGCTGGAGCTCGAGCAGCGCCTGGCGGAGCGGGTGATCGGTCAAGGAGAGCCCGTGGGGGCGGTGGCCGCGGCGATCCGTCGCGCCCGCGCCGGCATGAAGGATCCCCGCCGTCCCGTGGGTTCCTTCCTCTTCCTCGGCCCCACCGGTGTGGGCAAGACCGAACTCGCGAAGGCCCTGGCGGCGTCCCTCTTCGATGAGGAAGAAGCCCTGGTGCGCCTGGACATGAGCGAGTTCATGGAGCGGAATGCCGTGGCCCGGCTGCTCGGAGCACCTCCGGGGTATGTCGGCTACGAGGAAGGTGGCCAGCTCACCGAGGCGGTGCGCCGGCGTCCCTACGCGGTTCTGCTGCTCGATGAGGTGGAGAAGGCGCACCCGGATGTCTTCAACGTTCTGCTGCAGGTGCTCGATGACGGCCGCCTGACCGATTCCCAGGGCCGCACGGTCGACTTCCGCCACACCGTGGTGGTGATGACCAGCAACCTGGCCAGCCGGGCGATCCTGGACGCCGCCCGCGGCCAGGCGGATGCGGCGGCCTTGGCAGAGCAGGTGGAGCGCGCCCTCGCCAGTCAGTTCCGGCCGGAATTCCTCAACCGGATTGATGAAGTCATCCGCTTCCAGCCCTTGGGTCCGGCCGACCTGCAGCGGATCGTGCGTCTGCAAGTGCTGGAGTTGGCCCAGTTGCTCCAGGAGCAGGGCCTGGCTCTGCAGGTGGACGAGCCGGTCGTGGCTTGGCTGGCGGAACAGGGCTACGAGCCGGAATACGGGGCCCGCCCCCTGCGCCGGCTGCTGCGGCGTCAGATCGAGAACCCCTTGGCGACGGAGTTGCTCGAGGAGCGCTTCCTGGGGGCGGCCGCCGTTCAGGTCAGCCTGGGCGAGGGCGGGCAATCGCTTTGCTTCAAACCGATCGCAGGCCCTGAGTAGGACATCCGTTAGTGTGTTTGTTTGCCGGCGCGTGGGCTCATCACGCCGCGCGGCCCGCTGAAGGCTCAGCAGGCTTCATGCTCTGCCCATGAGGCTTGGCCCTGATTTCCCCTGTGGAATCTTCATCCGTGGAATCCCAGACCGAACCACAAGTCAAGTCCGACGAGGCTGCCGCCACTGAACCGGTGAAGACCGGCTTTGTGGCGGACACCGTCGCTGAGTTGCGCAAGGTGGTTTGGCCGAGCCGTCAGCAGCTGTTTGGTGAATCAGTCGCGGTGATCTTGATGATCACCATCTCTGCCTTTGCGATCGCCGCCGTCGATCGCTTCTACGGCTGGGGAAGCTCCCAGGTGTTCCGCTGACCCGCTGAATCGTTCGCCCCTCTCTTTGCTTTGCTCGTGTCCGACGTCGAACTGACCACTGAAGAATTCGCCGCGGCGGATCTGGCTGCCGACGCTGAACCTGCGGCCGCTTCCGCTGAAGGCCGGGCTCCGATTGCCCGTTGGTACGCCGTTCAGGTGGCCTCCAGCTGCGAGAAAAAAGTCAAGGCCACCCTGGAGCAGCGGGCCGTCACCCTCGGCGTGGACAACCGCATCCTGGAGATCGAAATCCCCCAGACCCCCGCGGTCAAACTCAAGAAAGACGGCAGCCGGACGAGCACCGAAGAGAAGGTCTTCCCCGGCTACGTCCTGGTTCGGATGGTCCTCGATGAGGACACGATGATGGCGGTGCGGAGCACCCCCAACGTGATCAACTTCGTGGGTGCGGAAGATCGCCGTGCCACCGGCAAGGTGCGTGGTCACATCAAGCCCCGCCCCCTGAGCCGCCAGGAAGTCGATCGCATCTTCAAGCGGGCTGCCGAGAAGAAGCCTGTCGTGAAGGTCGATCTGACCGAGGGCGATCAGATTCTGGTGACCGCAGGCCCCTTCAAAGACTTCCAAGGCGAAGTCATCGAGGTCTCCGGCGATCGCAACAAGCTCAAAGCTCTGCTCTCGATCTTTGGTCGGGAAACACCGGTGGAACTCGAGTTCTCCCAAATCAGCAAACAAAGCTGATTCCCGTGCGGCCGTCTCCCTGCGGAGGGCGGCCTAAGGCGGTGCTTCGGTTTCCGGAGTCCGCCGCACACGCTGCCCTAGGGTCGCGGATCCGCAGATTGCTCAAGACGCCAGGACGATGGCAAAAAAAGTTGTAGCTGTGATCAAGCTGGCACTCGATGCCGGCAAAGCAAACCCCGCGCCACCGGTGGGCCCTGCCCTCGGTCAGCACGGCGTCAACATCATGGCGTTCTGCAAGGAGTACAACGCTCGGACGCAGGACAAAGCCGGATACGTGATTCCGGTGGAGATCTCGGTCTTTGAAGACCGCAGCTTCACCTTCATCACCAAGACCCCTCCCGCTTCCGTGCTGATTGTGAAGGCAGCCGGTATCGCCAAGGGTGCCGCCACCTCTTCCAAGGGTTCTGTCGGGGCCATCAGCCGCGCACAGCTCGAAGAGATCGCCAAGACCAAGCTGCCCGACCTCAACTGCACCAGCGTTGAGTCGGCCATGCGCATCATCGAAGGCACCGCCCGCAACATGGGCGTTGCTGTGAAGGACTGAGCCACGGGTTCATCCCGACGCATTCCTTCCTTTCTGTTCCTTAGCGGGGGAGAGCTCCTGAGCTCGTCTGCACCCCATTCCTGACATGCCCAAAATTTCCAAGCGCTACTCCGCCGCCTTCGGCAAGGTCGAAGAACGCGTCTACGCCCCGCAAGAGGCCGTTGAACTGGTGAAGGCCAACGCCACCGCCAAGTTCGACGAGACCGTCGAGGCCCACGCCCGTCTCGGCATCGACCCCAAGTACACCGACCAACAGCTGCGCACCACCGTGGCGCTGCCCCACGGCACCGGTCAGAGCATCCGGATCGCTGTGATTGCCCGCGGCGAAAAGGTTGCTGAAGCCAAGGCCGCCGGTGCGGACCTGGCGGGAGATGACGATCTCGTCGAAACCATCGCCAAGGGCGAGATGGAATTCGATCTGCTGATCGCCACCCCGGACATGATGCCCAAGGTGGCCAAGCTGGGTCGCGTCCTCGGTCCCCGTGGCTTGATGCCGAACCCCAAGGCCGGCACCGTCACCACCGACCTGGCCTCGGCCATCAACGAGTTCAAGGCCGGCAAACTGGAATTCCGCGCTGACCGCACCGGCATCGTCCACGTGCGTTTCGGCAAGGCCAGCTTTGACGCTGCCAAGCTGCTGGACAACCTGAAGGCCCTGCAGGAGACCATCGACCGCAACAAGCCCAGCGGTGCGAAGGGTCGCTACTGGAAGAGCCTGTACATCACCTCCACCATGGGCCCCTCCGTGGAAGTGGACGTGACCGCACTGCAGGACATCAAGCAAGAGGGCTGATCGTCCCCGTCCCTCTGCTCAAAGCCCCCGCCTCGGCGGGGGCTTTGTTGTATGTTCTTTCTCTGGCTAATGCCAGAAGGGTTACGCGCCCTACCCAAGACAGCAGGTCGAATTCCTGTTCTGCTCGCAGAACCTGAGTCCTTAAACCCTGCCGAGGTGTCCGCGACGGTTTTTCCCACCAGGGCTCCCACGGGAGTTCGGGTTGGGTGAGGCAAGCCGCAGCCCCTCGAGTGCCAATCGGTACTGGGGTTGCGTACCCGGCTTGTTCCCCTGATCCGATCCTTAACCATGGGCCGCACTCTGGAGAACAAGCAACAGATCGTCGAAGAGCTGAAGCAGCTCCTTGGCGAGGCCGAAATGGCGCTGGTCCTTGATTACAAGGGTCTGTCCATCAAGGAAATGTCTGATCTGCGGACTCGTCTGCAGGCCAGCAACGGTGTGTGCAAGGTGACCAAAAACACCTTGATGCGCCGTGCCATTGATGGCGATAGCGCTTGGTCGGAACTCGATTCCCTCCTCACCGGCACCAACGCCTTCGTGCTCGTTAAGGGTGACGTGGGCGGTGCCGTGAAGGCCGTTCAGACCTTCCAGAAGGAGACCAAGAAATCGGAGACGAAGGGAGGCCTTTTCGAAGGCAAGCTCCTGTCCCAATCCGAAATCAAGGCCATCGGGGATCTGCCCTCCAAGGAGGTGCTCATGGCGCAGATCGCAGGTGCGATCAACGCCGTGGCCACCAAGGTGGCTGTGGGCATCAACGAAGTTCCTTCCGGTCTTGCTCGGGCGCTCAAGCAGCACGCCGATGGCGAGGGCAAGGCCGACTGAGGCCTGCTCTGCTGAGCTCTCCGATCCGACTGTTTACACAGATCTGTTGCTGATTCCCAACCATGTCTGCTACTACCGACCAAATCCTCGAGCAGCTGAAGTCCCTCTCCCTGCTGGAAGCCTCTGAGCTTGTCAGCCAGATCGAAGAGGCCTTCGGTGTGTCCGCCGCCGCTTCCGCTGGCGTCGTGATGGCTGCCCCCGGCGCTGCTGCTGGCGACGGTGAAGCTGCTGAAGAGAAGACCGAGTTCGACGTCCACCTCGAGGGCTTCGACGCGGCTGCCAAGATCAAGGTCCTCAAGGCCGTCCGCGAGGCCACCGGCCTGGGTCTGGGCGAAGCCAAGGCTCTTGTCGAAGGCGCTCCCTGCAACGTCAAGGAAGGCGTGGCCAAGGCTGATGCCGAAGCCATGAAGAAGGCCATCGAAGAGGTCGGCGGCAAGGTCACCCTCAAGTGATCCCGCCGTGGGCGGCCTCGGCTGCCCACTCCTTTCTCCAGCCGGTCCCTGCGGGGGCCGGTTTTTTTATGGCAGCTGTTGGCTGGGCAATAAAAAAGCCCCGCCGAAGGCAGGGCTTTGAGCCGGAACGCTTCTGGGAGTCTGTCCTCGTTTCGACCCCGGAAGTGGTATTCCGTACTCCTCACACTCCAGAAACATACCGCCAGCGAAAAAAGTCGGCCTAGGTCAATGACCGCTGTCTCAACTGTCCCTGATCAGAATCGCTGTGCCCGTCCGTCGTAGGGGATGACCTGCAGGGCGATCGGACCGTTGCCGGGCCGGCTGCTGCCATAGGTCGCCACCGGGCGCGCCTGATTCCGCTCCGCCTGGGCGATCAGCCCATCCAGGGGCTGGGGGTTGGCGAAATAGACGTGGCTGAGGCTGCGCTCGCCGTACATCCGCCGCTCGAGTTGCCAGCCCGGCTCCAGCTTGAGGGCGACAAAGCCGCTCCGGTCCCGCAGGGGAATGGCCCCACGACCCACGACCAACTCCGTGGGGTGGCTGCCGGACATGGCGAGCAGCACCAGGGTGTTGCCTTGGCTCTCAAGCCGCAGGCGATAGCGGGGGGAGACATCGTTATCACCGACCCGCAGCGAATAGCCATTGCTGTCGAGGTAGCGGCTGCAGATCCCGCTGAAGTTGAAGCGGTTCAGGGCCGGATCGATCAAGCCATCCCGCCGCTCCTCCCAGCACTTCGGCGCGGGCTTGAGTTGCTCCAGCACGAGCAACTTCCAGCCCTGGCTGCCCACCGGTTGCCCCAGAACGGCCAGACGCTCTTGCTCGAGGGGTTGGCTTTGGAAGACCCCCGCGGCCGCTTGGCTGCTCACCAGGCCTGCGCTCAGCAGAGCGAGGCCCGCCCACGGGAGGTAGCTTCGCTGCATGGGATGTCTCCTGAGCTCCTGACGAGAGCTGTGTTGTACCGGATGTTGGGGGGCAAGCCCAGTGGTGAGTGATACGCCGAAGGTGGTGGCCGCCGCCTGCGACGGGGCCTGCAGTGGCAATCCAGGCCCCGGTGGCTGGGGCTGTCTGCTGCGTTTTGACGACGGCAGCGTCCGGGAATTCGGCGGGGCCGACGCCAACACGACGAACAACCGCATGGAGCTCCGGGCGGCCCTGACCCTGCTGGAACAGTTGGCGGTGCTGCCCCGTCACCCCGATCTGAGCATCCGCACGGACTCCAAGTACCTGATCGACGGCTTCAGCAAGTGGATCAACGGCTGGAAGCGCAAGGGTTGGAAGACAGCCTCGGGCAGTCCCGTCCTGAACCGCGATCTCTGGGAGGCCCTCGATGCCGCCCGGATTCAGGGCTTGCCCTTGACCTACGTGAAGGGCCACAGCGGTGATCCGGATAACGATCGCTGCGACGTGATCGCGGTGGCCTTCTCGAAAGGCCAGTCCATCAGCCTGGCCGCCGGTGAAGTCGTGGCCGCTCCCCCTGCGCCCGATCTGGCCCCCCCGGCCCTGCAGCAGTTGCTGACCCGCCTGGAACTGGCGGATCGCCTGGCTGCTGGCGCGTACGGCCTGAGCCTGATGGAGCTGGCCCAGTTGGTGGAGAAGCCCCTGAAGACCCTGGAGGGGCGTGAGGGGCCGTGGCGCTGGCGCGACTGGCAGGTCCTGCCGCTGGAGGACGGACGCTGGCGTCTGAGCCGTGACGCGTCAGGATCAGGGGAGCCCCATGGCGAGGAGCGAGGAGATGGCTGAGGTCGGCACTGGATCGCTCTATCAGCGTTTTGTGGGCCCCCTGCTCAGCCGTGATGACGGGGCGGATGCCGAGCAGCTGAGCCAGCTCACCCTGCAGGCCCTTGGTCAGGCGTCGCTGCGCCGCAACTGGCCCTTGGTGAGCAGCTCCCTGGCGGGACTCGGGGCGGAGCTGCAGCGCAAAGACTTGAGGCTCGAGCAGACCCTGTTCGGCTGCCGCTTCCTGAATCCCGTCGGCCTGGCGGCCGGCTTTGACAAGAACGCCGTCGCGGCGGGCATCTGGCACCTCTTTGGCTTTGGCTTTGCTGAGCTGGGGACGATCACCTGGCACGCTCAGCCCGGCAATCCCCGGCCCCGCTTGTTCCGCTTGGCCGACGAGCGGGCTGCCCTGAACCGGATGGGGTTCAACAACCAAGGTGCCCAGGCCGCCCGCCGCACCCTCGAACGCCAGGCCCTGCCCGCGGCTGGTCAGCGCCCCGCGGTCCTGGGGATCAACCTGGGTAAGTCCAAAGTTACCTCCCTGGACCTGGCTCCAGACGACTACGCCTCCTCCCTGGAGCTTCTGGCTCCCCTGGCGGATTACGCGGTCATCAATGTCAGCTCCCCCAATACCCCGGGTCTGCGGGAGCTCCAGGACGAAGTGCAGTTGCGGCGACTCGTGGAGCGGCTGCGGCGTCTGCCGGCCTGCCCGCCCTTGCTGGTGAAGATTGCGCCGGACCTGGAGGACGACGCGATCGATGCCATTGCCCGCCTGGCCTATGAGGAGGGCCTGGCCGGTGTCATCGCGGTCAACACCAGCCTGAATCGTCTCGGTCTGGAGGGGCGTCGCCTGGCCCCGACCGGGAAGACCCTGGCGGAGGAAGCGGGGGGCTTGAGTGGTGCGCCCCTGCGGCAGCGGGCCCTGGAGGTGATGCGTCGCCTGCGGGTGACCGCGGGGCCAAGCCTCCCCTTGATCGGGGTGGGTGGCATCGATTCCCCGGAGTCCGCCTGGGAGCGGATCACCGCGGGCGCCTCCCTGGTGCAGGTCTACACCGGCTGGATCTACGGCGGACCGGCCTTGGTCCCCGAGATCCTGGAGGGCCTGAGCGCGCAGCTCGATCGCCACGGCTTCCGCAACATCAGCGAAGCCGTCGGCTCTGGGGTGCCCTGGAGCTGAAAGCTCGATAGCTTGCGGCTAGAGCAAGCGGTAGGCGAGTGGTGCTCGCAGGAGTTCAAGAGCGCCTCGGTCCCTTGCAAGCGTGGCTGTTCCCCCAGCGCGTCTACCTCGAGCTGCAGGATCAGGCGATCACCGCGATGGTCCTCGATGGCCGGCGGCTGACCTGGCTGGATCAGTTGACCCTGCCGCCGGGGCTCTGCGTTGGCGGGCGTCCCCAGAACGGCTCGGCCCTGGCTGATCGGTTAGGCGATTGGCTGGTGAAGCAGGGCTATGCCGGAGCCCGCATCTGGGCGGTGCTGCCGGGGGCGGCCAGTGAACTGCGCCTGCTGAAGGGCAGTGCCCCTGGCCCGCTGATGCCCAAGGCGCTGGAAGCGCTGCGGTTGCCCTGGCCGGCGGAAACGGCCGTCGATCTGCTCCGCGTGCCACTGCCCACCTGCCCAGGCAGCAGCGTCTCGGTGGCGGTGGAGGCGGCCCTGCTGGAGGACTGGATCGACGTCTTTGCCGATGGGGGTTGGGGCTGGATGCCCTGGAGGCGGCTCCGGTGTGCGCCCTGCGTGGCGTCGGGCTGCAGAGCGGTTGGCTGTTGGGACTGGAGCCCGAGCAGAGCTGGTTGCTGCGGCTGGAGCAGGGGGCGCCGACCTGGCAGTGGCGCTTGCCGCCTCCGGCTGAGCCCGGCGCGTTGCAGGCCGAGCTCGATCAATGCCTGAGTTACTGGCACAGCCGTGCTCCGAGGCCGAGCTCGATCGCGGTGGTGGCTGCGGCCGCGCTGCCCGCCTCCTGCGTCGAGGCCCTGCGGGGTGAGCTCGAGTGGATGGATCCGTTGGCGGCCGGTGCCCTGGAGAACGGCCTGGCGGATCCACCGGCGTTGTCCTTGGGGCTGCTCTGGGGGCTGGCGGCGGCGGAGGTGCAGCCATGAGCGCACGCCTGGGGCCCCTTGATCTGCTGCAGGAGCGCCGGCGGGCCAGCGGTGCGCTGGAGCCCGGCGGGCCGCTGGTCCCGGCGCGGGGTTTGTTGGTGCGGGGCGCGGCCCTGGGCGCGGGCGTCTTCGCCTTGATGCTCCTCCTGCTCGCGGCGGTCAGCTGGCGGCAGCAGCAGGTGGGCGCCGCCTTGGCGCAACTTTCCGGTGTGAAAGTCCAGGTGCAGGCCCTGGAGACCCGGGTCGGTCGGGTGCGGCGGGCCAAGGCCCAGCTGCAACGCAGCAGCGAGGGGTTGGCGAAGGGCTTGGTGGGGGTGTCCTCGGGGTCGGCTCTGGTGACACAGCTGTCGGCGGTGACACCGGCGGGCGTGCAGCTCACGAAGGTCCGCTCCCAGGGCACCGGTTTGGTGCTGAAGGGGGTCGCGGTTGATCCCCAGGCCTTTCGACGGGTGAATGGGCTGAGCCTGCTGCTCTCAACACTGCTTCGATCGGTCGCCCTTACGCCAACGAATCGTTTGTGACCGTTGGTGCCCAGGAGATCGTCAGTTACACCGTCCAGGCCGGACAGAACGGCGCGCCGAACAGCTGTCAGCCCGAATTTGGAACCGCAGGTCTGACTTTTGGTGCGCGCGTGTCCCGCATCGACGACAACGGTTTCGTCACCTTCTCGATGTCACCGGAAATCTCAGCGGTGATCGCAACGGACCAGCTCATTGCAGGCTGCGGCACGGTGAACACCCTGACGACCCGTCGCCTTGATACCGGTGAGGTGCGGGTGCGCGATGGCCAGACTTTGATCCTGACGGGCGTGATTTCCGATTCCGACCAGGCCGTGGTGCGCAAGTGGCCCGTCCTTGGCGACATCCCGTTCGTCGGTCAGTTCTTCCGGAATTCCATCAACAAACGGGAGAAACGCGAGCTGGTGATCCTTGTTTCGCCGCGCATCATTCGCGACGACAACGGCGGCACCTTCGGCTACGGCTACCAAGCAGCGACGCCGGAAGCCCGTCAGTTGGTTTCGCCCTACTAAATCGAACCCGGCAGAGCAGCCTTGGCGGCGATCGGCGCCACCATCTTGAAGGCGGCCATCAGTCCACCGAGCAGGGCGCTGCCCATGCCGTTGCCGGACTTCGCTTTCTTGCTCGGTTTCAGCAGGGTGACGGCAGCCTCTTCCAGGGATTTGGCTTGTTGGAGCGCTCCAAGCTCGCTGTAGAGCCGGCCTGCGTAGCGCAGGTCCTGGGCCGCCAGGCTGAACTGCCCCTGTTCGGCGCGGCTGACCCCTCGGGCCATCCAGCTGACGGCGGCGTTGGGGAGCCGTTCAATCGCGCGGCTGAAGAACTGCTCGGCCTCCGGGAAGCGGCCGGCTTCCGCCGCCTGCACACCCGCGTTGTGGAGGGCGGCATAGCTGTGGACGGAGGCATTCACGCCGCGGGCGCCCTGCCAATGGCTGCCCTCGAGGGCGCCGGGGTCGAGTTGGGCGCCCGAGAGGTCGCTGTTGCGCAGATCGGTGCCCTCCAGTTGCGATCCCCGCAGATCGGCTCCCCGCAGGGAGGCGCCCGCCAGGCTGGTGAAGCGCAGGTTGCTCTCGCGTAGGTCGGCCCCATCGAGCCGCGCGCCGCTCAGGTTGGCCCGCTCCATTTGGGCTCCCTGCAGCTGGGCATCGCGCAGATCGGCATGGACCAGATCGGCGTCCTGCAGCATGCAGCGCTCACAGGCCCGCTGATCCAGGGTTCGCATCAGGGCTTGATCGTCGGCGGCCCATGCGGTACCAGTCTCCAGCAGCACAACCAAGCTCGCGAGTGAGGGGCGCAGGCGAGCCATGGGCTTATGCGGCCGAACTGGCGCCGTTCTAACGGTCTTGGCTCCCCCCGTCGATCAGGCTGGTGGCATGGAAGCCCACGGCGGCAATTTGGAGGCCACGGCTCGGCGCTTGGGGTGCCGGCCCGATCAGATCCTCGATGCCAGTGCCTCCCTGGCCCCCTTTGCCCTGCCGCGGGCAGCCCGCCGTGCCCTGCGTCAGGTGGACCTGCGGGCCTACCCCGACCGCAGCCAGTGGCGCCTTCGCCAGCAGATCGCCCTGCTGCATCAGCTCGCTCCCGAGGCGGTTCTCCCCGGCAATGGAGCGGCCGAACTCTTCACGTGGGCGGCCCGTGATGCGGCGAGCAGCGGTGTCTCCCTCCTGCCCCAGCCCGGTTTCGCCGACTACGGGCGCAGCCTCCAGTGCTGGGGCGGACAGCAGCGTTCTTGGTCTCTTCCTCTGGAGTGGGACCAGGCCTTTCCGCAGCCGTTCCCCGCTGCCTCAGCGGCTGAGGTGTTCTGGATCACCAATCCCCACAACCCCACCGGGCAGCTCTGGAGCAGGGAGTCCCTGGAGCCGCTCTTGGCGCGCCATCGCCTGGTCATCTGCGACGAGGCCTTCTTGTCCTTGGTGCCGGGCGGGGAGCAGCAGTCCCTGATTCCCCTGGTGGCGGAGCACTCCAACCTGGTGGTGATCCGCAGCCTGACCAAGCTGTACGGAATTGCCGGAGTCCGTTTGGGCTATGCCGTCGCCCAGCCCGAGCGGCTGCAGCGTTGGGCCCAGTGGCGCGATCCTTGGCCGATCAATGCCTGGGCTGGGGCCCTGGCCGATGCCTTGCTGCGGGATCCGCGCGATTACGCGCGCTGGTGCGCTCGCGTGCAGCGCTGGGTCGTTGAGGAGGGTGGGTGGTTGCAGCGGCGCCTGCGGGATTTGCCGGGCATTCGCCCCTACCCCTCGGCGGTGAATTACCTCCTGCTGCGCGCCGAGCAGGGCTCGTTGCAACCGTTGCGGGAGGCGTTGGAGCAGCGTCATCGCATCCTGGTGCGTGATTGCCGCTCCTTCGCGGGACTGGGGGAGTCCTGGCTGCGGATCGGCCTTCAGGACCGTGCCGGCAACAGGCGGCTGCTGCGGGCCCTAGGCGCTGAGCTCCTGCAGTAACTCCGCAATCAGTCCTTCCGCATCGCGGACCGCCAGGCGCTCCATCCCGCGCCGCAGGTGCAGCAGCGGATCAATCCCTGGGTCACAGCCCCGCAGGCGCGGACCCAGCAGGCGCCAGACCGTTTGCGCCAGGGCGGGATGTTCGGGGGGGTGCTGCCAGACGATCACCGCCGCACCGACGGCAGCGGCGGCACCGGCGTTGGCGTCTTGGTGTTTGTCCGCCGCTTGGGGGTAGGGGACCAAGATCGATGGGCTCCCGCAGACCGCCAATTCGCTCAAGCTGCCGGCTCCGGCCCGGCTGATCACCAGATCGGCGTGTTGCAGCAAGCCGGCCACCTCATCGCTGAAGGGGCGCTCGGCGTAGAGGGGATGCTGGAGCGTCCCGCTCTCGGGGTCGTTGCTGCCGCTGAGGTGCACGACCCGGCAGCCCGACTCGAGCAACCGGGGCAGTAGCGGCCGCACCATGCGGTTGAGTCCCACGGCCCCTTGGCTGCCGCCCATCACCAGCAGCAGCGGGCCGGATCCCTGAGGCACCCAGCTGGGGAGGGCTGCGGGTTGCAGGAACGCGCGCCGCACCGGGGTGCCCGTGACCCGCGGGCGGCACCCTTGCAGGCGCTCCGCCGCTTGCGGCAGTCCGACGGCGACTTGGCTGCAGAGCCGTCCAAACAGCCGCGTCACTTTCCCGGGGACGCCATTGGATTCATGCAGCACCACCGGCACCCCACACCAGCGTGCCGCGAGGATTGCCGGTGCAGCGATGTAACCGCCGGTGCTGAAGACCAGGCGGATCCGCTCTCGGCGGATCAGGCGCCGGACCGCAACGGTGGCGCCCAGCAGGCGCAACAGGTTGTAGAGCTTGCGCAGACCCCGACCCTGGAGGCCACCGGCTTCGACGGTGTGCAGGCGGATGCTGCTCGGCACCAGCTCGGTCTCCAGCCGATCGGGGACCCCCAGCCATTGGACTTCCCAATCCGAGGGCAGCGCCTGGGCGACGGCGAGGGCTGGAAAGAGATGCCCGCCGGTGCCGCTGGCAGCGATCAACAGGCGTGACATGGGCATCGCTGATGAGCGCGCCTAACTTAAGGGCTCCTCCCCGTTGAGCTCCCGTGCAGTTGCGCTCTCTTCTGACTGCCGCCATTGCTCTGACCGGGTTGGCCCTGGGTGCCCCCCTGAGGGCGGCCCCGAGTCTTCAGGCGCTGCAGGACGCCCTCAACAACGGCTCCTCCTCGGAGATCACCGCCTTGATGGAGGCCGGCAATGGCCTCGATCCCGAGCTGGTCTTGCAGCGCCGCAATTTCCTGCGGGCCCAGTTCCCCGATGCCAGTTGGCAGGTCAGCCCGGGTGTCTCCCTGAAGGACGGACGGTCCACCACCCTGGTGACCGTTGCGGGTAGCCGTAACCAGGGTCCCTACAAATTCCGCTTTGAATCCACCCAGAAACTGGTGCTCGGCAGCAGTGGCGAGCGCTTCAACAGCCAGGACGTGATCGAATCCAATTCGATCCTGCGCAGCGGTGATCCCAACCTGAGGGTCAGCCTGCTGATCCCCGACGCCGTGTTGACCGGGCAGCGCTACGACCTCGACGTGATCTTTGACGACCCCCTCAACGGGGCCGTCGTAGCCGGTGCGATCAAGCCCGTCACCGTCAGTGAGTTGTTGCGTCTGCAGGCCCCCGACCTGCAGCTGGAAGCCCTTGGTGGTGGCGGCCTGTTCAAGACCGTGCAGGCGCCTTTTCAGCCCGGAAGTCAGACCTGGGCGGTGCTTCTTGTGCACCCCAAAGGAATCGTCGCGGCCTCGAAGCAGGTGCGGGTGGTGGCGAAGCGCTCCGACCTCACCCTTTGAACCAGCGGGCCAGCGACGAGACATCCAGCTCGCCGCAGCCCTGATCGATCAGGTCGTCCTCGATGGCGGCCACCTGTTCGCAGACCGGAAGCGCTAACTGGGCCTCGGCCGCGGCGTTGAGGGCGATGGCGAGGTCCTTGCGGTGCAAGGCCAACTTGAACCCCAACGGATAGGAGTCGTTGATCATCTGTTGGCTCCTGTTCTCCAGGGCCCAGGAGCCAGCGGCGCCACCCTTCAGGGCTTCCACCAGGGGTTCAGGGGGCAGACCAAGGCGATCGGCGAGGGCCAAGGCTTCAGCGACGGCGGCATAGCTCCCGGCCACCAGCACCTGATTGACGGCTTTGGCCTGTTGCCCCGCGCCAACGGGACCGAAGTGGTGCAGGCTGCCGCCGATCACCTCCAGGACGGGCCGGGCCCGTGTGAGGGAGGCATGGTCAGCCCCGATTAAGACCCGCAGGGTTCCCGCCTGGGCCCCTTCAGTTCCACCGGTGACGGGGGCATCGACGTAGCTCACCCCTTGGCTCGCCAGCTCTTGGGCGAGCCGTTGGCTGGTGCTCGGGCTGATGGTGGAACAGTCGATCACCAAGGCCCCCGGCCGCAGGCCGGCTCGGGCGAGCGCCACCACCTCATCGACCGCTTGGTCATCACTCAGGCAGAGCAGCAGCAGCGGCGAGGCTGAGGCCGCCTCCGCCACGCTCGCTGCCCGATGGGCCCCGGCTTCGGCCAGGGCTGCCGCGGGCTCGGGACTGCGGTTGAAGACGGTGACTCTCCAGCCGGCCTGCAGCAGGTTGCGGGCCATGGGGGCCCCGAGCGCCCCCAGGCCAATGCAGCTCACGGCGCCTGCCTGATCACTGGCCATGGGCGGGTTTCGAGAGGGTGTTGAGTTCTTGGCGATCCAGGCTGCCATCGCCATTGCGGTCGATGACGTCGAAGTGTTTGCGCAGCCAGGGGTAGCCCTGGGCTTCCTGACGATCGATTCGGCCATCGCCGTTTTGATCGGCCTTGCGCAAGACCCGCTCGGCGCGCGGCGGCGGTTGCTGGCGGCTGGGTTTGAGATCGGCGGGGGCGAGGTAGCCCCGCCGATGCTGGTCGAGGCGCTCGAAGTGGCGCTCGAGGTAGGGCTGCCCTTGGACCTCTTGGCGATCGAGCCGTCGGTTGCCGTCTCGGTCCAGTTGTTCGAAGAGCTGCTGCAGGCGCCGTTCGTAGGCCTTGATTTCCTGCGGCGTCTGGGCCTGCACGGCCAGGGGGCAGGCCATCAGCAGGCCGGCGCCAGCGGCAAGCAGGAAACGGGAGCGGTGGCGCCTCATGGCATCAGGCTATGGAGTCCCCCCTGCGGCGATCGGCCTGGTGGATCGGCAAGGTGTGACCAGATCTGTCTAGCGCGATTTCCGTGGCTCGATCTCCATACAGTCGGGAATGACGTTGCGCCTGCAGACCCATGGCCGTGCCTGCACGGAGCACTCCCCAACGCATCTGGGTCGTGGATGACGATCCCGAGCAGCGGCGTTTGGTCGGCACCTACCTGACCGACCAGGGCTACGACGTGCGCTGCCTGAGCAGCGGCGAACAACTGATGGCTCGGCTCGAGAGCCAACGGCCCGATTTGGTTGTCCTCGACGTGATGCTCCCCGGGGAGGACGGATTGACGCTGTTGCGCCGGCTGCGGGACGGCGGCGATGACCTGCCGGTGGTGATGCTGACGGCCAAAGGCGATGGCATTGATCGGATCATTGGCCTGGAGCAGGGAGCCGATGACTACCTCGGTAAACCCTTCCTGCCGCGGGAGCTGACGGCGCGGATTGAGGCGGTCCTGCGGCGCCGGGTGGCGCTGCCCGCCGGAACGCCCCTGGCGGAGGGCCAGCTAGTGGAGTTCGGCGAGAACCGGCTGGATCTGGCCAACCGCCGCCTGGAGCGCAATGCCCAACCGGTCGTGATCACCAGCGGTGAGTTCAGCCTGTTGGCGGCCTTTGTGCAGCACCCCCATCGCCCCCTTTCCCGCGAACGCCTGATCGAGCTCGCCCGCGGACCGGAATCGGAGACCGACAGCCGCAGCATGGATGTGCAGATCTCGCGGGTCCGCAAGTTGGTGGAGCCCGATCCCACCCGGCCCCGCTACCTGCAGACGGTCTGGGGGTACGGCTACGTCTTTGTGCCCGATGGCCAAGCACGCACCCGTTAAGTACGTCCTGGCGGGGGCGGGCATTTCCGCCCTGGGGCTGGTCGTGTTGCAGTCCCTGCTGGCCCAGCGCCTGGAGCGCGCGCAGATTGCCCAGATGGGGCCGGAGGTGGCCTTCAACCTGCGGCTCGGGGAATTGGCACTGGATCGCCTGCCCCCCCAGGCGCTGGCCCGGCTGAGTGGGTTGCCCTTGCGGGTGGGCCCCTTCCCTCCCGTGAGCCGCGATGGACGCCTGCAACGCCAGGCGTTGCTGCTGCAGCAGGAGTTGTGCCAGCGGGTGCGGCCCTGTCCGCCGGTTCTTCCGGCCGCCAGCGAGACACCGGGGCTCTGGGTTGAGTTGCTGTCGCCCCTCGAGCCGATCTGGCTGTTCACTCCCGTGGGCCCCGCCCAGCGTTGGCCACCCGATCCCCTCCTGCTGGGGCTTTCGCTGTTGACCGGAAGCATCTCCGCCTCCTTCCTGTTCCTCTGGCGTGAGGTGCAAACGCCCCTGCAGCAGCTGGAGCAGGCGCTGGGGTCGGTGGGGCGATCGGGTTTGCAACCAGCCCTGCCCGAGCGCGGCGCGCGGGTCGTTCGCTCCTTGACGGGGCGTTTCAACGCCATGGTCGAGCGCCTGGCCAGCAATGACCGGGAGCGGGCAACGATGCTGGCGGGCATCGCCCACGACCTCAAGAGTCCCTTGACCCGTCTGCGCTTGCGCCTGGCGGATCAGCAGGCGGCGGAAGCGGACCTGGATGCGCTGGAGCGCATCACCAGTCAGTTCCTCTTGTTTGCGGGAGGGGGCGATGCGGAACCGGCGGTGCAGTTGCCCCTGGATCAGTGGTTGGCGGAGTTGACCGCTCCCCTGGAGGCGGAGCAGGTGCAGCTCGATCTCACTCCCTTGGAGGCGAGCGTGCAGCCGGTGGCCTTGGGCCGAGCGGTGGGCAACTTGATCGAGAACGCCCTCAGTCACGGTCAGGCTCCGCTGCGGTTGGTGTTGCGTCCTGCGGAGGCGGATGGCTTCCGCATCGAGGTCTGGGATCAAGGTCCGGGAATTCCGGCGGATCAGTGGCCTCAGGCCCTGATGCCCTTCCAACGCTTGGACCGGGCGCGGGGTGGCAGCGGCCACTGCGGTTTGGGTCTGGCGATTGCTGCCCGGGTCGCGGCGAGCCATGGCGGCGGCCTGAGCCGGGTGCAGAGCGAGCAGGGATTTGCGGTGGTGCTGACGGCCCACTCCCTCGCGGCGGCCTAGCTCAGTTGGATTTGGTCACAGCTGGCGGCGGTTTGGGTCACAGCTGCGTTGTTGATCCCGCGCAGCCTGTGGGGGCACGTTGATGCACCGCTATGTCGTCTTCTGTTTCCTCTGCTGTGCGCCCCTTCCAGCCGCTGTCACGCGCGCTGCAGTTGGGCCTGGTGCTTTGCCTGAGCACCAGCGTCCCCGCCTGGGCGGGATCACGGCCATCCATGGGGGAGGGGAGGTCCGCCTTCGCTGAGCTGGAAGCGGAGGCCCTCTCCAAGCTCAGCCGTGAGCAGCGCCATCGTTATTTCGATGACCTGCGGGCGCTGCAGCGCCGCCGCTTTGATCAACGCCAGGCGGATCTCTCCCGTTTGGAGGGCTGCCTGAATCGAACGGCCAAGGCGAAGGCGTCGAGTTGCTTTGAGCGGCAGCACCGCCATGACCGTGCCCGCTGGAGGAAGGAACTCCAGGCGTTACGCCAGCGCTACAAGTTGCCGGTTCCCCCGAGCCATCACCAGCGCCCCTCCTGAGGGACAAAAAAAGGGGCCCCTTGGGGCCCCTGTCGCTGAATCGTCAGTGGAGATCAGGCTTCGTCGAGGGCAGCCACGCCGGGGAGGACCTTGCCTTCGAGCAGCTCCAGGCTGGCGCCACCACCGGTGGAGATGTGGGACATCTTGTCGGCCAGGCCGGCCTTCTCAACGGCGGCCACGGAGTCACCACCGCCGATGATCGTGCAGCAGCCCTTGCCGCTCAGGTCGGCCAGGGTGGTGGCAATGGCGTTGGTGCCAGCGGCGAAGGCGTCGAACTCGAACACGCCCATGGGGCCGTTCCAGATGACGGTCTTGCAGTCAGCCAGGGCGTCCTGGAACACCTTCACGGAGTCGGGGCCGATGTCCAGACCCATCCAGCCGTCGGGGATGGCATCCACCTTGGCGATCTGGCTGTTGGCGTCGGGGGCGAAGTTGTCGGCCAGCACCACATCGGTGGGCAGCAGGAACTGAACGCCCTTGGCAGCGGCCTTGGCTTCCAGCTCCTTGGCCAGCTCGAGCTTGTCCTCTTCCACCAGGCTCTTGCCGACGGAGAGGCCGCGGGCTTTGTAGAAGGTGAAGATCATTCCGCCGCCGACAAGGATCTTGTCGCACTTGTCGAGCAGGGCCTCGAGCACGCCGATCTTGGAGCTCACCTTGGAGCCGCCGACGATGGCGGCCAGGGGACGCTTGGGCTCGTCGATGGCGCCTTGGAGGTACTGGAGCTCCTTCTCCATCAGGTAGCCGGCCACGCTGGGGCTCAAGTACTGGGTCACGCCCTCAGTGGAGGCGTGGGCACGGTGGGCGGCGCCGAAGGCGTCGTTCACGTACACGTCAGCCAGGCTGGCCAGCTTCTTGGCGAAGTCGCCTTCGTTCTTCTCTTCTTCAGCGAAGAAGCGGACGTTCTCGAGCAGCACGACGTCGCCGTCGGCCATGGCGGCCACCTTGGCTTCAGCGTCGGCACCGATGCAGCTGTCGGTTTTCACCACGCCCTTGCCCAGCAGTTCGCCCAGGCGTGCAGCGACGGGGGTGAGGCGCATGGACTCGTTCACCTGACCCTTGGGACGGCCGAAGTGGGCCGAGAGGATCACCTTGGCGCCCTTGCCGACCAGATCATTGATGGTGGGGAGGGCAGCGCGGATGCGGGTGTCATCGGTGATGGCGCCGGCATCGTTCAGGGGCACGTTGAAGTCGACCCGAACCAGCACGCGCTTGCTGCGCAGCTCGTCAGCGGAAATGCTGGCCAGGGAGCGCTTCGCCATGGGTGAGACAAGGAGTAGAGGTCGGGCGAATTTAGCGGGCCAGTCAAGGGTTTCCTTGTTTGGCAGGCCTCTCGGCTGATTGCTGGCTCTCTGGGCTGTGGGCGCTAGACAGAGGGAGCACCGGCCAATCGGCCATGTTCGAGATCGTTCTCTTCCCCATCGACCGCAGCCGGCAGGCCGCTGAAACCGCCTCCTTCGCCTTGAAGTTGGCCCAGCAGCACGACAGCCGTTTGGTGGTGCTTTCGGTGGTGGAGCCCGGTCAGGACGATCCCGCCGCCGTCGCGGCCTTGTTGGAGCAGGCCCGCGGTCGCTTTCAGGAGCAGGGGGTGAGCTGCGAGGTGCTGGAGCGTGAGGGCAAGCCGGCCTTCGTGATCTGTGATGTGGCCGATGAGATCAATGCCGACGTGATCGTGATGGGGACCCGGGGGCTGAGCCTCGAAGCGGAGGACGCCCCGAGTACGGCCTCCCGTGTGATTCAGTTGGCCCCTTGCCCCGTGATGGTGGTGCCGTGAGTGAGCTGCTGAGTAGCGCAGCACCGTCGATCCAGTGGTACCCAGGCCACATCGCGAAGGCGGAGCGTTCGCTCACCGACAACCTGGCCAAGGTGGATTTGGTGATTGAGGTGCGCGATGCCCGCATCCCCACCGCCACCGGCCATCCCCGGCTTCAGCGTTGGATCCAAGGCAAGCAGCACCTGTTGGTCTTGAACCGCCGGGACATGATCCCGACCCAGGCGCGGGAAGCCTGGGATGCCTGGTTTCGCAGCCAGGGTCAAACCCCCTGGTGGAGTGATGCCAAGGCCGGCACCGGCGTGAAGCAACTGCAGCAGGCCGCCATTCGGGCGGGGGATTCCCTGAACGAGCGGCGCCGCAACCGGGGCATGCGTCCCCGGCCGGTCCGGGCCTTGATGCTCGGCTTTCCCAACGTGGGCAAGTCCGCCCTGATCAACCGTTTGGTCCGCCAGAAGGTCGTGGACAGCGCCCGCCGTGCGGGCGTGACCCGCAGCCTGCGCTGGGTCCGCCTCGGCCAAGACCTCGACCTGCTGGATGCCCCTGGGGTGCTCCCCCCGCGGCTCGATGACCAGCTCGCTGCCCTGCGGCTCGCGCTGTGCGACGACATCGGCCAGGCGGCCTACGACGGCGAGGCGGCGGCTATGGCCTTTGTGCACATGCTCTCCGCCCTGGAAGCTAAGGAGCAATCCGGCGTTAAGCCGGGTCTGCTGGAGGGGCGCTACGGGATTCCCGTCGACCCGTTGCCGGGGGAGGGCGCGCCTCAGCCGGATGTTCACGCTTGGTTGACGGGGGCGGCGGAGCGGCACACCAGTGGCGACACCGCTCGGATGGCCCAACGGTTCCTCGATGACTTCCGGCGGGGCATGCTCGGACCGATTGCCTTGGAGTTGCCGTGAGTGCGTTTGGGGAAGGTGAAGGGGAGCTGCTGACGCTCACTTACCCCAAGCCCCTGCCGATGCGCCTGGATCGTTGGCTGGTGGCCCAGCGCCCGGAGCAGAGCCGGGCCCGGATTCAGAAGTTCATCGACGCCGGCTATGTCCGCGTCAACGGGGTGACGGGACGGGCCAAAACCCCCCTGCGTCAGAACGACACGGTGGAGCTCTGGATGCCGCCGCCGGAGCCGCTTCCCTACCTGATTCCCCAGGACATTCCCTTGGATGTCCTCTATGAGGACGGGGACCTGATCGTGCTGAACAAGCCCGCCGGCCTCACGGTGCATCCGGCCCCTGGTAACAAGGACGGCACGCTGGTCAACGGTCTCCTGCACCACTGCCCCGATCTGCCCGGCATCGGCGGTGAGATGCGTCCGGGGATCGTGCATCGCCTCGACAAGGACACCACCGGCTGCATCGTCGTGGCCAAAAGCCAGGAGGCGTTGGTGAAGCTGCAGGTGCAGATCCAGAAGCGCATTGCCTCCCGGGAATATCTGGCGGTGGTCCATGGCGCACCAGCCGGAGACAACGGAACGATCGTGGGGGCCATCGGCCGCCATCCCGCCGACCGCAAGAAGTACGCGGTGGTGCACGACGGCTCAGGGCGCCATGCCTGCACCCACTGGACCCTGCTGGAGCGCTTGGGTGACTACGCCTTGATGCGCTTCAAGCTCGACACTGGTCGCACCCACCAGATCCGCGTCCACTGCGCCCACATCGGCCACCCGATCGTTGGTGATCCCGTCTACTCACGCTGCCGCAAGTTGCCCATGGCCCTGCCGGGTCAGGCGCTGCATGCCTTCCAGCTCGGTCTGGATCACCCGATCCGCAAGGACCGGATGCTGTTTGAGGCGCCCCTGCCGGAGGTGATGGAGAAACTGCTCAAGCTCCTGCGGCGGCGGGCAGGCGTGGACACGCCTCCACCAGCGTCCGAGTGATCGCGGCCTGAGGCTGGCTGAGCAGCTGATCGCCCGGGCCCTCTTCGACGATCTGGCCGCCATCGAGCACCACGACCCGCTGACAGAAGCCGCTGGCCACGGAGAGGTCGTGGGTGACAAAGATCAGCCCCAAGCCGAGCCGGTCCTGGAGGGAGCGCAGCAGTTGCAGCACTTCCGCTTGCACCTCGGCATCGAGCATGCTCACGCTCTCGTCGCAGAGCAGCACCTGCGGTTCGAGCACGAGGGCCCGCGCGATCGCGACCCGTTGCTGCTGACCGCCGGAGAGTTGGCGGGGCAGCCGAGCTTCGAAGGCTTCCGGCGGCTGCAGCCCGACCGCCTCGAGCCACTGGCGGGCTTGCTCCCGGGCGGCACTCGGGCTGGCGAGCCCATGGATCAAGAGCGGATCGGCAATCGCTTCCCCAACGGTCATCGCGGGGTTTAAGCAGGCCAGGGGGTCCTGGAACACCATCTGAATGCGGCGCCGGGCTTGGCGCAGGGCTTCGCCCCGCAGGCGCATCAGATCGACCCCCTTGAGCTTCACGCTGCCGCCCCGCACCGGAGTCAGGCCCATCAGGGCGCGGCAGAGGGTGCTTTTGCCGCAACCGGAGGCCCCCACCACGCCGATTGTTTCCCCATGGCGCAGCTGCAGGCTGACCCCATCGACGGCCCGGTACCAACGGGCCTGCCATGGCAACCCCGGCAGGGGATGCCAGCAGCGCAGTTCCTCCAGCTCCAGTAGAGGGGCGGCATTGGAGGGGGCGGGTGTCAGGCCCCCCTCCCGGGCTCGCGCAGCGCCCACCAAGCGCTGGGCCAGGGGGGATTGGGGGCGGGTGAGCAGCGTGGTCGCCGCTGCCTGCTCCACCAGGCGGCCCTGGTCGAGGACGGCGATGTGATCGCACCAGCGCCCGGCCATCGCTAGGTCATGGCTGATCAGCAAGAGGGCACTGCCGGCTTCTTGGCAGAGATCGCAGAGCTCCTGCATGACTTGCCCGGCCACGGCCACATCGAGGCTGGTGGTGGGTTCATCGGCAATCACCAGGGCCGGACGCAGGGCCATGGCCAGGGCAATGGCGAGCCGCTGCCGCATCCCGCCGCTGAATTCATGGGGGTAGCTGCCGTAGCGCTCGTCTGAAATCCCGACCCGCTGCAGCAGGGATTGGGCCCTTTCCCGGATTTGGGCCTGCTGCCAGGCCGGACGGTGCTCGCTGAGGGTGTCGGCAAGGTGTTCGCCGATGGTCATCAGCGGGTTGAGCCGGGTCATCGGGTCCTGAAAGACCAGGCCCACCGCCTCGCCCCGCAGCCGCCGCAGCTCCGAGCGCCGCAGGCCCCTCGGATCACGTCCGTTCAGCCGCAGGCTCCCTTGGCAGCGACTGCCTTGGGGCAGCAGTTGCAACACGGCTCGCGCGACGGTGCTTTTGCCGCAACCGCTGGGCCCCACCAGGGCCAGCCGCTCGCCGGCGTGCAGCCGCAGGTTGAGGCCATCCAGGGTGTTGCTCGTGCTCCCCGGGTAGCGGACACGCAGGCCTTGCAGCTCCAGGACCGCAGCGGGATGGGCTGGGGCGGCCATGGCCAGGGCGCTGCACTCACCCCAGGCTGGCAGGTGTGGCAAGGGCAAACCCTCACCTGTGGTCGGTTTGTGAGGGCCCCTGCATACGATGGGGCAAATCGCAGGGCGCAATGCTCCAGGCGGTCCCCGGTACGGCAGACGGATCCGCCTCCAAAGGGGCGGCCGCTGCTGACTGCCCGGCCCCCGGCGCCGCACTCGGCAGACGCGTCATCAACAGCCCCGCGGACTACGGCATTGAGCTGCCGGCGTGGCTGCACACCTGCATCGAGCACGTTCCCCCCGGTGCAGGGGAAAGTTGCCCCACCGACACCGAAGCGCTGCTGGCCGCCGCCTTCGATTTCGCCTTTCAACTCCACGACGGCCAGGTGCGGGCCAGCGGTGAGCCCTACATCTGCCATCCGGTCGCCGTCGCTGATTTGTTGCGGGACATCGGCGCCAGTGCCGGGGTGATCGCCGCTGGCTTCCTCCATGACGTGGTGGAGGACACCGAGGTCACGCCCGAGGAGATCGAGCAGCACTTCGGCCCCGAGGTGCGGGGCTTGGTGGAGGGGGTCACCAAGTTGGGTGGCATTCACTTCACCAACAAGACCGAGGCCCAGGCCGAAAACCTGCGCCGCATGTTCCTGGCCATGGCCAGTGACATCCGCGTGGTGCTCGTGAAGCTGGCGGATCGCCTCCACAACATGCGCACCTTGGGGGCGCTGAAGCCCGAGAAGCAGCAGCGCATCGCCCGGGAAACCCGTGAGATCTATGGCCCCTTGGCGAACCGTCTGGGCATCGGTCGCTTCAAGTGGGAGTTGGAGGACCTGGCCTTCAAGATCCTGGAGCCCGAGGCCTTCCGGGATGTCCAGCAGCAGGTCTCCAGCAAGCGCAGTGACCGGGAGCAGCGCCTCGGCGTGACCGCCGACATCCTCAGCGGCAAGTTGTCCTCGGTGGGGTTGGGGGAGTGCGAGGTCAGCGGACGGCCGAAACACCTCTATGGCATCTGGAACAAGATGCAGAGCCAGCGCAAGGCCTTCCACGAGATCTACGACGTGGCGGCGTTGCGGATCATTTGCCCCAACGTCGAGAGCTGCTATCGCGCCCTGGCGGTGGTGCATGACACCTTCCGCCCGATCCCCGGCCGCTTTAAGGACTACATCGGCCTGCCCAAGCCCAATGGCTACCAGTCGTTGCACACGGCGGTGATTGGTCGCCATCGTCCGATCGAGGTGCAGATCCGCACGGACGAGATGCATCGGGTTGCCGAGTTCGGCATCGCCGCCCACTGGAAATACAAGGAGGGGGGCTCCCCTGCCGCCACGGGATCCGATGCCGAGCGCTTCAACTGGCTGCGGCAGCTGGTGGATTGGCAAAAGGACGGCGTCGGCGAGGACAGTGGCGACTTCCTGCGCTCGATCAAGGAGGACCTCTTCGATGAAGAGGTGTTTGTCTTCACCCCCGGTGGGGACGTGGTGGGCCTCCGCAATGGTTCAACCCCGGTGGACTTCGCCTATCGGATCCACTCGGAGGTGGGCAACCACTGCCAGGGCGCCCGCATCAACGACCGCCTGTGCCCCTTGGCAACGCCGCTGCAAAACGGCGACTTCGTTCAGATCCTGACCTCGAAGACGGCGCACCCCAGCCTGGACTGGCTCAACTTTGTGGCTACGCCGACGGCGCGTAACCGCATCCGCCAGTGGTACAAGAAGAGCCATCGGGAGGAGAACATCCAGCGCGGCACCGACATGCTCGAGCGCGAGCTGGGCCGTGACGGTTTCGATGCTCTTCTCAATGGTGAGGCGATGGCAAAGGTGGCTCGCCGTTGCAACCTCGTTGGCACCGAAGACCTGCTGGCGGCGATCGGCTTTGGCGGCGTTACCCTCCACCAGGTCCTGAACCGCCTGCGGGAAGAGCTGCGTCTGGCCACCGAGTCCGAGGCTCCGGCCATCAGCGATGAGGAGCTGGCCCGCAACCTCTCCCAGCAGAGTGAGCAAGCCTCAGGGCCTTCGACTCCACTCACGGGTCACGGTGATGCCAGCCCGATCCTGGGTCTGGAGGGCCTCGAATACCGGCTGGGCGGATGCTGCAGTGCCCTGCCCGGCGAAGCGATTGTCGGCACGGTTGCCCTTGGCAACCACGGCATCACGATTCACCGGCAGGACTGCTCCAACCTCGGTTCCGTGCCGGCCGAGCGCCGCTTGCCGGTGCAGTGGAATCCCCAGCTCAGCGCCTCCCAGCGCCGCCGTTATCCCGTTCAGCTGCGGATCGAGGTGCTGGATCGGGTGGGAGTCCTCAAGGACATCCTCACCCGCCTCTCCGATCACCGCATCAACGTCAGCGATGCCCGGGTGCGCACCAACCCCGGTCGCCCTGCGCGCATTGATCTGAAGGTCGAGCTGGAGAGCGCCGATCAGTTGCGCAACACCATGGATCAGATCCGCTCGATGGCGGATGTGCTGGACATTGCGCGGGCGGGTATCGGCTAGCTCCTGCTGCGTTTGGGTCTACACACCAACGCCCCGGCTGGTCAGCTGGGCTACAGCTTCTGCTGGCCAGGTTCTGTAGCAAGAACGGACTAGACCAATTCGTTGCCATGACCTCTGAACAGGCTGCGCAGCTCATTGATGACGCTCTGGACCTGGTGCAGGAGCGCCTGGAGAGCCTCGATCAAGGCCAACCCCTGGCCCATCAGGCCCTGATGGAGGAGTTCCGCGAGTGGCGCCATCCCCCCGGCGGCCACATCGACTTGATGGTTTGCCCAGGTTTCAGCACGAGCTGAGGCAGCGAAACGAGACACTGGAGGCATGTCCTCCGACACGATCGCTGCTGTCGCCACCGCCGTCGCCGCCGGTGAGGGCAGCGTGTCGATCGTGCGCATCTCCGGGCCCGAGGCCGAAGCCATTGGAGCGCGTTTGTTTGAGGCGCCCGGCCAGCAGGTCTGGGAGAGCCACCGCGTGCTCTACGGCCATGTGCGCGATCCCGGCAGCGGCGAGCGGGTGGATGAAGCGCTGCTGCTCTTGATGCGCGCGCCCCGCAGCTTCACCCGCGAGACCGTCGTTGAGCTGCACTGCCACGGCGGGCTGATCTCGGTGCAGTGGGTGCTGGAGTTGGTGCTGGCCGCCGGTGCCCGGCGCGCCTTGCCCGGTGAATTCAGCCAACGGGCTTTTCTCAACGGCCGGCTGGACCTCACCCGCGCCGAGGCCATCAGTGAGTTGGTGACGGCCCGCAGCCGACGAGCCGCCCAGCTGGCGATGGCGGGTCTCGATGGTGGTCTCGAGCGGCAAATCAGCGCCCTGCGCCTGCGCCTGCTCGATCAGCTGGCGGAGCTCGAGGCGCGGGTGGATTTCGAAGACGACCTGCCGCCCTTGGATGGCGAGGCGGTGGCCGCTGAATTGCAGGCAGTGCGCACCGCGCTGTTGGAGCTGGTGGCTGACGGTGAGCGCGGTCAGCTCCTGCGGGAGGGCCTCAAGGTGGCGATCGTGGGTCGCCCCAATGTCGGCAAGAGCAGCCTGCTCAACCTGCTCAGTCGCAGCGAACGCGCCATCGTCACCGACCTGCCTGGCACCACCCGCGATCTGGTGGAGAGCGAGTTGGTGCTCAAGGGTGTCCCCCTGACCCTGCTGGATACCGCCGGGATCCGCGATACCGAGGACCGCGTCGAGCAGATCGGCATCGAACGCAGTCGCGGCGCCCTGCAGGCCGCGGACGTGGTGCTGCTCTTGTTTGACCTGGTCCAGGGTTGGTTGGCCGAGGACCAGGCCTTGCTGGAGTCCCTCCCGCCAGGCATCCCCCATCTGGTGGTGGCCAACAAGGCGGACCAGGCGGCAGCGCAGGCGCCCGCCCACGCCGATGTCTGCATCAGTGCCCTGACCGGCGCTGGCCATGGGGAGTTGGTGGATCGCCTGCTGCAGCG
The DNA here is from genome assembly GCF_014217875.1 of Synechococcus sp. LTW-R. NCBI lineage: Bacteria > Bacillati > Cyanobacteriota > Cyanophyceae > Synechococcales > Synechococcaceae > Synechococcus > Synechococcus sp. LTW-R. Next base: position 2,088,425 of record NZ_CP059060.1, read on the forward strand.
CTGCGGCCACGGCGGTGAGCAGGGACTGCAGGTGGCTCTGAATCAACGGCAGCTGGATCTGGCGGTCTCCGCGGCGGCGAGCTTGCAGCGCACCCTCGAGGCCGGCGGACAGCAGTTGCCCTGGGATTTTTGGACGATTGATCTGCGGGCGGCGGTGCGCTCCCTCGGGGAGATCACTGGTGCGGAGGTCACCGAGGCGGTGCTCGATCGGATCTTCTCCCGCTTCTGCATCGGCAAATAGGGCCAGGAGCTCGGGCAAGCTGCCCATGCGTCTTTGCATTCAGATGAGCGCCGCCTCGCTTCCCCTGACGCCAGTCCTTCGGCAGCAGCTGCGCGATTGGTTGCAGGAGGACCTGGGTCGCGGCGACCTCAGCGCCCCCGCCTTGGCCTCTGGCCGTTGCCGGGCCCACTGGATCAGCAAGGCCCCTGGGGTGTTCTGCGGTGGCCCCCTGTTGGACGTTGTCTTTCGCGAGCTGGATCCGACCGCCAGCGTGGAGCTGTTGGTGGCGGATGGGGACGTGGTCAGCCCAGGGCAACGCCTGGTGAACCTGGAGGCTGAGGCGCCGGCCTTGGTGGCGGCCGAGCGCACTGCCCTGAACCTGGCGATGCGCCTCTCGGGGATTGCCACGGCCACGGCCCGCCTGGTGGCCGAATTGGACGGCAGCGGGGTCCGCTTGGCGGACACCCGCAAGACCACCCCGGGGCTGCGGGTGCTGGAGAAGTACGCCGTGCGCTGCGGCGGTGGCGTGAACCATCGCCTCGGCTTGGACGATGCGGCGATGCTCAAGGAAAACCACCTGGCCTGGGCCGGTGGGGTGGCCGCGGCGATCGCCGCTGTCCGCGCAGCGGCCCCCTGGCCGGCTCGCGTGATCGTGGAAGCCGAGACCGCCGCAGAGGCCCAGGCGGCGGTTGAGGCGGGAGCCGATGGGGTCTTACTCGATGAGTTCAGCCCGGAGGAGCTGCGGGAGCTGGTCCCCCGCTTGCGGGCCCTGAGTCCCCGGCCGGTGGTGCTCGAGGCCTCCGGCGTGCAGCCGGATCAGCTGCGTGCCTATGGGGCGACGGGGATTGATCTGATTTCCACGAGCGCCCCGGTGACCCGCAGCAGCTGGCTGGACCTCAGCATGCGCTTCTCCGGCTGAGCCATTCCCGCGGAGAGGGATGATCTGAAGATCTCCCCCGCATCTCCATGCTCCGCATCGCCCACTCCCTGGAGAACCAGCTTCGGGATGCGATGCAACGTGCCTTCCCCGAGGCCGCGGCGGCCGGGCAGGCCTTTGATCCCCAGCTCGCCCCGGCCAGTAAGCCGGAATTCGGGGATTTCCAGGCCAATGGCGCCTTGCCCCTGGCCAAGCCCTTGGGCCAGCCCCCCCGCAAGATCGCTGAGGCGGTGGTGGAGCAGCTCAAGGCCGATGCGGCCTTCATGGCCCTCTGCCTGGAGCCGCAGATTGCGGGCCCCGGTTTCATCAACATCACGCTCCAGCCCGAGCGTTTGGCGGCGGAGGTGCAGGAGCGCCTTGGGGATGCTCGCCTCGGCGTTCCGGCCGTGGAGCAGGCCGCGCCGGTGGTGGTGGACTTCTCCAGCCCGAACATCGCCAAGGAGATGCACGTGGGGCACTTGCGCTCCACGATCATTGGCGACTCCCTGGCCCGCGTTCTGGAGTTCCGCGGCCATCCGGTCCTACGGCTGAACCACGTGGGGGATTGGGGCACCCAGTTCGGGATGCTGATCACCCACCTCAAGCAGGTGGCTCCGGAAGCGCTGGAGACCGCCGATGCGGTCGATCTGGGGGATCTGGTGGCCTTCTACCGCGAGGCCAAAAAACGCTTCGATGAGGACGAGGCCTTCCAGACCACCTCACGGGAGGAGGTGGTGAAGCTCCAAGGCGGTGACTCGGTCTCCCTGAAAGCCTGGGGGCTGCTCTGTGACCAGAGCCGCCGCGAGTTCCAGAAGATCTACGACCGCCTCGACATTCGCCTGAGCGAACGGGGTGAATCCTTCTACAACCCCTATCTGGAAGGGGTCGTCCGCGACCTGGAGGCCATGGGTCTGCTCGTGGTGGATGACGGGGCGCGCTGCGTCTTTCTCGAGGGGGTGAGCGGCAAGGACGGCAAGCCCTTGCCGGTGATCGTCCAGAAGAGCGACGGCGGCTTCAACTACGCCACCACCGACTTGGCGGCCATTCGTTATCGCTTTGGCTCAGCCCCCGACGGCGATGGCGCTCGCCGGGTGGTGTACGTGACCGATGCCGGCCAGGCGAACCACTTCGCGGGGGTCTTCCAGGTGGCCCGCCGGGCCGGTTGGCTGCCCGAGGGTGCGCGCTTGGAGCACGTGCCCTTTGGTCTGGTCCAAGGGGAAGACGGCAAGAAGTTGAAAACCCGCGCCGGGGACACGGTGCGCCTGCGGGATCTCTTGGATGAGGCCGTGGAGCGCTCCGATGCAGACCTGCGTCGTCGCCTCGAGGAGGAGGGCCGCAGCGAGGACGAGGCCTTCATCGAGCACGTCGCCACCACGGTTGGTCTGGCGGCCGTGAAGTACGCGGACCTCAGCCAGAACCGCATCACCAACTACCAGTTCAGCTTTGACCGGATGCTGGCCCTGCAGGGCAACACGGCTCCCTACTTGCTCTACGCGGTGGTGCGCATTGCGGGCATCGCCCGCAAAGGCGGCGACCTGGATGCGGCCGGGACGGGGGCGCTCCAGTTCAGTGAGCCCCAGGAATGGGCCCTGGTGCGGGAGTTGCTCAAGTTCGATGCCGTGGTCGCCGAGGTCGAGGAGGAGCTGCTCCCCAATCGTCTCTGCACCTATTTGTTTGAGCTCTCCCAGGTGTTCAACCGCTTCTACGACCAGGTGCCCGTGCTCAAGGCTGAGCCAGACGCACTGCCCTCCCGTCTCGCCCTTTGCCGTCTCACCGCCGACACCCTCAAACTGGGGTTGGGTCTGTTGGGCATCCCAACGCTGGATCGGATGTGATGGAGCAAGCGTGGCCACCGGCTCGCCCTGAAGTGGAGAGCCTCCATGCCTATAGCGCTCCCCTGGAGGGACGCCGGCCGTTGCTGCGCCTCGACTTCAACGAGAGCACCGTCGGCCCCAGCCCCCGCGTTGTCGAAGCGCTGCGGGCCATACCCGCTGATCAGATCGGCATTTACCCCGAGTACGACGGGCTGCGGGAAGCGGTCATCGCCAACCTGGGACTGCCGCTGCAGCCCGAGCAAGTCGGCCTGTTCAACGGTGTCGATGCGGCGATCCACGCCGTCTTTCACGCCTATGGCGACCGTGGGGAGACGTTGCTCACCACATCGCCGACCTTCGGCTACTACACGCCCTGCGCTCAGATGCAGGGAATGACGATCGAGGCGGTTCCCTATCTGGGGGAGGCCTTTGACTTTCCGCAGGAGACGATTCGCGAGCGCCTGCAGGTCCTCAAGCCCCGACTGCTCCTGATCTGCAATCCGAATAACCCCACCGGAACCCGCCTCGCACCGGAGGTCATCCGCGAGCTTGCGGCCGCAGCACCATCGACGTTGGTGGTCGTGGATGAGCTCTACGAGGCCTTCACCGGCGACAGCGTTCTCCCCAGGGCCGACTTCGCAGCCACGCCGAATCTGCTGGTGCTGCGCTCGCTGGCCAAAACCGCCGGTTTGGCGGGGTTACGCATCGGTTTTGCCTTGGGGCACGCCGCCGTGGTCGATCGCGTCAGCCGGGTCACGGGGCCCTACGACATCAACAGTTTTGCGGTGACCGCGGCCTTCGCAGCCCTGAAGGATCAGGCCTACGTCGATGCCTACGTCCAGCAGGTTCTCCAGGCCAGAACCTGGATGGCGGAGATGCTCCAGGCCGCAGGCGTTCGCCACCACATCGATGGCGGGAACTATCTGCTGGTCTGGCCCAAATCTGATCCGGCGCTGATCGATCAGGGGCTCCGTCAGGCCGGGATTTTGGTGCGGGCCATGACCGGAAAGCCATTGATTGATGGCTCACTGCGGGTCAGCCTGGGCACCACGGCGCAGATGCAGCAGTTCTGGGCGGCCTATGCAGCCCTCGAGGGGCTCCCGGCCTAGCGCATCACATCGATTTGGGTGCCTTCGCCGAGCTGGCCCGGCAGGCTCAGCACCCGGCCGACCCGTTTGACGCTGGTGCCCTTCATCGCCTCGAGGAAGGGTTCAACGCTGCTTTGGTCGCAGTTCGCCGGGGTCTTGCCGCTCACGTACTGAACCGGGATGACCCGCTTGGGTGCCAGCTCGCGCACCACCGCCGCGGCTTCCGCGCCGTCGTAAACCTTTGCGCCACCGCCGACACCGACGATCAGCACATCGGGCTTGCCCAGCAGCACCCGGTCCTCCGGGCTCAGCTTGGCGGCCGTGCCCCCCAGGTGGGCAAAGGTCAGGCCCCCCTGGCTCCAGCGCCAGAGGGTGGCTTGTCCGAACTGACGTCCGCCGAAGCGGTCATGGGGTGCCGAGATGCCTTCGATCTTGAGGCCGGCCAAGCGGTAGGAGCCGGGTTGGCTCAGAAACTTGCCGCTGGCCACAGGGGCTCCTTCATCCAGCAGCAGGCTGCTGGCCAGGATGACGTTGGCGTTGACTTTGGGTTCCGCCAGTCCCGCTGCGCAGGCCACCGCCTTGAACGGGTTGATCAGCACCTTGGCTCCACCGCCCTGGATCAGCAGGGCGCTGTGGCCGTAGCTGGTGATCGTCACACCGGTGCCGGCGCTGGCCGCCAAAGGAAGAGCGACGGCTGCGGCAGCCAGGGTGCGGATCAGCAGGGCCATGGAGCAGCTGGAGTTGGGCCGAACGTTAGCCGGCTGCCGCTTGGGCCAGGAAATTCCCCAGCAGCTGATGGCCGCTCTGGGTGAGCACGCTTTCCGGGTGGAATTGCACCCCCTGCAGGTGGGGGAACTCCCGGTGGCGCAGGCCCATGATCGTGCCGTCCTCGAGCCAGGCCGTGATCTCCAAGCAGTCCGGCAGGGACTCGCGCTCGGCGATCAGGCTGTGATAGCGGGTGGCCGTCAGTGGGTTGGGTAGGCCGGCGAAGACGCCGGCTCCCTCGTGGAGTACCGGCGAGGTCTTGCCGTGCATCAGTTCCTTGGCCCGGATCACCTTGCCGCCATAGACCTGGGCGATGGATTGATGGCCGAGGCAAACCCCCAGGGTGGGGACAGTCGGGCTCAGTTCCCGCAGGACTTCGAGGCAGACGCCGGATTGATCCGGATCGCCAGGACCCGGTGAAATCAAGATCGCGTCCGGATTCAGCGCCCGGATCTCGTCCAGGGTGAGGGCGTCATTGCGCTCCACCCGCAGGTCCTCGGTGATCGGGTGGTCGGCCGCCAGTTCACCCAGGTACTGCACCAGGTTGAAGGTGAAGCTGTCGTAGTTGTCGAGAACGAGAAGCATCAGCCCTGCAGCCAGGGCACCATTCAAACGCCCAGACGGACCAAGAGGGCGGGGAGGATCAGGAGCGCCGCAATCACCAAGGAACTGAGGGCGGCCACCAAGACCGCTGCGGCAGCGCAATCCTTCGCGATGCGTGCAAGGGGGTGGAACTGCCGTCCGATCGCAAGATCCACCACGGCTTCGGTGGCGGTATTGATCAGCTCCAGCACCAGGACCGCGGCCACGGTCAGCACCAGGACGGCCAGTTGCGGCAAGGGCAGTTGCAGCCAGAGGCCCAGGCCAAAGACGCAGACCCCAGTCACCACATGGATGCGGAAGTTGCGCTGGCTGCGGAAGCCGTAGATCAGACCCTGGGCCGCATAGCGAAAGCTCGCGGGCAGATCGCTGGCCACCTGCCAGGCCCCGAGTCTCCTCACCTTGCTGCCTGACTCAGCCGCTTGCTGGAGGCTGGGTCTGGCGTTCGGGGTGGAGTCCTGGGGTTGGAGCATCGGCAAAGGCGCCGGGCGCAGGCCTTTGGCCGCACCCTACCGCTGCTGGGTTTCGTCGAGAAGCTGCTGCTGCCTCTGCAGCATCGCTTCGAGGCTGGCGTCGTCGGGGTGATCCCACCCCAGCAGGTGGAGCAAGCCATGGGTGGCCAGGAACAGCAGCTCATCCCGCAGGCTGTGCTGGTGCTCCGGGGCCTGGCGGGCGGCGGTTTCGATCGAGATCACGATGTCGCCCAACTCCAGGGCATCGAGCAGTCCGTACTCAACGTCGAAGTCCGGCATCGGAATGGCGGGGGCATCGTCGAGGCCGTCGTCTTGGGCGGCGAAGGCCAGCACGTCCGTCGGCCCGGCCTTGTCGCGCCAATCGTTGTTGAGGGCCGCGATCTCCTCATCGCAGACCAGGCTCAGGCCCAGGCTGTAGGCCGGTGCCTGCAGGGACTCAGGCAGTTCGGCGCTGAGTTGGGCTAACCAGCCGCTGATCAGCCCATGCCACGGCTCAATGCCGCCGATCGGATCACAGAGGTCAGCGGCGGCCTGGACCAGGCTCTCCGGGAGATCCTCCGCGGCCTCAAAGGCCAAGTCCAGATCCGGTTCAGCCGTCATCGCCTCAGGCTCCAGGCAGTTGGGGTTTACCCAGCCAGGCCACTAGGACGATGAAGCCGAGGAAGCCCAGGGCGGTCAAGCCGAAATGGAACAGGCTCAGCTTCCCCTTGCGCACCATGTTGCGCATCGCCAGTTTCGTGAAACTGGGGTTCTCGCCCGAGGGTGGTGGTGAGGGGTCAGTCATCGCTGCTGGCTCCGGCCACTTCGACGCCGGCATGCAGCAGGCTCTGGATGAAGGGATCGAGATCCCCATCCATCACCCCTTGCACGTCGGTGGTTTCGTGCTGGGTGCGCAGGTCTTTCACCATTTGGTACGGGTGGAAGACGTAGTTGCGGATTTGGTTGCCCCAGGCGGCTTCCACGATGTCGCCGCGGATGTCGGCGATCTCAGCGGCCCGCTGCTCTTGGGCGATCACCAGCAGCTTGGCCATCAGCAGGGCCATCGCTTTTTCCTTGTTCTGGAGCTGGGAGCGCTCCTGGGTGCAGCGCACAAAGAGGCCGGTCGGAATGTGGAGGATCCGCACCGCGGTCTCCACCTTGTTCACGTTCTGACCGCCGGCGCCGCCGGAGCGGGAGGTGGTGATCTCCAGGTCCTTTTCGGGGATATCCAGCTTCACCTCCTCCTCGATCTTCGGCATCACCTCAACGCCCGCGAAGCTGGTTTGGCGCTTGTCGTTGGCGTTGAACGGGGAGATGCGCACCAGGCGGTGGGTGCCCTTCTCGTTGCGCAGATAGCCGTAGGCGTAGCGGCCCTCGATTTCGATCGTGCAGCTCTTGATGCCGGCCTCTTCCCCGTCGCTGAGTTCGTCGACGGTCACCTTCATGCCGTGGTCTTCGGCCCAGCGGGTGTACATCCGCATCAGCATCAGCGCCCAGTCCTGGGCGTCGGTGCCGCCGGCACCGGCATTGATGCTGATGACAGCCCCTTCCTTGTCGTAGGGGCCGCTGAGCAGGCGCTCGAGTTCCCAGCGGTCCAGGTCGGCCCGCAGTTTCTTCAGGGCCGCATCCGATTCGCTGAGCAGCTCCTCGTCGGGTTCCAGGCCGTAGATCTCGACGGTGGCTTCGGCGTCGGCCACGGCGCCCTCCCATTGGGCGAGCTGCTCGAGCTGAGCCTTTACTTCGTCCAGTTGGCGCATCTTGGCTTGCGCCTGTTTCTGGTCATCCCAGAAGTCGGGCTGGGAGGCCAGTTGCTCCAGGTCCTGCTGCCGTGCGTTCAGTGCAGCGACGTCAAAGACAGTCCTGGGCATTGCCCAGGCGGTCAGTGAGCTCGGAGAGATCGCGCTTGAAGTCGGTGAGGTCGAGCACCGGGCAGGAAGGAACTTGGTTTGACCGTATCAGTGCAGCTCGAGCGCAGGGCGGCTTCCCGTCCAAGCCCCCCAAATCTCGCTTCTAGGATTTCCTCACGCTTGAGAAGTGGCGCGATGCCGACGGTTGAGATCTACACCTGGCGCGCCTGTCCGTTTTGCATCCGCGCCAAGGCCCTCCTGGACCGCAAAGGGGTGGCCTACACCGAATACGCCATCGATGGCGATCAGGCCGCTCGCCAGGCGATGTCTGAAAAGGCGGGTGGGCGTACCAGTGTTCCCCAGACCTTTATTGACGGTCAGCACGTGGGCGGTTGCGATGACCTCTACGCCTTGGAGCGCAGTGGTCAGCTCGATGCCCTGCTGGGAGCCTGAGCTTGAGCGCGCTCACTAGCGGTCTGCCCGCGCAGTTGTTCGTGATCGATCCGATCGCGCGGCTGCGTCCCACCAAGGACTCCAGCGTTGCCCTGATGCAGGCGGCCCAGCGGGCTGGTCATCAGGTCTGGGTCTGCATGCCGGCTCACCTCTCCGTTCAAGGTCAGAGCGCCTTGGTGCTGGCCCAGCCGATCCGTTTGGCGGAGATCCGCCCGACGGCCAGCGGCTGGGATCTGCCGGAGCGTTGGTTCGAAGCCGATGAACCCCGCTGGCTTCCCCTGAGCAGCTTCCCGCTGGTCTGGATGCGGAAGGATCCGCCGGTGGATGAGGCCTACCTCTATGCCACCCATCTGCTCGAACTGGCTGAGCGCCAGGGGGTGCGGGTGCTGAATCGCCCCGCGTCCCTACGGGCCTGGAACGAAAAGCTGGGTGCCCTGCGCTGGAGCCATCTGATGGCCCCCAGTCTGGTCAGTGCGGATGTCGAGCAACTGGCGGCCTTCGCCGCCGAGCACGGTGACGTCGTTCTGAAACCCCTGGGCGGTCGGGCCGGCCAGGGTGTCGTGCGTAGCCATGGGGAAGCCCCCGGGTTGAAGGCTCTGCTGGAGCTGGTGACGGGCCAGCAGGCCCTGCCGGTGATGGTGCAAGCGTTTTTGCCGGCGGTGACCGCGGGCGATAAGCGCATCCTGTTGGTGGACGGGGAACCCCTTGGAGCGGTGAACCGGATGCCGGCAGCCGGGGAGTTCCGCAGCAACTTGGCGGTCGGTGGCTCACCCCAGGCCACCGAATTGACGGACCGGGAGCGTCAGATCTGTGCCGAGTTGACCTCGGCCTTGCGCGCCGAAGGGTTGTTCTTTGTGGGCATCGATGTCATCGATGGACGCCTGAGTGAGATCAATGTCACCAGCCCCACCGGGGTCCGTGAGGTGGAGCGTCTCAGCGGCACCCCCTTGGCCGATCAGGCCATGGAGCGTCTGCTAGCCGGGTAGGGCCGCCCCACAGTTGTCGCAGAACTGCGCTTCAGCCCTGTGGCGTTTGGCGTTGCAGCGCCCGCAGCTTCGGTGGACGAGGGTCGGCTGTAGCCGCTGCATTTGCTGGAATTTGGCGCCGACCATCCCCGTTGGCACGGCAATGATGCTGTAGCCCAGCAGCATCACCAGCGAGGCCACCAGGCGACCGAGGGGGGTGACCGGAGCGACATCGCCATAGCCCACCGTCGTGATCGTCACCACGGCCCAATAGATCCCAATCGGGATGCTGCTGAAGCCGCTTTCAGGACCCTCGATCACGTACATCAAGGTGCCAATCAGCACCACGAGCGCCACGATCGTCAGCAGGAAGACCGTGATCTTGCGGCGGCTCTGCACCAAGGCTTGGCGCAGTTGATCGGCTTCGTTGAGATAAGACCCCAACTTCAGGATCCGGAACACCCGCAGCAACCGCAGGACGCGGATGATCAGGAACGATTGGCCGAGGGGAATCCCAAGGGTCAGCAGCGGAGGAATGCTGGAGAGCAGATCCACCAAGCCAAAGAAGCTGCGGGCGTAGCGCAGGGGCGCGCGGCTGCAGAGCAGGCGCAGCAGGTACTCCAGGCTGAAGAGGGTGGAGAAGCCCCACTCGGCGCCGCTGAACCAGGGACCAAAGCGCTGTCCCAGGCGGGCATCGCTCTCCAGCGCCACCAGCAGGACGCTCAGGCTGATGGCCATCAGCAGGCCGAGGTCGAAGGCTTTGCCGGCGGGGGTGTCCGATTCGAAGATCACCCGCTCGAGCCGGGTCTTGCCGAGCCATTGGCGCAGGCCGAGGGCGGCCAGCAGGCAGAGGGCCAACAGGACGGTGCCCACCCCCAGGCCTGCCCCGGGCTGCATCACCGCAGGCTCTCGCTGTGGGGCAAATCGAGTTGCTGTTGGAGCACCCCGAGCTTCAGGGCGACTTCCGCCAATTCCCGTTCCACGGCGGATCCACGCACGAGGCCCGCGCCCGCGGTGAGCTCGAGGCTGCGTCCCTGGAGGGTGCCGCTGCGGATGGCGACGCGCAGTTCCGTATCCCCTTCACTGTCGATCCAGCCGATGGGGGCGGCGTAGTAGCCCCGCTCAAAGGGCTCCAGGCTGCGCAGAGCGGTCATGGCCTCGCGGCAGGGGAGGCCGGCCACCGCTGGGGTGGGATGCAGGGCGGCCGCCAGGGAGAGCGGTTGCTGATCCCCCAGCGCGGCGCTGATGGGGGTATGCAGGTGCACCAGTTGCCCGTGCCGGGCGAGCCGGGGGTGACGGGGGCGCCGGGTTTCTAGGCCCGCTCCGCGCAGCACATCCGTGATCGCTTCCACCACCAGCTCGTGTTCGCGGCGGTCCTTGTCGGAGCGGGTGAGCAGGTCAGCGGTTGGACCGACCGGCGCGGTGCCGGCCAGGGCATCGCTGCGCAGTTGGCCCTGCCGCACCGTCAGGAGACGCTCCGGGGAGGCTCCAAGCAGGGCCGGGCCTCCGGCCTGCTGCCAGAGGAAACGGCAGCTGCCCGGTTGGCGCCGCCGCAGTTGGGCGAGCAGCTGCAGGGGGTCGAGGGGTTGATCCAGCAGCAGTTGCTGCCGCACCGCCAGCACCAATTTGCGCAGGCGGCCTTCTTCGACGAGTTCCACGCCGCGCTGCACCACCGAGCGGTAGCCCTCCTGCCAGGAGGAGCGGCTGGCGATGGCTGGTCCGGGGGCATCGCCCTGATCCGCGCTGGGGTCGGAGGGCAGTGCGCCGAGGCGTTCGGCCTGCTCCCAGAGTTCTTCGGCAACGCTGCGGGCGCTGATGTCGCCTCCGAGGTTGCGCTGGAGACGCAGCCAGCAGTGCCTGCCCTGTTTGCTGAGTTGCCAGCGGGGCAGGACCGCCTGGACCCCCGGAACCCCTTCCCCCTCTTGGAGCGGGCTGTCGAAGAAGGAGAAGGCCAGCAGCACCCGTGGCCGTGCCAGGGGCGGGCACTGTTGTGGTGCGGCGAGGCGATTGAGGCTGATGGCGCTGAAGCGCTGGGCCAGCTGAAAGCGCCGGGGGCCGCTTAGTTCAAGGCTGTTGCAGCGTCCGCTCGCGGCCAGGCAAAGCCCTGGGGCGCTGTCCCAGAGGAAGCGGAACCGTTCCCCCTCCTCCAGCTGGCTGAGCAGGGCCATTGGATCCCGGTTCGGAATCGCCATGGCGAGGCTGAGCACGCCCTCTCCGCCGAGCTGGCGCTCGCCGGCCTGGGCGGCGGTCAGCAGATCGCTGAAGCGGGTTGTGACGCTGGTGGGGGCCTGCAACCGAAACGGGCCGATGCGGCTGCTCAAATGTATGGGCCTTCCCGCACCTCGAGTTGCCTCAGCCCGCTGACGAGCCTCAGGTCGTCGCAAGCCTTCATGCCCCTGCCGCTGAGCGCAGGCGCCTCTGGAAGGCTGCGCTCAAGTGGCCGATGTATGCCGTGGCCGTGATGCCCGTGCTGCTGGCCGCCGGTTGGCGCGTGCAACAGGAGCTCCCGGTGCGGCTCGATCAGCTGCTCCTCTTTCTGCTCGCGGCCGTGCTGCTGCTGGCTTGGGAAAACCTGGCCAATGACGTCTTTGATGCCGACACCGGCGTTGACGCTACTGGTAAGCCCCATTCCCTGGTGAACCTTACCGGCCGGCGGGATCGGGTCTCGCTTCTCGCCAATGGCGCGCTGCTGCTGGGCTTGCTCTTGATGGCTCTGGTGGCCGTGCGCAGCCACGGCGCGGTCCTGGCCCTGGTGCTGGCCTGTTGTGGGCTGGGCTACGTCTATCAAGGTCCGCCCTTTCGCCTGGGATATCGAGGGTTGGGGGAGCCGCTCTGCTGGTTGGCCTTTGGTCCCCTGGCGACGGCTGCGGGCTTGATGGCCCTCGCCCCCGCGGGGGCGGCCGCGGTGCCCTGGCGTGCCGCCCTGGAGCTGGGGAGTGGCCCCGCCCTGGCGACGACCTTGGTGCTGTTCTGCTCCCACTTCCATCAAGTGGAGGAGGACGCCGCCCACGGCAAACGCTCGCCGGTCGTCCGGTTGGGAACGGGCCGGGCCGCGGCCTTGGTGCCCTGGTTTGTGGCGGGTTGTCTCGCCTTTGAGTGGGCCCCGGTGCTCGTCAACCACTGGCCCTTGACCGCCTTGCTGGGCGCGGCCGGTTTGCCTGCGGCCCAGGCCTTGATTCGCCTGCTGCGCGAGCACCACCGCGAACCCGAGCGCATCGCCGGCAGCAAATTCTTGGCCCTGCGCTTCCAGGCCCTGAACGGTTTGGGCCTCGCCCTCGGTTTGGCCCTTGGGCCCTTGCTGGGCTGATGCAGCTGCACTGGCGGCCCTACACCTTCCGGCTGCCCAGTGCCCTGGTCAGTGCCCAAGGGCGCTGGCTTGACCGTCGTGGGTGGCTGCTGCGCCTGGAGGTCCCAGACGGGCGCTTGGCTTGGGGGGAAGTCCCCGATTTGCCAGCGGCTTGGCGGACCCCAGAGCCCGAGCACCCTCCACTGGCGGAGGCCCTCGCCCAGCTTCCGGAGGAGCTGGAGCGCTCCTGGCTGGAGGACCAGTTGCCCGCGCTGCCGGGTGCCTTGGCCTGTGGCTTCGGCATGGCCTTGGCGGACCTCGATGGCCTGGCCTGGCTGGAGGCACCGGCGTCCGCGGAGCTGTTGCCGGCGGGGAAGGCGGTGCTGCCGGCGTTGGAGACCCTGCGGAAGCAGGCCGGCGACCAGCCCCGCTGCGTGAAGTGGAAAGTCGCGGTCGACGCGGACGGCGAGGAGCGGGCGTTGCTCGAGCGGCTGTTGCAGCAGCTCCCGCCGGACTGGGGGCTGCGCCTCGATGCGAACGGTGGCTGGGATCGTCCGGTGGCGGAGGGTTGGGCGGATCGCCTCGCCTGCGAGCCGCGCTTGCAGTGGCTGGAGCAGCCCCTGGAGCCCAACGACCTAGAGGGGCTGCAGGGCCTGGCGCAGCGGCTGCCCGTCGCCCTCGATGAATCCCTGCGGCAGTGCCCGGAGTGCGTTGATGCGGACTGGCCCGGCTGGCGGGTGCATCGGCCCTTGGCGGAGGCGGACCCGCGTCCGCTGCTGGAGCAGCTGCAGCGGGGCGTACCTCGCTTGATGGTCAGTACGGCCTTTGAGACGGGGATCGGCCGCCGCTTTGTCCACCACCTGGCCGGCCTGCAGGCCCTGGGCCCCACACCGGTGGCACCGGGCTTTGCGCCGGCCTGGCAGCCGGAGGGCCCACTGTTCAGCGCGGATCCGCAGGCGGTCTGGGAGGCGGCAGCGCCATGAGTGGGATCGCGGTGCTGCTGGACCAGGGGGATCGCGCCGCCTTGGCCGAGCAGCTGCGGCAGCACTGGTTGGAAGGCCGGAACACCGCCGTGGTCACCCCCCAGGAGAGGGCGCAGCTGGAGCCTCTGCTGGCGGCGCCGCTGCCGCAAGGCGTTGGGCCGGCCCTGGTTCTGGGGACCGGCGGCAGCACCGGCGGTCGCCAGTGGTGCCTGCAGCCGCTGGCCCATCTGCAGCGCGCGGCCCTGGCCACGGCCGAATGGCTGGAGGGCATCGGCATCGATGCAGGCGCTTGTGAGCTGCTGAACCCCCTGCCGTTGCACCACATCAGCGGTCTGATGCCCCTGGTCCGCGCTGAGCACTGGCGGGTGCCGCTGCGCTGTCTGCCGCCGCAGTGGCTGCGGGAACCGGCCCTGCTGGCGCAGCAGTGCCCCTTAGATCCCGCGCGGCCGGCCTTGCTCTCGCTGGTGCCGACGCAACTGCAGCGGCTCCTGGAGGATTCCAGCGGATTGGCTTGGCTGCGGGGCTGCGCCCTGATCTGGGTGGGGGGTGCGGCCTTGCCTCAGCCCCTGGCGGAGGTCTGCCGGCGGGAGGGCTTGCCCCTGGCCCCTTGCTACGGGAGTACCGAAACCGGCGCGATGGTGGCGGCCCTGGCGCCCCAGGCGTTTTTGGCGGGAGAGAGCGGGTGTGGTCAGCCCCTGTCCCATGCCGAGCTGCGGCTGGAGCCCAGCAGTGGCGCCTTGCAGATCCGCAGCGGCAGTTTGGCGGCGGCCTTGTGGTCGGGGGACGCCTGGCAACCGCTGCCGCTGCAGCAGGGCTGGTGGAGCAGTGGCGATCTGGCGCGCTTGGAGGCCCATGGTCTTCAGCTGCGGGGTCGCCGCGATGGGGCGATCCAAAGCGGCGCGGAAACGGTCTTCCCCGAGCAGGTGGAAGAGGCGCTGCTTCGGCTGATCCGGGAGGCAGGGCTCACGATCGAGGCGGTGCTACTGCTGCCCGAGGAGGACTCCCTCTGGGGGGCACGGTTGTCGGCCTTGGTGCGGCCGGCCGAGCCCCAGGATTGGCCCGCCCTGGAGCGGAGCCTGCGGCAGTTGGCTGAGCACTTGCCGCCGGCGCAGCGACCCCGCCAATGGCTGCTGTGTGAGGGCTTGGAGCGCAACGCGATGGGCAAGTGGGATCGCCAGCGCTGGCGCCAATGGCTTGAGTCCCGTCCGTGACAGATCGCGCCTGAGTTGCTAGAAGCGGCCTATGGCGGGAGGACCCATGACCGAGAGCAGCCTCACCGAAGCCAGCAATAAAAAGCTCGCAGCTGGGTTGCTCGCGATCTTTTTGGGTTCCTTCGGTGTGCACAAATTTGTGCTCGGTTACAACACCGCGGGCTTGATCATGTTGCTCGTCACGGTCCTGACCTGTGGTGTCGCGGGTTTCGTGATGGGGGTGATTGGAATCATCGAAGGCATCATCTATCTCACGAAATCTCCGGAGGAATTCGACTCGATTTATCTGCAGAACAGCAAAGAGTGGTTCTGAGGCGCTGCTGTGAAGTCAGCCCATCTCTGGATCTTGCCGCTCTCCGCTTTTTTGAGTGTGGGCCTGTTCGCGACAATCCCGGCTGAGGGATTTCATCCCTTCGCTCTTCTCGCCAGCCTGTTGCCGCTGCAATTGGCGGCCCTGTTTTGGTGCCTTGGGGTGGTCTCTAAAGGGGCTGAATCCCGCCTTGCAGGGCAGAGGCTTCCAACCAACGATTGATTCCCTGCGGTAATTCGCAGCGCTGTCGTCCGTCAGCCCGGATGGCGACATGGCGGGTGAGCCCCTCCGCGACCAGTTGGTCTTCGCTGCTGAAGCTGTAGCGCACTTCAAAGCAGCTGGGATCGAGCCGCGTCGGTTTGACCTGGATCGTCAGGGGTGAGCCGCAGATCAGCGGGCGGCGGAAATCAGCGCTGCAGTGAACGATCGGCAGTCCCACCTCGGGGGTGCAGCCGGGGGTCGGAAAAATCTCGGCGGCATTGAGGCCAAAGCGCTCGAGGCTTTCTTCGTAGGCCTCATGGCACCAGCGCAGGAGCTGTTGGAAATGCAGGACGCCAGCGGCATCGGTTTCGCCGAAACGCACGCTGCGGCAAAGCATCAACCAGCTGTTCGGATTCATTGCGCGCTGCAGTCAAACCCGCTGTGGGGTCTTCACCATTGGTTCAGTTTGAGGGATGGCATGGCGTCGCCGCTGGCCACGGAATCACCCACCATCAATCGCGCCTGGGAGGCGTTTGTGCTTCATGTGCCCGCGATCCTGTTGGCCTGGATCGCGGCCATGGGGATCAGCGTGATCGGCACGTTGGTCTACTTCGTGATCAGCCTTGTGCTGACCACCCTGAGTGGTGCGGACCCCAACGGCGGTGGCACGGTTCTGGCGATCACCCTGGGGCAGCTCGGTCAATTGCCCTTCACCGTCCTCTCCAGTTTGGTGGGGGTGCTGCTGGCGGCGATTCCGGCGCTCTATTACGAACGGGGGGAGGTGATCACCGTTCAAGCCGCATTTGCGGCGTTGTTGCAGAGGCCTTGGCGCTACCTCTGGGCTGGTGTCTTCTTCAGCGCGCTGGTCCTGGTTGGTTTTCTATTTTGTGTTCTGCCTGGGGTCTTAATCGTGTTTCTTACCCCGCTCTATGTAAATCGAATCTTCAATACCAACTTGACTGTGACTGAGGCCTTCTCGGCGTCGGTTCAGGCGTTGTTTCGCTCACCCCAGGGCATGCCCTATTTGGGGTTGGAGCTCTTAACGACCCTGCTGGTTCTGGTGGTGTCGATTTGCACCTGTGGTTTCGGTGCGCTGTTGGCTTTGCCAGTCAGTTCCTTCTATTTGCAGAACGCCGCCTACAACAAGGGGCTGATTAGCTGAGCTGCGCCAGTGGGAACTGCAGCAGGCCTGGGCCGGGCCAACCACCCAAGCTCACGCCCAGGCGCAGGAACCAATAGCTCATGAGGGCGATGACACCAGCGCCGAGGGGCCATGCCGGAATCCCCGTCGGCAGCAGGCGGCGTTGGCGGATCGAGACGATGGACCAGGTCACGAGGGCCGCCGCCACCACCGGGCCAAAAGCATGGAGCTGCAGTCCCCCATCCAGGTCGCCTGTCAAGCAGGCGGCGGTGGCGCGGGTCAGATAGCAAGTCGGGCAGGGAATGCCTGTGAGCGCCCGCAGCGGACAGCTCCAGCCGGGCAGGCCTGGGTGCAGGCCCTTAAGCCAAAGCCCTCCGAGGAGACCAGTCGGCAGCAGGCAACCGCTGCGTTGAACCCGTTGAAGAAACCGGTTAGCGGTCAACCGAGCCCATGATCACGTCGATCGAGCCCAGGATCGCCATGATGTCGGCCACCTTCGCTCCCTTGAGGATGTGAGGAAGGATCTGCAGGTTGGTGAAGTCGGCCGCGCGGATCTTGAAGCGCCAGGGGGTCACGTCGTTGTTGCCCTGCAGGAACACCCCGATTTCACCCTTGCCTGATTCCAGGCGGGTGTAGAGCTCGCCGTTCGGGATCTTGAAGGTCGGCGCCACTTTTTTGGCGACGATCTGATAGTCGAAGCCGGCAAATTCGCTGCCCTTGCCTTCGGCCATGCGCCGCGCCTCGAGGTTCTCGGTCGGGCCGCCGGGGATCATCTGGCAGGCCTGGCGCAGGATCTTCAGGGACTGGCGCATCTCCTCGATGCGGACGCGGTAGCGGGCGTAGCAATCGCCCTCCTTCTCCCAGGCCACATCCCAGTCGAAGTCGTCGTAGCACTCGTAGTGGTCGACCTTGCGCAGGTCCCAGGGCACCCCGGAGGCCCGCAGCATGGGGCCAGAGAGGCTCCAGTTGATCGCCTGTTCGCGCGTGATCGTTCCAAGGCCCTCAATCCGCTTGCGGAAGATCGGGTTGTTGGTGATCAGCTTTTCGTATTCGTCGATCTTCGGCCCGAACCAATCGCAGAAGTCCAGGCACTTGTCCAGCCAGCCGTAGGGCAGGTCCGCGGCGACACCGCCGATGCGGAAGTAGTTGTTGTTGATCAGGCGCTGCCCGGTGGCGGCTTCCCAGAGGTCGTAGATCATCTCCCGCTCGCGGAAGATGTAGAAGAACGGCGTCTGGGCACCCACGTCCGCCAGGAAGGGGCCAAGCCAGAGCAGGTGGTTGGCGATGCGGTTGAGCTCGAGCATCAACACGCGGATGTAGCTGGCGCGCTTGGGCACCGGCACATCGGCCAGACGCTCTGGGGCGTTGACCACGATCGCTTCGTAGAACATGCCGGCCGCGTAATCCATGCGGCTGACGTAGGGCACGAACATCACGTTCGTGCGGTTCTCGGCGATCTTCTCCATGCCGCGGTGGAGGTAGCCGATGACCGGCTCGCAATCCACCACGTCCTCACCGTCCAGGGTGACCACAAGCCGCAACACCCCGTGCATCGAGGGGTGGTGGGGCCCGAAGTTCACCACCATCGGCTCCGTGCGCGTTTCCAGCTGCGTCATGGGGCCGAGGAAAAGGGCTCGCTGGCGGGATCTTAGGAAGGAAGGGCCCGTTGCTTACACGTCCGCTGGTTCAGGCCTTTGATCACGTGCCTGTGCTGGCGGCGCAGGTGATGGCCAGTTTCGCTGCGCTGGAACCCCTTTTGCAGGAGCGGGGCGGTGGTCTGCTGATCGATTGCACCCTCGGTGGCGGCGGCCACAGCGCCCTGCTGCTCGAGGCCCACCCCAGCCTGCGCCTGGTGGGGTTGGATCAGGACCCCACGGCCCGGCAGGCGGCGGCGGAGCGCCTGGCCCCCTTTGCGGATCGGGTCACGATCGTCGCCACCAACTTCGCGGACTACCAGCCCCAGGAGCCGGCCCTGGCGGTCATGGCTGATCTCGGGGTGAGTAGTCCCCAGTTGGATGTGGCGGCGCGGGGCTTCAGCTTTCGCCAGGACGGACCGCTGGACATGCGGATGAATCCCGAGGCCGGGGAGACCGCCGCGGAGCTGATCGAGCGCCTCGAGGAATCCGAGCTGGCGGATCTGATCTATGCCTATGGCGAGGAGCGGCTCTCCCGACGCATCGCCCGCAAGATCAAGCAGCACCTCGCGGAGCAGGGACCGTTTGCCGGTACCGACGCCCTGGCCTATCTGGTGGCCGGTTGCTACGCCCCGAAGGCGCGCCGCGGGCGGATTCACCCGGCGACCCGCACCTTTCAGGCCCTGCGGATTGCCGTGAATGATGAACTGGGGGTTTTGGATCGCCTCCTGCAGCAGGCCCCCGATTGGCTGTTGCCCGGCGGGTTGATGGGGGTGATCAGTTTTCACTCCCTCGAGGATCGCCGCGTCAAAACCGCCTTCAGCAGTGATGAGCGGCTGCAGCGGGTCACCCGAAAACCAGAAACGGCTGCAGAGGAGGAGCAGAGCTCCAACCCTCGCAGCCGTTCCGCCAAATGGCGTGTCGCGGGAAAGCGCGCTCTGACTTGATCAGTTGTTGCTCATGATCCCGGTGTGGTCCTGGCTGCCGAACAGCTGGCGGTAGGCCGCGGTGCTCACGCAGATCAGGACCGGAGCCAGCACCAGCAGACCGCCGGCGTTGAACAGGTAAGCGACGCCAGCGACGACGCTCTCGACGATCACGAACCAGAGCACGGTCCACCAGCTGGGGTTCACGCCGTCGATGCCGGCCTGCAGGGTCTCCACGGGACGCTTGGTGCCGTAGAGGGACATCGGCACAAGGAACTGCTGGGTGACGACCAGCCAGATCTTGAAGATCGCGAAGGCGATCACCGGGATCCAGAAGAGGACGGTGTTGACCTTGCCGAGACCAAAGCCAATGCCCCAGGCCACGGCGCCGACGACGGCCAGCACGATGACCAGCAGGAGGCTGGAGCCGAAGAGGCGGCCGCTGGCATCGCTATCCCAGCGGGTGAAGCTGCTGAAGCTGGGCTTGTGGCCTTCGAGGCTGGTCCAGGCACCGCGGGTCAGGCCCACGGCGGCCCAGAGGGCCACGATGATGTAGCCGATGATCCCGACCACCAGGCCGATCTTGGTGGCGACGGGGTGCAGCAGGGCCGGTGCGCCGAGGGCCAGGTGGAGCAGGCCGCTGGTGATCAGACCGATGAAGGGGGCCATGATCACGAGCACCAGCACCTGGAAGAGCACAAAGGGCCAGGGGGCGCGGCAGAAGGCCTGCCAGCCGTCCTCAATCGCTCGCAGGATCGAGAGCTTGTTGGTACCTGGGGTGGGCAATCCCATCGAAAAAGCAGGTGTTTGGCCGGAAAGTAGCGACCACGACAGCGCCTGCCCACCAAGTCTTGAAGTTTCGAAGCGCTAGGGCCGTCGCAGGGTCTTGAGCGTGTCCTCTAGGACGTCTCCGGCGCGCTCCACGTCGGCGCGGGTGCTGGGGCGTCCCAGGCTGAAGCGCACCGAAGCGGCCGCCTCAAGGCGACTCCGGCCCAGGGCTTGCAGCACATGGGAGGGTTCGCCGGCGGCGCAGGCGGAGCCGCTGCTGACCGCCAGGTCGCGCCTGAGGGCTTGATGCAGGGCGGTTCCCTCGACGCCCTGGATGGTGATGTTGAGGTTGTGGGGTAGGCACTGCGTGGCGCTGCCATTGCGCTCGATTCCCCCCAGGCCTTGGCAGCGCTCCCAGAGCGCATCCCGCAATTGGGCGAGCCGTGGCCCGCGGCTGTCCCGATCCGCCTCGCCCAGCTCCACGGCTTTTGCCAGGCCGACGATCAAGGGCACCGGCAGGGTGCCCGCCCGCAGTCCCCGCTCTTGACTGCCCCCGTGTTGCTGGGGGGCGAGCTCGACCCCGGGGCGGATCGCGAGGGCGCCGATGCCTTTGGGGCCATAGAGCTTGTGTCCGCTGAGGCTCAGCAGATCGAGGCCGGACGGCAGGGGCACATGCCCGGCCGCCTGGGCCCCATCGCAGTGGACGAGAACCTGCCGTTCGTGGCAGAGCTGAACGATGGCCTCCATCGGTTGGAGGACGCCGATCTCGTTGTTGGCGGCCATGACGCTCACCAGCAGCGTCTCTGCGCTCAGGGCCTCCTCCAGTTGGTTGAGGTCGATCCGGCCATCGGCCTGGGGCGCGAGGCAGACCAGCTCGAAGCCATGCCCCGCCAGGTAGCGCATCGGATCGAGGACGGCCCGGTGTTCGGTGGCCAGGCAGATCAGGCGCCGGCGGGATCCGCCCCGCCGCAGCTCCGCCTCTGCGACCCCTTTGATCGCCAGGTTGTTGGCTTCGCTGGCACCGCTGCAGAAGATCAGCGCCTCGGGACCGAAGCCCAGGCTGGCGGCGATGCTGCTTCTGGCGTGCTGCACGACGGCGGCCGCGGTCAAGCCCGGGCGATGCAGCCGGCTGGCGGGGTTGGCGAAGTCCTCGGTCCACCAGGGCGCCATCGCCTGCACCACCGCCGGATCGCAGGGGGTGGTGGATTGGTAATCGAGATAGGTGACGCCGGAGGCCATCGCCGCCCATGCTGGCAACCATGCTGCCGTTCTCGGGCGCCATGGGCCGTCGCATTGCATTCCTGTCGTTGCTGCTGGGCTCCGCCGCCCTGGGTTTGGGCGCCCGGGCTCAGGAGGTGCGTGATGGTGTCTTCTTCAAGCCCTCCGAGCAGCGCCCCGCCGATCTGGTGGTGCTGCGGGAATGGGGAACGATCGAGGGCGTGCACCTGATCGGGGTGCACGGGTTGAAGCCGGATCCCAACGACGCCACGGCCCGAACGATCGTCGTCTGGGTGGAATCGCCGACGGGGGTGGAGCTGGCCGTCGACAACCTGCGCTGCAGTGCCAGCGCGCCGATGCGCCTGACCAAGCGCGGCAATGCGCTCCTGATTAAAGAGCTCAACCCCGGCGGCCAGGTGACCGATGCGAATCGCCTGGATCACAAGATTTGGTGGGCGGCCTGTTTCCCGGAGCAGGCCGGCAAGGATCCCGCGACCCTTCAGGCCTTGGCCCGCCAGTTGGGCTACTCCGGTCAGCTGATCGAGCAGCAGCAGGTTTTGCCTGGAAACCCTCGATAGATTGCGGGGATGAGCCTCGAACCTGAAACCCAGCCAGACGTCACGCCAGCGTCACCCGCCCGCTTGCTTCTGGTGGATGACGAACCGGGGTTGCGTACCGCCGTGCAGGCCTACCTGGAGGACGAGGGGTTCCAGGTCACGACGGCCGTCGATGGCGAAGACGGCTGGGCGAAGGCCCAGGAGTTGCTGCCCGACGTCGTGATCAGCGACGTGATGATGCCCCGCCTCGATGGCTATGGCCTGCTGCGAAAGCTCCGCGAGGACGAGCGCCTGGGCGGGACCCCGGTCATCTTCCTGACGGCGAAGGGGATGACGGCCGATCGCATCGAGGGCTTTCAGGCCGGCTGCGACGACTACATCCCGAAGCCGTTTGACCCCGACGAACTGGTGGCGCGGGTCCACAACGTGGTGAAGCGCCAGGAGCGGCTGCTGACCGAGGCCGCCCGCTTTGCCGATGCGGACATCGGCCAGATGGCCAAGCAGATCACCGAGATCCGCTCCCTGCTGGCCACCGGTGGCAGCAAGCAACCGGCGGCGGCCGTGAAGCACGAGTTCACCCCCCGGGAAGCCTCGGTGCTGCAGCTGGTGGCGGAGGGAATGATGAACAAGGAGATCGCCCGGCGCCTGGAGACCTCCATCCGCAACGTCGAGAAGTACGTGAGTCGGCTGTTCACCAAGACCGGGACCGCGAGCCGCACGGAACTGGTGCGTTACGCCCTGGAAAACGGCCTGGTTGAGTAAGGACTGGCTGCCGGCGGCCCTGAACGGCGGCCACCGCTACCGGGACCGGGTTCAGGCGGCTGCGGCCAGCGTGGTGGGCTACTACGCCGAGCGTTATGCCCATTCCGATCCGTCGGTCTGGATGGAGCGCTTGGCCGCCGGTGAGATCTGGTGCAACGGCGAACAGCTCCGGGCCGATGGGGCGCTGTTCGCCGGGGATCAACTGATCTGGCATCGGCCCCCCTGGGAGGAGGCCGCCGTGCCGGTGCTGAGCCAGCGCGCGGTCGTCTTCGATGACGGCGACCTGCTGGTGCTGAACAAACCCAGCGGCCTGCCGGTGCTGCCCGCCGGAGGATTCCTGGAGCACACGCTGCTCAGCCAGCTGCGGCCCTGGGCGCCGGAGGCCCGGCCCGTGCATCGCCTGGGTCGCTTCACCTCCGGGCTGTTGGTCTGCGCGCGGCGGCGCGCAACCCGCGCCAACTTGAGTGCGCGCCTGCGGGAGAGCACCGCAGAGGCCAGCGTCAGCCGCGGCTGCCGGAAGGTCTACCGGGCGTTGACCGCAGCGTTGCCGGCAGCTTGGGGGCTGGGGGAGACCCGCCCGATTACGACCCCGATTGGGCGGCGGCCCCATCCGCTGCTGGGGGAGCTGTGGTGTGTGGCCTTGGCGGACGACGACGGTGCCCTGCCATCCCGCAGCGCGCTCACCCTGCTGGAGCGCCGGCCGGAGGGCTGCTTGGTGGAGGTGGAGATCGCCACGGGACGCCCCCATCAGATCCGGATCCACACCGCAGCGATCGGATCGCCACTGCTGGGCGATCCCCTCTATCTGCCGGGGGGAGCGGCGCGCCCTGAGGTGCTCCCCGGAGCGGGCGGTTACCAGCTGCATGCCCACCGCCTGCGCCTCGAGCCGGAGGGTTTGCAGCTGGAGGCGCCCCTGCCCTCAGGCCTTCTCGAAGGCCAGCAGCCGTGAGAAGTAGAAGGGGGCCTTGTTCAGGCTGCGGCGCTTGAGCACGAAGCCCGCCGCTTCAGCGGCCTGGACGATGCCCTTCTCGCGCAGGGTGTAGGCGCGGGTGGTCTTGCTGGGGCCGGGGAAGAGCTGGCCGATTTTTTTGAGGACGGCCAGCACTGGGGTGTAGGGCGCAAAGCTGACGATCAGGTGCTTCTCGGCCATGGAGGCGAGGTGGCGCACCATCTCCTCGGCCGGTTCCTGGGGGTAGTGGATGAAGACATCCAGGCAGACCACGGTGTCGTAGCGACCGCTGAGGCTCTCGAGGTCGGAGGCCAAGTAGCTGACCTGCCCGGGGGCGATGCCGGCCTCGTTGGCCCGGCGCTCCGCCTCCTGGACCATGGCCTCGGAGAGGTCAGAGGCGGCGATGGAGCCGGCCCCGAGCTGGGCCAGGGGCAGCGTCAAGCTGCCGACCCCGCAGCCGGCATCACAGAAGCTGCGGCCGCCCAGGTTCCCCTGCTCCTGAAGCCAGGCCAGCACGTTGTCGACGGTCTTTTGGTGGCCGATGCGGATGTTCCGCTGCACCTTGTTGACGTCACTGGATTCGCTGTAGATGCGGTTCCAGCGATCGAACCCGGTGGTTTCGAAATAGCCCTTCACCTCTTGCTTCTCGGCCTGCT
The DNA here is from genome assembly GCF_014217875.1 of Synechococcus sp. LTW-R. Taxonomy (NCBI): domain Bacteria; kingdom Bacillati; phylum Cyanobacteriota; class Cyanophyceae; order Synechococcales; family Synechococcaceae; genus Synechococcus; species Synechococcus sp. LTW-R. Next base: position 2,112,147 of record NZ_CP059060.1, read on the forward strand.
TGTCCGCGGCCTTGGCGTTGAGGAGCTGATCGGCGGGCATTCGGCGCAGGAGGGAGATGGGGCGGATCCTATTCAGGCGGCCCGGCTCCAGCGCAGGTCAGCACTGGGTCCCGTCCAACGCAGGGTTTCGCCGAGGGGCAGCCCCTGGAGTTGCTGCGGCACCCGGGTCGCCCCACCCAGCAGGCGCCGGGGCAGGACGGTGGCCGCGGCGATGGCGCGATCCGGATCGCCGCTCCAGCGGGCTAACCGTTTGACCCCCTCGAGCAGTGGCAGGGTGACCCCGGCCAGGGTGCCGTCCTCGAGCCGGCAACTCCCCTGCTCGACGATCAGCGTGCGTTCATCCCAGCGGTGCAGCCCGTCCGCCAGGCCGTAGGGGGCCAGGGCATCACTGACAAGCACGACTTGCTCGGGCGCCAGCCGCTGCAGCAGGACCGCCATGGTCGGATCCACGTGGACCCCATCGGCGATCAAGCCGAGCGCGATATCGCCGCGCCGGGCCGCCGCTCCGATCGGACCGGGACTGCGGTGCTGGAGTCCCGCCATCGCGTTGAAGCTGTGGGTCAACATCCCCACCCCTTGCTCGAAGGCGCGGCTGGCCTGCTCTGCACTGGCCTCGCTGTGCCCCAGGCTGACCAGGATCCCCCGATCGCGCAGGGCGGCGATGACCGCCTCGGCCCCCGTCAGCTCCGGCGCCAGGGTCACCAGGGCGATCTCCGCTTCGTGGCCGCCGATGCGGGCTTCGAGGGCCTCCAGGCTCGGCGTAGCCAGGTGTTCGGAGGGGTGGGCTCCCCGTTTGCCATGGGCGAGGAAGGGCCCCTCCAGATGGGCCCCGAGCAGGCGGCAGCGGCCGCTGCGGTGTTGCAGGCGTGCCTGCTGCAGCACCGCCAGGGCTTGGCGCAGCGGGGCGACCGCGCAGGTCACGAGGGTCGGGCTGATCGCTTCAACCCCGTCGCGCCAGAGCAGCTCGAGTAGCTCCAGCAGTCTGGGGAGATCGCTGGGCTGCAGTTCGGGGAAGGCCAATCCCAGCCCGCCGTTGATCTGCCAGTCGATCCCGGCGGGACTCAGCCAGTCCCCCTGCCAGTGCTCACCGGCGGCGGCTCTGCCCGGGGGCATGGGCTGGATGCTGGCGATCCGCTCCTGGGCCAGGCCGATGCGCCAGAGCCCTGGCTCTCCAGGCAGGCGAACGTGGCTCAGCCAGCGCATTCGATGCGAGAACGGAACCATGTCATCCTCGCTGCGAAAGCCGAAACGTGCCGATGTCTGACGCTGCGCTGGTGGCTGTGGTGATGGGGAGCGACTCCGACCTGCCCACCATGCAGCCCGCCGTTGAGATGCTCCAGCGGCTGGGGGTGGAGGCGGAGGTCCGGGTGCTCTCGGCCCACCGCACACCCCTGGAGATGGTGGAGTTCGCCCAAGCCGCCGCCGGCCGCGGCTTCAAGGTGATC